>SECS01000018.1 GCA_004211435.1 Novosphingobium sp. | reverse complement strand
AACTTCTTCACGCCGAGGCGACGGCCGGCCGAATCGCGACCGTTACGCGACGAACCGCCTGCTTTCTTATGTGCCATCTCGATCTACTCCGGTCTTATTCGGCCGCAGGCGCTTCGGGCGCAGCAGCTTCAGCCTTGGGCGCGGCAGCCTTCTTGGCGGCCTTCTTTTCCTCACCACCGACGGCGAGGATGCGCAGCAGCGTCAGCTGCTGGCGATGGCCGTTCTTGCGGCGATAGTTGTGCCGGCGGCGCTTCTTGAAGACGATGACCTTCTCGGACTTCGCCTGCGCAATGATCTCGGCCGAAACCACGACCTTCGCAGCGTCGGCGATTTCGCCGTCGTTGCCGGCGATCAGAACGTCGCCCAGGGTGATCTTGTCGCCGGCTTCACCCGCCAGCTTCTCGACCGCGATCTTGTCTCCGGCGGCAACCCGATACTGCTTGCCGCCCGTGCGCACTACTGCGAACATGGTGCCCTTACCTGTCTATCTGTCTTACTGCCCCAACCGCGACATGCGACCTAGGCAACGCGCCGGTGACCCGTCGGATGACAGGAGCCGGAAAGAGCGGTGCCGATAATCGAAGGTCCCGAAGGTGTCAACCGCGATGAGGCGTCGGATTGCATCTCGCGATGCGCTGGCACCATGCTATGGCACCGGCATGCGTCGTACGCCTGCACCGTTCCTGCCGCTCGTCCTGATCGCCTCGCTGACGGCCTGTGCCGCCGCGACCGACTACCCCTCGCTCGAACGGCGCTCGGCCGAACGCGTGACCGGGAGCGCGTCGCCGGTAGCGCCCGAAGCCCCGCCGCCAGCGCCCGCGCCCGCCAGTCCGCAGCTTACCACCCGGCTCGCGCAGCTCGTCGACCAGGCGCGCTCGGCGCACCAGCGCTTCGCCGCCAGACGCGCCAATACTCAACGACTGGTCGCTGCGGGTGGGAACGGCGCGCCAGGCAGTGAAAGCTGGTCGGTGGCGACGATCGCGCTGTCCGATCTCGAATCGGCGCGCAGCGATGCGATGCTGTCTCTGGCCGAGCTCGATCAGCTCTATGCGAGCGAATCGATCGCGGCAGCCGAATCGGGCAATCGCCAGGCGATCGACGCGATCGCGTCCGCGCGCGATCAAGTGACGACGCTGGTCGGCGAGGAGGATCAGATCCTCGCCACGCTCCGCAGCCGGGTGCGCTAAACCTTCCAGCGATCCTTGTCTTCGAAATCGACGGGGCGCGGCTCGATCCACGACCATTGGCCCTCGACCTTCTCGCGCTTCCAGAACCACGATTCGCTCTTGAGGTGGTCCATAGCGAATTCCGCCGCAGCGAAGGCATCGCGGCGGTGTCGCGCGGCGGCGGCGACGAGGACGATCGGATCGCCGGGCACCATCTCACCACTGCGATGGATCATCAGCAGGCCTTCGAGCGCCCAGCGCCGCTGCGCCTCTTCCCCCAGCGCCTCCATGCCCGGGAGGGTCAGCGGGCCATAGTGCCGCAGTTCGAGCGCCTCTACCCCCCCGCCGGCTCGGACCTGGCCGAGGAAACTGGCGATACCGCCCGCTTCGGCCTGCGCCGCGGTGAAGGCCGCGAGTTCGGCCCCGGCATCGAACGTTTCGGTCAGCAGGCGAACGTCGCCAAGAAAACCTGGGGCAGCCAATTCAGCCTCCGCTCACCGGGGGCAGAAAGGCGAGTTCGTCGGACGGGGCGAGCACGATGCCGCTGCGATCGACCAGCAGCACCCCGTTGAGCGCCAGCCGGATGCGATCGGCGACCAGTGCTTCCGCCAGTTCAGGTTCGAGCGCGGCCAGCACTGCGGTGAGCGGCCCGTCGGAAACTTCCCGCTCGGCGGCGCCGGCCAGATCTTCCAGCCGTCCGAGGAACACGAGCTTGGCCAAGGTTTCTAGCCGCCGGTCATCGACATATGCCGCGCCAGCGCCGGAGCGCTGCCCGGGCGGTCGATCGCGAAGCTGTGCCGTGCGGGCTTGATCTTCATCGCCAGGTCGAGCGCCGCATCGAGCGCCGCCTCGGGATCGGCCGAACGCAGCGCGGCGCGGAGGTCGACCTGCTCGTTGCCGCCGAGGCAAGCGTAGAGCTGGCCCGTCGTGGTCACGCGGATGCGATTGCAGCCGTCACAGAAATTGTTGGTCAGCGGCGTGATCAGGCCGATCCGCCCGCCGGTCTCGGCAATGTCGAAATAGCGTGCCGGCCCGCCCGTGCGGTGCCCGCTCGGCGTCAGCGTCCAGCGCTTGTCCAGATCGTCGCGCACCGCCGACAGCGGCAGGTAGTGATCGAAGCGATCCTCCTCGACCTCGCCCAGCGGCATCACTTCGATCAGGGTCAGATCGAAGCCCTGGCAGTGCGCCCAGGCGATCAGATCGGGAATCTCGCCCTCGTTGAGTCCCTTGAGCGCCACGGTGTTGATCTTGACCTTAAGCCCCGCCGCCTTGGCCGCGGCCAGGCCTTCGAGCACCTGGGGCAGCGAATCACGCCGCGCCAGCTTGGCGAAGGTCGCACGGTCGAGCGTATCGAGCGAGACGTTGATCCGCTTGACCCCCGCCGCGGCGATCGGATCGGCAAACTGCGCGAGCCGCGTGGCGTTGGTCGTCAGGGTCAGCTCTTCGAGTCCGTCACCCACCTTGCGCCCGAGCGCCTGGATCAGGTCGACCACGTCGCGACGCACCAGTGGCTCGCCACCGGTCAGCCGCAGCTTGGTGATGCCGCGATCGATGAAGCCCAGCGAAAGCTTGTAGAGTTCTTCGAGGCTCAGGACCTCGGCCTTGGGCAGAAAGGTCTGCCGCTCGGGCATGCAATAGGCGCAGCGCAGGTCGCAGCGATCGGTCACCGACAGGCGCAGATAGGTTATCCGCCGGGCGAACTGATCGATGAGAGGCGCGGGCTTGGTCATCCGTTCTTAGATAGTAACGCTGCCGCGCCGTTTCCATCAAGCGGAAGATATTGTCCCGTGACGCCTTCCGCCGTGCCGAGATAGGCCAGCGCCGCGGCGATGGCCTTCTCGTCGCTCCCGGCCACCGCATTCACCCGCACCGGTGCGTGATCGCGCGCAAGCTGCTGCACCGCTGCCAACCGCCAGGCCTTGTGCGTATAGTCGGCCGGATCGAAGGCGATGACGAGGTGATCGGGCGCTTCGGCAAGCGCCCGGCGAATCGCTTCGAGAGCCTCGCCGTAAAACTGCGCCGCGGCCGCCAGCGGCTCCCGCGGAAGCCCACCGACGCGCAGCAGCGTCATCAGCGGCGCTGCCGGGTCAAGGTGATGCCGATCTTCTCGCCGGCCTCGGCGATTGCCAGCTTGATGATCTTCACGGTCACCGCCTCGATCCGCGCGTCCTGCAGAAACAGGGTATCGCAGATGTGATCGGCCACGGCCTCGATCAGCTTGAAATGCAGCCCCGGCGGCAGCGCATCCGACGCCGCGAACTTGAGATCCATGTAATTCTTGCTGGCGCTCAGAGGCGTGTCGGGCGAGTAGCGATCGATCGGTTTCATCGCGGCCTGGATCGTGATCCGCAGCGGCTGCGGCTTGCCCGTCTCCTCGGAATAGATTCCGGTGAGCACGTCGACTTCGAAATCGGCGACTTCAAGGATCAGGCTGTCGGCCAAGCTTGGTTTTCCTGCGGGAGCTGCGGCGAGCCGCGCCGATGGCACTTCACTGCCAAACTGTCCAGTCCATGCGCAATTCGGCGGTTTGTGCGAGCGCGGCGATTTGATAGACCTTCGGCATCGATGCGGTGGAGTGACGATCATGGGTAAGCGTTTTCTGGGCCTGGGGCCGGCCGTGCTGCTGGCCGTGGCCGTACCGGGCATCGCGGCGACGCTGACCAAGCTGCAGACGCCGCGCGGCGTCGCCGGCGCCGTGCTCAATCCCGAGCGCCCCGAGGCCGACACGGTGCGCGACACCGATCGCAAACCGGCCGAGATGCTGGCCTTCGCGGGCGTCCGCCCCGGCTGGAAGGTGCTCGAGATATCGCCTGGCGGCGGCTACTTCACGCGGCTGCTGAGCCTCGCGGTCGGCGGCAACGGCTATGTCTATACCAATGCCACGCGCGCTTCGACGGCGGTCGAGGCCTGGGCCAAGGCCCATCCCAATGTCAGCCAGCAACTGGTGCAGCCCGGCCAGCTCGGCGCCCCCGAACCGGTCGATCTCGTCTGGACGACGCAGAATTATCACGACTTCAAGAACAACAAGATCGGCGATTCGGATCAGGCCGCGCTGGTCAACACCGCCGCTTTCGCCGCGCTCAAGCCCGGCGGGGTCTACCTCGTCAGCGATCACCAGGGCGCCGCGGGATCGGGCGCGACGCAGACCAACACGCTTCACCGCATCGAGGACGCCGCGGTGATCCGGGAGGTCGAAGCCGCAGGCTTCAAGCTCGAGGCGCGCAGCGCGATCCTGCGCCACGAGGCCGACGACCACACGCAGAAGGTTTTCGAGACCGGCGTGCGCGGCAAGACCGACCAGTTCGTGCTGAAGTTCCGCAAGCCGCGCGGGCGGCGCTAACGATCGGTCGTCAGTCTCTGCGCCACCGCGCGAAGATCGCGGTGGGCAGCAGACGCCCCTGCCCGTCCTCGCGCACCGCAAGATCGCCGTGCTCGATCGTGCCGGGCATGTCGGCGAAGAGCTCCGCGAGCAGCCCGCCGATCGCCAGCGACGACATGCGCACGGCATAGACCGTGAGGAACAGGAAGCGGCTGTCGGCATCGAGCAGCTTGCGGCAATCGGCGACGAGCCCCGGCAAGTGCTCCTCGAGCCGCCAGACCTCGCCCTCGGGACCGCGGCCGAATTTGGGCGGATCGAGAATGATGCCGTCGTAGCGCTTGCCGCGGCGCACTTCGCGCGCGGTGAACTTCGCGGCATCGTCGACGATCCAGCGCACCGGCCGCGCTTCCATGCCAGACAATGCAGCATTGGCACGCGCCTGGGCCACCGACTTCTTCGAGGCGTCGACATGGGTCACCGCGCCGTGCTCGGACAGCGAGAGCGTGCCGACGCCGGTATAGCCGAACAGGTTCAGCGTGGACCCGTCCTGCTTGCCGTTAAGCTGCTCGCCCATCCACGACCAGACCGGCGCCATGTCGGGGAAGAAGCCGAGATGGCGGAACGGAGTGCATTGCGCGGTGAAGCGAACCGGACCGACACCGAGCTCCCAACCGTCGCGCGGTACGGGCTTGTCGAATTGCCAGCGGCCGCCGCCGTCCTCGTCCGAACCGGGGACGAATTCGCCGTGCGCGTTCCACTCGGCGAGCTTGGGCGTCCACAGCGCCTGCGGCTCGGGCCGGACGAAGCGGTAGGCACCGTAGCGCTCGAGCTTGCGGCCATGGCCCGAATCGACGAGGCCGTAGTCCTGCCAGCCCTCGCCCGCCAGGATCAGCGGGTCAGGCGCAAGCTCGGCCATCAGATCTTCGGCACCGCATGCGCGGCGACATATTCGGCGATCGCGTCATAGTCGCCCGGCAGATCGACGCAGCGCTCCTCGCGGTCGAACAGATCGCCGACGCGCGCGGGCAGCTCGGGACGCTGGCCCGTGGCGCGCTCGACGGCGTCGGGGAACTTGGCCGGGTGCGCGGTCGCCAGGGTGACGATCGGCACGTCGCGCGGCAGATCGGCGACGCGCGCAGCGTGCAGGCCGATCGCGGTATGCGGATCGATCAGCTCGGCGCAGTTCTCCCAAGCCCAGCGAATCGCCTGGCTCATATCGTCGGTATCGGCACGGCGGCTGGCGAACAGCGAGGCCGCGCCTTCGCGCTGGGCGTTGGTCAGCTGCATCGCCTTGCTGGCTTCGAAGCCGTGCATCTGCGCGGCAAGCGCAAGGCCGTCGCGGCCGCCGACGTCGAACACCAGACGCTCGAAGTTCGACGAAACCTGAATGTCCATCGACGGTGCCGCGGTCGGCGTGACCGTGCCCTGCGAATAGTCGCCGGTCGACAGCGCGCGGTGGAGGATGTCGTTGACGTTGGTCGCGACGATCAGCTTGGCGATCGGCAGGCCCATCTTCGCGGCGACGTAGCCGGCGAAGACGTCGCCGAAATTGCCCGTCGGCACCGAGAAGGCGACCGGGCGATGCGGCGCCCCGAGCTGGAGCCCGGCGGCGAAGTAGTAGACCACCTGCGCCATCAGCCGCGCCCAGTTGATCGAATTGACCGCGCCGATGTTGAAGCGGCTGGTCATGGCCGCATCGTTGAACATGCGCTTCACGATCGCCTGGGCATCGTCGAAGGTCGCATCCTCGATCGCGATGTTGTGAACGTTCGGCGCGAGGACCGTGGTCATCTGGCGCCGCTGAACGTCGCTGACCCGACCCTTGGGGTGGAGCATGAAGATATCGACCTTGGCGCGGCCGGCGACCGCGTCGATTGCGGCCGAGCCGGTATCGCCCGAGGTGGCGCCGACGATCGTCAGGTTCTGGTCGCCGCGACCGAGGAACTCCTCGAACAGCAGGCCGAGCAGCTGGAGCGCGACGTCCTTGAAGGCCAGGGTCGGACCGTGGAACAGTTCGAGCAGCCAGTGCTGTTCGTCGAACTGTTCGAGTGGGGTCACGGCCTTGTGCGCGAAGCGGCCATAGGCGGCGGTCGTCAGCTCGAGCAGTTTCTCCGGTGTCAGACTGTCGCCAACGAAGGGCTGCATGATCCGCTGCGCGAGCTCGGCATAGGGCAGGCCCGCCATCGCCGCGATCTCGGCCGTGGAGAAGCTCGGCCATTCGCGCGGGACGTAGAGCCCGCCATCCGATGCGAGACCGGCGAGCGTGGCGCCGGCGAAATCGAGCGAAGGCGCGCTGCCTCTGGTGCTGACGTAGTCCATGGGAGCCGGCGGTTAGCGAGACGCGCGGCAAAGGGCAAGCAGTCCGCTACGCTCCGCGCAGCCGCTTGCGGATCGCCAGGACGTAGATCACCAGCGCGGTCAGCGCGAAGAGGAACCATTGCACGGCGTAGGCCAGATGGTTGTTCGGCAGATCGCCCGGATCCGGCCGCGCATTGGCTTCGAGCCCGGCGAGCGGCGGATCGGCGACGAGGCGCGGTCCGGGGGCTATGATGCCGCTGACCGGGCCGCCTTGCCATTGCCCCGGCAGAGGATTGCGTGACCAGCCGATCACGACGCGTGCCTGCCCCCCTCCCGCCAGCGTGCAGTCGGCGATGTTGGCCATGCCGGTCTCGCCCTTGGCGTTGTGGCCGGCAGTCACGGTGACACCGCGCACTGCGGCGCAGTCGATCCGGGCGTGGCGATAGAGCACCGATTCGGCGGCCTTGGCATCGCGCGGGAAGGACACGTCGGCCGAGAGCCCGCTCGCTTGCGCATAACGCGTAAGCAGCGCCTCCTTCTGATGCAGCCGGTCGAGCTGCCAGAAGCCAAGGCGGATCATGACGCCAACCGCCGCCAGCACGAGCAGCGACGCGAATATCGGAAGTCGGCGCATCATGGATCCTTGCGTTCGGCCTCGCCCGCCCCGTCTGGTTTTTGGGCGCGCTGGTATTCAGCGGCGAGCAGCGCGCCCTTGCCGGCACGCAGCCCCCAGACCACGGCGGCGGCGGTCAGCGGTATCCAGAGCACGACATGCAGCCAGAACGGCGGATGCGCGGTCAGTTCGAGCCCGATCGCCAGCGCCGTGACCACAGCCCCGATGATCAGGGTGAGGAAGGCCGCCGGCCCATCGCCGACGTTGAAGCTGGTGAAGTCGAGCCCGCAGGCACGGCAGCGGTCGGCGAACTGCGCCACGCCCGCGAAGAGCGTCCGCGCGCCGCAGCGCGGGCAGAGACCGAAAAGGGCAGCCGGAACGAGTCCCGGCTGCCCCTTGGTGTCTTGCGGATTTTCGTCCGTCATCGGATCAATGCGTCGGGTAGCCCCAGCCGCCCCAGACGTAGATCGCGACGAAGAGGAACAGCCACACCACGTCGACGAAGTGCCAGTACCAGGCCGCTGCTTCGAAACCGAAGTGCTGCTTGGGCGTGAAGTCGCCGTTGTAGGTGCGCTTGAGGCAGACGATCAGGAAGATCGTGCCGATCGCCACGTGGAAGCCGTGGAACCCGGTCGCCATGTAGAAGGCCGAGCCATAGGTATTACCCGCGAAGGGGAACGGCGCGTGGGCGTATTCGTAGACCTGGATCGAGGTGAACAGCAGACCCAGCAGGATCGTCAGCCACAGGCCCTTCTTGAGGCCGTCGCGGTCGCCGTTGATCAGGCAGTGGTGCGCCCAGGTGACCGTCGTGCCCGAGCAGAGCAGGATCAGCGTGTTGAGCAGCGGCAGGTCGAACGGATCCATGACCGCTTCGACCGCCTTGGGCGGCCATTGCCCGCCGACCACCTCGGACAGCTCCGACGGGAACAGCGAGAAGTCGAAGAAGGCCCAGAACCAGCCGACGAAGAACATCACCTCGGAGGCGATGAACAGGATCATGCCATAGCGCAGGTGCAGCTGCACGACCGGGGTGTGGTAGCCCTCCTTGGCTTCCTTCACCACGTTCGACCACCACGAGTAGAACGTCAGCAGCACGCCGAACAGGCCGAGCAGCAGGATGTACTTCCCGATCGGGTTGTTGTGCATGTAGAGCACGCCGCCGCTCGTCATCGTCACGGCCGACATGGAGCCCACCAGCGGCCAGATGTCGGGCGGCAGGATGTGATAATCGTGGTTCTTGGTTCCGGCCATGATGCCTCTGGTCCCTGTTGCGTCGCTGGAGCGGCCTAGACCGCCCGTGATGGATTTCGGAAGGCCCTTAACCGCCCGTTCCGGCGCGGTCCAGTGCCTTCGCACCGGCATCCGCCGCCTTCTCCTCGGCGGTGACGTGGAAAGTGTAGCTCAAGGTGATCTCGTCGACGTCCTTGTTGTCGGGATCGTCGAGAATCTTGGGGTCGACGTAGTAGATCACCGGCATGCGCACTTCCTCGCCCGGCTTCAGCGTCTGCTCGGTGAAACAGAAGCACTGGATCTTGCTGAAATACTTGCCGGCCTGCTCGGGCGTGACGTTGAAGCTGGCCGTGCCGGTGATCGGCTTGTCCGACAGGTTCCTGGCCGTGAAGATCGCCATGTCGCGCACGCCGACCGAGACGGTATCGACCGCCTGCAGGGGCTTGAACTCCCAGGGCATGCCGCGCTCGACATTGGCGTCGAAGCGGATCTGCATGTCCTTGTTGGTCGAGACGATCGTTGCCGCCTGCGCCTCGCTGACGCGCATCGTCGTGCCGCCGAAGCCCGTGACCTGGCAGAACATCCGGTAGAGCGGCACCGAGGCATAACCGAGGCCGATCATGGCCAGCACGACGCCGGCCATGATGATGCCGACCCGGCGATTGCGTTGTTGCAGCGTGGCTTGTTCCGCGGCCATCGACTTCAGGCCATCTTGGCGATCGAAATCGCAAAGATCAGCACCGCGAAGCCGACCAGCAGCACGCCGAAGACGCGGTTGCGGCCACGGATGATGCGCATGCGTTCGGCCTGAGGATCGAGTTCGTTCATGCGATGGCTCCCTGGACCAGCCAGTGGTCGGCAACAAGCGCCGCGAACAGCGCGAAAAGATAGATGATCGAATAGGCGAAGAGCTGCTTTTCGGGCTTCATCGTGTCGTCGTCCGAAACGCGGCGGCGCAGGCCTACCCGCAGCGAGAAGAGCAGGAACACGGTGGAAAGCACCAAAGCGGTGATCCCGTAGACCGCACCTGTGCCACCGATGAACCAGGGCAAGGCCGACAAGGGCAGGAGAAGCACCGCGTAGGCCAGGATCTGGCGGCGAGTCGAAGTCTCGCCCGCGACGACCGGCATCATCGGAATGCCGACCTTGGCGTAATCGGTCTTCACGAACAGCGCGAGCGCCCAGAAATGCGGCGGTGTCCACATGAAGATGATGGCGAAGAGAATCACCGGCATCGCGGTGATGTCGCCGGTGGCCGCGACCCAGCCGATCAGCGGCGGAAAAGCGCCGGCGCCTCCGCCGATGACGATGTTCTGCGGCGTGCGCGGCTTGAGCCAGATCGTGTAGATCACAGCATAATAGACGATCGACACGGCCAGGATCGCAGCGGCAAGCCAACCGATCGCCACGCCCATGAGCAGGACCGAACCGACCGACAGGCCGATGCCGAAGTCGCGCGCCGAGGTACGGTCCATGCGGCCCGCGGGCAGCGGGCGCGCGGCGGTGCGCTTCATGCCCGCGTCGAGATCGGCTTCCCACCACTGGTTGAGCGCGGCGGCGCCGCCCGCGCCGACGGCGATGCAGAGGATCGCCGTGAAGGCGAGCACGGGGTGGATCGTGTCGGGTGCGGCAAGCAGGCCGCAGAGGCCGGTGAAAATCACCAGGCTCATCACCCGCGGCTTGGTCAGCGCGAAGAAATCGCGCCACTCCGCGGGCATGGCTGGCGCAGTCGTCGTGGTCATGGGCGCGCCTATAGGCCCGGTCCGCGCGCGGAGCAAAGCCAAACCGTGCGCCATGCGGCGAACCGGCGCGGCCAGGACAAACAAAAAGGCCGGCAGGTTTCCCCGCCGGCCCTCTGTTGCCGCGTCCCGGAGGACAAGGACTTAGTGGTGCGCCTTGTCGTCGATGACGGGCAGCGTCTCGAACTGGTGGAACGGCGGCGGGCTCGACAGCGTCCACTCGAGCGTGGTCGCGCCTTCGCCCCAGTAGTTGTCTTCCGCCTTCTTGCCGGCCAGCAGCGCCCAGATGATGTTCACGAAGAAGATCAGCATGCCCGCAGCCATGATGCTGTAGCCATAGGCCGAAGCGACATGGTTCCAGTGGGCATAGGCTTCCGCGAAGTCCGGGTAGCGGCGCGGCATGCCCTGGAGGCCCAGGAAGTGCATCGGGAAGAACAGGATGTTCACGCCCGCGAAGAACACCCAGAAGTGCAAGTGCGCGAGGAACTCGCTGTGCATGCGGCCGCTCATCTTCGGGAACCAGTAGTAGAACCCGGCGAAGAGGGCGAAGACCGCGCCCATCGACAGCACGTAGTGGAAGTGCGCCACAACGTAATAGGTGTCGTGCAGCACGTCGTCGACGCCGCCGTTGGCCAGGACCACGCCGGTCACGCCACCGACGGTGAACAGGAAGATCTGCCCGATCGACCAGACCATCGGCGACTTGAAGCTCAGCGAACCGCCCCACATCGTCGCGATCCACGAGAAGATCTTGATGCCGGTGGGAACCGCGATGACCATGGTCGCCGCAGTGAAGTACATCTTCGTGTTAACCGACATGCCGGTGGTGTACATGTGGTGGGCCCACACGATGAAACCGACGACGCCGATCGCGACCATGGCATAGGCCATGCCGAGATAGCCGAACACGGGCTTCTTAGAGAAGGTCGAGATGATCTGGCTGATGATGCCGAAGCCCGGCAGAATCATGATGTAGACTTCGGGGTGACCGAAGAACCAGAACAGGTGCTGGTAGAGCACCGGATCGCCACCGCCCGACGGATCGAAGAAGGTCGTGCCGAAGTTGCGATCGGTGATCAGCATGGTGATCGCCGCGGCGAGGACCGGCAGGGCCAGCAGCAGCAGGAAGGCGGTGACCAACACCGACCACACGAACAGCGGCATCTTGTGCAGGGTCATGCCCGGCGCGCGCATATTGAAGATGGTGGTGATGAAGTTGGTCGCACCCAGGATCGAGCCCGCACCGGCAAGGTGGAGCGAGAAGATCGCGAAGTCGACGGCCGGACCGGCAGAACCGCTGGTCGACAGCGGCGCATAGACCGTCCAGCCCGTACCGGCGCCGTTGCCCGTGCCGCCCGGCACGAAGGGCGAGATCATCAGCGAGATGAAGCCCGCGACGGTCAGCCAGAACGAGATGTTGTTCATGCGCGGGAAGGCCATGTCCGGCGCGCCGATCATGATCGGCACGAACCAGTTGCCGAAGCCGCCGATCATCGCGGGCATGACCATGAAGAACACCATGATCAGGCCGTGGGCGGTGATCAGCACGTTCCACAGGTGGAGCGACTGGTCAAACGAGGGATTCTTCTCACCCAGCAGGCTCGCGAAAGTGCCGAGATACTGGATGCCGGGCTCTGCCAGCTCGATGCGCATCATGCCCGAAATCGCACCACCGATGATCCCCGCGAAGATCGCGAAGATCAGGTACATCGTGCCGATGTCCTTGTGGTTGGTGGACATGAACCAGCGGGCGAAGAAGCCCGGGTGGTCGTGCGCGTGGTCGTGATCGTGATGATCGCCGTGCGCCTGGAAGGCCTCAGGGGCGGTGGTAGCCATATTCGGATAACCCTATCGGAAAGCTCAGGCCTTGGGGGCCGGCGATGCGGAAGCTTGGGCGGAAGCGGCGGCGGCGGGCGCTGCCTCGGACGCGGCGGCGGCCGGAGCAGCGGAAGCGGCAGCAGCCGGAGCAGCAGCGGCTTCGGCCGGAGCGGCGGCCGCGGCAGGGGCCGGCTTGCCGTCGATCACGCCGCCCGACTGGGTCAGCACCCAGGCGTTGAACTTGTCGCGCGGCAGAGCCTCGAGCGCGATCGGCATGTAGCCGTGGCGCGCGCCGCAAAGCTCGGAGCACTGGCCGTAGTAGACGCCGGGCTTCTCGACGAAGAGCGTCTTCTCGTTGATGCGGCCGGGCACGCCGTCGATCTTGAACCACAGCGACGGCACGGCGAAGGCGTGAATCACGTCGGCCGCGGTGACCTGCATGCGGATCGGCTCGCCCGCGGGAACGACCAGGCGGTTATCGACTTCGAGGTGCGAAGGACCGTCCCAGGGCTGCGAACCGACTTCGCGCACGCCGTTGTTGATCACCGGCGCGCCGGGGATGTTCAGCATGTTCGAAACGACTTCGAAACCGCCGTTGTCGGGATAGGTGTAGGTCCAGAACCACTGGTTGCCCGTCGCCTTGATCGTCAGCGCCTTGGCCGGGGCCGGCTTGAACTGCTTGGCGAGCAGGTCGATCGAGGGCACCGCGATACCGACAAGCACGAGAACCGGGACCAGGGTCCAGATCACCTCGATCAGCGTGTTGTGGCTGGTCTTCGAGGGAACCGGGTTCGCCTTGGCGTTGAAGCGGACGATCACCCAGATGATCAGCGCGAGCACCAGGATCGTGATGATCGTGATGATCGGCATCAGGACGTCGTTGTGGATCCAGTGGCCGTATTCGCCGAGCGGCGAATATTGGTCCTGCAGGTGGATCGCGCCATCGATCGGCATGCCCACGCCCTCGGTGGGCTTCATCGGAACGTAGGAGCCCGCCGCGGGAGCCGTGCCGGCTGCGGAAGCCGCCGCAGCGGGTGCCGCCGCGAGGACAGCCTGCGGCGCGGCCGACAGGACAAGGGTGAGTCCGAGAGCCTGAATCTTGCGGCTCGCGGCCCGTGCATGTTCGCCGAATTTCATCGTGTTCTTGCTTTCGCTTTCGATCAACTGCGAGAGAATTGCCCCCCTCTCGCCCGTCGGGAGCCATGGGGATCGAACCCCATTCGGCGCGGCCTATACGCGCGCTTGCGGGCAGCCTCAAGCGCTTCTAGGGGAATTTTTACCCAACCTCCCGCGCCGTCACGCGGCGCTCATCGCAATCACGCGTGTCGCGGCTCTCGTGACGCACTCTATATAGAAGGACGCACCACACCATGCAGGACGAAGAGGTTCTGGCCGAGTTCCGCGCCAGCAAGGCGCTGCTGGAGGGTCATTTCCTGCTCTCGTCGGGCCGCCACAGCGCCCATTACCTCCAGTGTGCGCGCGTGCTGATGGACCCGGACCGCGCTTCGCGGCTGGCCATCGCCGTCGCCGGCCGAATCCCGCGCGACCTCCGCAAGGAGATCAACAAGGTGGTCTCGCCGGCCATGGGCGGGGTCATCATCGGCCATGAAATGGGCCGCGCGCTGGGCGTCGAGGCGATGTTCGTCGAACGGCCGACGGGAACCTTCGAGCTGCGCCGCGGCTTTGCGCTCAATCCGGGCGACAAGGTGCTGATGGTGGAAGACGTGGTGACGACCGGACTGTCCTCGCGCGAAGCGATCAAGGCGATCGAAGCCGCCGGCGGCGAAGTGGTCGCCGCGGCCGCGCTGATCGACCGTTCGGCCGGCACGGCCGATCTCGGCGTGCCGTTCTATCCGCTGATCGCGATCAACTTCCCGACCTATGCGCCGGACGAGCTGCCGCCCGAACTCGCCGCAACGCCGGCGATCAAGCCCGGCAGCCGCGCGGAAGCCTGACCCCAGCATGACCGATCTGATCCGGCCCACGAAACTGCGCCCCCATTCGCTGAGATTGGGCGTGAACATCGATCACGTCGCGACGATCCGCAACGCCCGCGGCGGCGATCATCCCGATCCCGTCCGCGCCGCGGAAGTGGTGGCGGCGGTGGGCGGCGACGGCATCACCGCACACCTGCGTGAGGATCGCCGCCACATCCGCGACGACGATCTCGCGCGGATTCAGGCGGCCACCGGCCTGCCGCTGAACCTCGAGATGGCCGCGACCGAGGAAATGCTCGAGATCGCGCTGCGCCACAAACCGCACGCGGCCTGCATCGTCCCCGAGCGGCGCGAGGAGCGCACGACAGAGGGCGGGCTCGACGCCGCCGGCATGCACAACCATCTCCAGCCCGTCGTCTCGCGGCTGCTCGACGCGGGCATCCGCGTCAGCCTGTTCATTGCCCCGGATCCGCGCCAGATCGAGGCAGCGATCCGGCTCGGAGCGCCCGTGGTCGAACTGCATACCGGCGAATATGCCCATGCCGAAGGTGCGGCGCGCGCGGCCGAACTCGCGCGCATCGCCGATATGGCGGCGCTCGCCGCCAAGAACGGTATCGAGCCACACGCAGGTCACGGCCTGACCTACGAGAACGTGCAGCCGATCGCGGCGATCCCGCAACTGGCGGAGCTCAACATCGGCCACTACCTGATCGGCGAAGCGATCTTTTGCGGCCTCGAGGAAAGCATCCGCCGGATGCGCCAGTTGATGGACGATGCGCGATGATCGTCGCGATCGGTTCCGACCTCTGCAACATCGAGCGTATCCAGCAATCGCTCGATCGCTTCGGTGACCGGTTCGAAAAGCGCATATTCACAGACGTCGAGCGCGCTCGGGCGGGAGAGCGCCCCTTCACGCGTGCCGGCACCCTGGCCAAGCGGTTCGCCGCCAAGGAGGCTTTCGCCAAGGCGGTCGGCACGGGTATCGCCAAGGGCGTGTTCCTGAAAGACATCGGCGTAGTCAATGCCAAGAGCGGCGCACCGACCCTGGCGCTGACCGGCGGCGCGGCCGAGCGACTTGTGGCGCTGACGCCGGCGGGGCACGAGGCCGTCGTCCACCTGACCCTTACCGACGATCATCCCTGGGCCCAGGCCTTCGTCATCATCGAGGCCCGAAAGCTCGAAGAAAGTCCGTTATGAGCGACGAGCCGGACAAGAAGATCCCCGACAGGGAAATCGAAGAACTGGAGCGCATGGAAGCCGAAGAACGCCAGACCGTCGCGCCACAGACGCCGCCGGCGAGCCCACCCAAGTCCGAAAGAGTCGACTGGCTCGGCGAACTGCGCGGCCTCGCGCTCATGCTGCTGGCCGTGCTCGGCTTCCACAGCCTGATCGCCAAGCCGTTCTACATCCCGTCGATCTCGATGATGCCCAACCTGCTGGTCGGCGATCGGCTGGTGGTGAGCAAGTACCCGTTCGGCTGGAACTGGTCGTCGATGTCGTTCCACCTGCTGCCGCGCGGAACCTGGCGCGTCATGGGCGGCACGCCCGAATATGGCGACATCGTCATCGTCGTGCCGAAGAACCGCAAGGAAGACCTGATCAAGCGTGTGGTCGCCCTACCCGGCGATCGCATCGCCGTGATCAATGGCCAGATCCTGCTCAACGGCAAACCGGTGCCGCAAGAGATCGAACCGCCGACCCTGGTCAAGGTCGACGCCAACCAGCCCTGCGACGAGATGACCTTCCCCGGTCTCAAGGTGCGTGAAGCCTCGGGCATCGACTACTGCGAGTTGCCGACCCTGCGCGAGACGCTGCCCAACGGCGCGACCTACAGTATCATCGATCACGTCGACCAGACGCTCGACCATATGGCCGAAATCCGCGTGCCCGAGGGCCACGTCTTCCTGATGGGCGACAACCGCGACCATTCGGCAGACAGCCGCGCGCCGATCGAGGAAAACGGCCTCGGCGGACCCGTGCCGCTGTCGAACATCGGCGGCCGCGCCGAATTCATCACCTTCTCGCTCGACGGCAGCGAATCCTGGAACCCGCTTTCGTGGTGGTCTTCGCTGCGCGGGGATCGCGCCTGGTCGACCCTTCGCCCCGCGGTCGAGCCCCAGGAGAAACAGGCGGATAAGCCGTGACGAGCCCGGAACCGCCCAAAGCCGATCTCGTCACGAGCACGGTGGTCAAGGCGGTTCCGCCCAAGCGCAAACGTTCGCGCGGCCAGCGCGTCGGCCCGACCGATATCGCCGATCCCCTGCTGCGTGAGGAGGCCAAGCGCGCCTTCGTCTGGATCGGCATGGCCGCGCTGTTCGCGCTCGTCGTGCTGCTGGCGCAGCCGCTGCTCATCATCTTCGCAGGCATGGTCTTCGCAGCCATGGTCGACGGCGGCGCGCGGCTGCTCGAACGATTCCTGCCGATCCGGCGGGGCTGGCGCGTGGCTATCGTGCTCGTGCTGGTCGGCGTCTTCCTCGTCTGGACCGCCTATTTCGCCGGCAGTCAGATCGCCGTGCAGGCGGCGGCCCTGCCGGCCACGGTCGAGGCCCAGGCCCTGCGCGCCATCCACTGGCTGTCCGAACGCGGCTTTGCGATCGAGGCGCGCGACGTCCAGGGCTTCGTCGAGAAGGCGGTCGGCGGCGTCGGCCAGCTCACCGCCGCGGTCGGCGGCCTGATCGGCGCGGTCGGCACGACGATCCTGATCATCGTGCTCGGCATCTATTTCGCGGTCGAACCGCAGCTCTACCGCCGCGGCGTCGCCTGGATGATGCCTGCCGACCGGCGCGACTATTTCGAGGGTACGGCCCAGCTCATGGGGCGCTCGCTGCGCCGGCTGATGGCCGGGCGGCTGCTCGGCATGGGTATCGAGGGCGTCTGCACCTGGCTGCTGCTCACGGCCTATGGCGTGCCGATGGCGGCGCTGCTCGGACTGCTTACGGGACTTCTCGCTTTCCTGCCCAACATCGGCGCGCCGCTCTCGGGCCTGCTGATGATCCTCGTCGGGTTCTCGGGCGGCGTGAACATGGGCATCTACTGCATCATCGTCTACGTCGTCGTGCAGACCGTCGACGGCAACATCATCGTGCCGATGGTCGCGCGGCGCACGGTCGACCTGGCACCCGCACTGGTGCTCGGCGCGCAGCTCATCATGGGCGTGCTGTTCGGCATCATCGGCCTGATCCTGGCCGATCCGATGGTCGCGATGATCAAGATCTGGCTCGAGCGCGGCGCCGCCCGACTCGAAGCCGAAGGGGCTGAATAACGAACGATGGCACGCAAGTTTCTCTATATCATGGCGGCCCTCGTGGTCCTGCTGATCGGCGGCGCGGTGGCGCTCGTGCTGTGGTCCGACAGCCTGACCAAGCTCGCCTTCGTGCCGACCGCCAAGTTCACCCCGCAGGCCGCGCTGGCGGCGAACGTCTACGACGATCCCAAGATGTGGATCGCCCGCCCGGGCCTGGGCGCGCAGGATCCGTCGCGCTGGCTGCCGCCGGAGCAGAAGCCCGATGCGCAGCCGCTGCCCGCCGCGGTGTTCTTCATCCACCCGACCTCCTACCTCGAAAAGACCCACTGGAACGCGCCGTTCGACGACGCTGATGCGCGCGACCTTGCCGACACGTTCGTGCGCGGCATGGCGAGTCCGTTCAACGCCAGCGCCGACCTCTGGGCGCCGCGCTATCGCCAGGCCGCCTTCGGCGCCTTCCTGACCGACGATCCGCAGGCCGGCCAGGCGCTCGACGCCGCCTATGCCGACGTGCTGCTCGCTTTCGACACCTTCGTCGCGGGCATCGACAAGAACGAGCCGATCGTGCTCGCCGGGCACAGCCAGGGCGCGCTGCATCTCAAGCGGCTGCTGCGCGACCGCATCGCTGGTACACCGCTCGCGGCGCGAATCGCCGCCGTCTATGCGATCGGCTGGCCGATCTCGCTCGAGCATGACCTGCCGGCGATGGGCCTGCCCGCCTGCGCCAAGCCCGACGAGACCGGCTGCGTGATTTCCTGGCTCAGCTTTGCCGAACCGGCCGACACGAAGCTCCTGCTGGAATCCTATCGCCAGCATCCGGGGCTCGACGGCAAACCGGTGGGAGACAGCGCCTTCCTCTGCAGCAATCCGCTGACAGGCACCGTCGGCGGTGTTGCCGATGCCAAGGCCAATCTCGGCACACTCATTCCCGATCTGGCGAAGAAGGCTGGCAAACTGGTTCCCGGCATGGTGCCCGCGCGCTGCGGCGGCGACGGCCTGCTCTACATCGGCTCGCCGCCCGATCTCGGCCCCTATGTCGGCCCCGGCAACAACTACCACGTCTACGACATCCCGCTGTTCTGGGCGAACCTGCGCGCCGATGTCGCGCGCCGCGTCGCCGCGAAGACGGAAGTCCGATGATCACGACGATGACCCCCGAATTCCGCGAGGCGCTGCCCGGCGGCGGCGCGCTGATCGGGCTCGACCTCGGCACCCAGACAATCGGCACGGCCTTCGCCGACGCCGGTTGGCGCTTCGCTTCGCCGGGCAAGACGCTCAAGCGCGGCAAGTTCGGCGCGGACAAGGCTCTGCTCGGAGACCTGATCCGCGAGCGCTCGATCAAGGGGATCGTCATCGGCCTGCCGCTCAACATGGATGGCTCGGAAGGTCCGCGCAGCCAGTCGAGCCGTGCCTATGCGCGCAATCTCGGCGTGCTCGAACTGCCGATCCTGCTGTGGGATGAACGCTGGTCGACCGTCGGCGCCGAGCGCGGACTGATCGAGCAGGACATGAGCCGCGCCAAGCGTGCGACGCGAATCGATTCGGCGGCCGCGGCGGTGATTCTCCAGGGCGCGATCGACGCGCTCGCGGGCGGGATGATCTAGGCCAGCGCCCGTTCGCGTCGTGCTTCGGCCGCGATCATCCGACTGCCGCAGTTTTCCGCCATCCGCCAGACCGCGTCGCGGTCGGCTTCGACCGAGGCCAGCGCGCTCCAAGCGGCGAGGCGCATGCGATCGCTCGGGTGCGTCCGGCCGAAGCGCAGCGCCAGGTCCTTAGCCTCCTCGCTGCCGAGCCCGACGGCGATCCGCACGAAGGCCTCGCTCGCGCCGTTGTTGAGCACGCCGGTCACGCGCTTGCCGTCGAGATCGAAGCGGTACTGATCGAACCAGCCTTGTGCCGCGCCCGTGTGGACGACGTTGATCGAGACCGAGAGCGCATCGGCGGCAAGCTGCGCGTGGATATCGCGATGCGCGCGGTAATGCATGATCTTGCCCTCGGCGAGCCGCGTGCGCTCGACGAAGCACAGGTCGACCGCCTCGCCGCGCCAGCCGTCGACCGCGGCATAGTCGTATTCGTAATAGTCGCTCCAATAGCCGGGGCCGAAATAGCCGAGCGTCAGGAAGTCGAAATTGTGATCGTGCGGCACACCGTAGACGAAGGTCTCGCCGCCACTCGCGCGCATCGTGTGCTCGCCGGGCGAGGGCCAGATGTTGGCGCGCAGGAAGAAATCCGGCGCCGCGCCCGCGGGCGAGAGCATGACGACCTGCGGACCATAGGAGGCCATGCCCTCGTCCTGCCCGCGCCCTTGCGCCAGTTCGGCGACGAGCAGGTCGCCGAGGAAAGTCCGATCGTTGCCGAGGCGCCGCAGCAGCCCCGCGGCGTGCTGGAGGCTGTGCTCGTCATTGGGCTCGAAGCCGCGCGCCATTAGCGCGTCGATGCATTCGGGCAGGCTGGCGGTGCTGTCGTCCGCCGATTCGATCACGCGGGGCATGGTTCGAGCGCTCCGAGCTGGGGGTAGGTTTCGATCAGCTGCGCGCGCAGCGTCCCGGCCACGGCGGCGAGCGGATCGCCGGGCGAGGTCGCCACCGCGGTGAGCGCCTGGAAGCCCGCGGCCGTGTCGAGCGCCAGGCATTCGCGCAGCGCCTGCCAACGCAGCGCCGTGCTGCCCTCCGCGCGGGCGAGCGCGGCGAAATGCGGTGCGGCATCGGCGCGGCCCATACGACCCAGCAGCGCCATGGTCAGCTCGAGCCGGCTGTCGCGCGGGTCGCTCGCGGCCTGGTGGATCAGGCGTCCGTCGGCGAGCGCATATTCGCGCGTCGGGCCGTCCTCGGCGCGGCGATGCTGGAGCCGCAGGGTGACGAGGCAGCCCGAAACGGCATTGAGCAGCATGGCCGTGTTCGCGCCGTCGCGGCGGATCGACCGGCCAGGCGCCAGCGCAATCGCCGCGCGGCTCAGCTGCGCCTGGCGATCCCCGAGCGGACGGCAGGCGATCAGCTCGGCCTGTGCCGAGCCCGCGAGCACGCGCTCGGCCACTTCGCTCGGGCGGAAATCGACCGCCATCGGGCTCGGCCGGGCGGCCAGCCCCGCGCCGTCGACCGCCACCAGCGACAGCGTTACCGCACCGGCATGGCCGATCAGCAGGGTCGAGATCACCCCGTCGCTGAAATGGCGCAGCGGAAGGTATCCGAGCGGCGCTTCGGCAAGCCCTTCCGCGGCAGCCGCGGCGAAGGTCTGCATCAGCGGCAGCGCCAGGTCGGCGCCCTCGTCGAACAGCGCTGCCAGCGCGGCACAATCGTCGAGCGGGCGCCCTTCGGCATAAGGCGCGAGATCGGCGATCACCGCCGCCGCTGCCGGCGTTTTGCGCCAGGTGCCGACCGCGCGGTAAAGCCGCTCCTGCGCGTCACGCTGCGGAGCATCATCGCTCCGCAGCGCGCGCAGATCGGGATGAACGATCACCCCAAATGCCTCAGAACAGCCCGCGGGTGGGGTTCAGTTCATAGAGGAACGTCATCAGGATGACGATCGTATCGTCCGACGACTGCACCCGCGCAGCGTCGACCAGGCTGCCGAACAGGCCGGTGAGCTGGTCGAGATCGGGCAGCGAGGAAATGTCGATCTTGGGAAGGTTCATGGCAGACCCCTGTGCTCGCGGAGCCCCATCGCCCCGCGTTGTCAGTCTGTCGAACCGGGCCCGCAAGCCTAAATTAAATGATTGTAATCGCCCTGCCCCGCCACCACAGCAGGGCCATGACCGCCAGCGCATCCTCGAACTTCGAACCCGGCGCGCCGTTCGATTTCGCCACGATCGCCGATGCTATGAAGACCATGGGCCACAGCGCCTGGCTCGACATGAAGCGCCACGCCGAGGGTCCCGACTGGGTGGAGATCGCCCTGCCCTGGCATGCCGACATCGTGGCCGATCCCGAGAGCGGCGTGCTCGCCTCGGGGCCGATCATAAGCCTCATGGACAACGCCACGGGAATCGCGGTGTGGAAGAAACGCGGCTACTTCCTGCCGCAGGTGACCGTCGACCTGCGCGTCGACTACATGCGCCCCGCCCGCCCCGGCGCGACCGTGATCGGCCGCGGCGAGTGCTACAAGATCACGCGCAACTTCGCCTTCGTCCGCGGCACCGCCTATGACGAAAGCATCGACGATCCCATCGCGCATGTCGTCGGCAGCTTCATCCTGGTCGGCGGAGAGGTGCCGGCATGACCACGATCATCCTCCCGCCCTATGCGCTGGGCCTCGGCTGCACGATCGACCACATGGATGGCGACCTGCCCGTGATCGGCTGCGACTACGGCCCGCGTGTCGCCGGGCGCCCGGGCTTCTGGCACGGCGGCGCGCTCAGCGGCCTGCTCGAGATGGCGGCGGTGACCGCGGTGCGCAGCGCGCTCGATATCGAAATGCGGCGGCTCAAGCCGGTCAATGTCTCGGTCCAGTTCATGCGCGGCGGCGTCCAGAAGCGCACCTATGCGATCGGCCGCGTGATTCGCGAAGGGCGCCGGCTGGTCAACGTCAGCGCCGAAGCCTGGCAGGACGACCGCGCCAAACCGCTGGCGCGGGCCGAGATGCACGTGATGATCGCGGCGGCGAAGGCCTAGCGGCGCAGCACGACCGCCAGGCCCTCGGCCGACGGGGGCATCGCGCCCGGCTCCAATACCAGTCGCGCCGCATCGGCCCGCGCACGATCGACGATCACCGCCGGTACCGTGCGCTCGTAGACCAGCAGGTCGGCCGAACCGAGCAGTCGCGCCTCGCGCAGGGTGAGGTCCTCGGGATCGTCGCTGCGCAGGTGGATTTCGACGACAGCGCCGGCAGGCGCGTCCGCGCCTGCACCGGAGAGCGGTCGAGGATCGAGGGCGTGGTGAAGTCGCAGAGTTCGGGCCGGTCGACGACATTGACCAGCACGCCGCGCGAGCGCAGTTCGGCCGCCACCGCCTCAGGCTCCTCGCTCGCGACGAAGGCCAGCCGCGCGGCCGTGTCGTCGGCGCCGACGATCACGCCGCCAGCGCGCTCGACCAGCCGGCGCTTGGCCAGCGCCGCCTCCCCCTCGCCCAGCACGATCACCGGCTGGCCGGCCACGCGATGGAACAAGGGGAGCGAATTTATCACTCGAGCCAGTCCGGCACGCGCTCGGCGGCTAGGATCGCGGCGGGATCGATGCGCTGTGCCACCACGGCCCACTTGTCGCCGTCGACCATGACCTCGGGCACCAGCGCGCGGCTGTTGTAGGTGTTTGCCATCGTCGCACCATAGGCGCCGGCGGTGCGAAACACCGCGAGATCGCCGGCCTGGACCGTGTCGATGTCGCGGCCCATGGCGAAGGTGTCCGAGCTCTCGCAGATCGGGCCGACGATGTGCGCGGTCGTGCGCTCGCCGCTCGGCGTCACGGCGAGGAAATCGTGCCAGGCGTCGTAGAGTGCGGGCCGCGCCAGGTCGTTCATCGCCGCGTCGACGATGACGAAGGGCGAGGTCACGCCCGGCTTGACCCGGACGACCTGGGTCAGCAGCACGCCGGAATTGCCCGAGATGATGCGGCCCGGCTCGAACATCAGGGTCACGCCCCAATTGCCCGTGACGCGCGCGACCATGGTCGCGTAGTCCTCGGGGCTCGGGAAGACGTCGTCGGCCTTGTAAGGCACGCCGACGCCGCCGCCGAGATCCATGTGCGAGACCTCGTGCCCGGCGGAGCGGATCGTGTGCATCAGGTCGCCGAGCCGCGCGAAGGCGGCTTCCATCGGATCGAGCTTCGACAGCTGGCTGCCGATGTGCACGGCGAGGCCGCGCAGATTGAGCCCCGGCAGCACCGCGAGCCGGCCGAACATCGCCGCCGCGCGGTCATAGGGCACGCCGAACTTGTTCTCGGCCTTGCCGGTCGAGATCTTGCCGTGGGTGCCGGCATCGACGTCGGGATTGACGCGCAGCACCGCCGGCGCGGTCAGCCCGCGCGCCGCGGCCAGGGCTGCGAGCTCGATGCCCTCTTCCTCGGACTCGAGGTTGAACTGGCCGATGCCGGCCTCGAGCCCGCGCACGAGTTCGGCCGTGGTCTTGCCCACGCCCGAGAAGACGATCCCTTCGGCCGGGATCCCCGCCGCGAGCGCGCGCTCCATCTCGCCGCCCGAGACGACGTCGGCGCCGTAGCCTTCCTTAGCCAGCAGCTTGAGCACCGCGAGATTGGGGTTCGACTTCACCGCGAAGGCGATGTGCGGCTTGTCGAGCGCCGAGGTCAGCGCATCGCGGAACACGCGCGCATGACGTGTCAGCGTGGCGCGCGAATAGACGTAGACAGGGGTGCCGACCGCCTCGGCGATCGCGGGCAGCGGCACCTGCTCGGCGTGGAGCACGCCATCGGTGAATGCGAAATGGTCCATTGTCTTGAAATCTCGGTTCTGGCCCTGCGGGCCCAAATCATTCGGAAGGCGGCAGGTCGAAGGGATCGTCGGCGCGCTCTTCGGAGCGCTGGCGCAGCTCGACCGTGCGCGCGGGGGCGGCCTGGACGTGCGGTTTGAGCAGCCCATTGGCCGAACGCGGTTCCTCGCGGCCATAGGGCGCGGGCGGCAGCGCCTTGCCCGCGGCCGGCTTGAGGTCGCGGCGGACACCGCAGGCCGACAGGGCCAGCACGATGGCAAGAGCTGCTACGACACGCATGCGATCACTCCAGGCCGAGCGCGATGCGCGCCTCGGCAACGCGCTTCCTTACCTCGTCCGGCGCGGTTCCGCCATGGCTGGCGCGGGCGGCGACCGAAGCCTCGACTGACAGCGCCGCATAGACCGCCTCGGTGACGCGCGAATCGATCGCCTGGAGGTCCGCCAGCGGCAGCTGGTCCAGCGCCACGCCGCGGCTCTCCGCGAGCTTGACCGCCGCGCCGGTGATGTGATGCGCCTCGCGGAACGGGATGTTCGCCTGGCGCACGAGCCAGTCGGCCAGGTCGGTCGCCGTGGCATAGCCGAGCTCGGCCGCGCCGCGCATGCGCTCGGTGCGGAACTTGGTCTCGGCGACCATGCCGGTCATCGCCGCGATCGACAGCGCGAGCAGGCTCGCGGCCTCGAACACCGGCGGCTTGTCGTCCTGCATGTCCTTCGAATAGGCGAGCGGCAGCCCCTTCATCGTGATCATCAGTGCGGTCAGGCAGCCGACGATCCGACCCGAATGGCCGCGCACGAGCTCGGCCGCGTCGGGGTTCTTCTTCTGCGGCATGATCGAGGAGCCGGTCGACAGGCTGTCGGGCAGCGCGACGAAGCCGAAGGGCTGGCTCGCCCAGATGATGAACTCTTCGGCTAGCCGCGAGAGGTGCAGCGAGCACTGCGCCGCGGCCATAAGATAATCGAGCGCGAAGTCGCGGTCCGAGACCGAATCGAGACTGTTGTTCGTCGGGCCGTCGAAGCCGAGCGCCGATGCCGTCGCATTGCGATCGATCGGGAAGCCCGTCCCCGCCAGCGCCGCCGCACCAAGCGGGCAGCGGTTCATCCGCGCGCGCGCATCGGCGAAACGCGAACGGTCGCGCGCGGTCATCTCGTAATAGGCCATCAGGTGATGGCCCAAGGTCACCGGCTGCGCGGTCTGCAGGTGGGTGAAGCCGGGCATGATGGCCCCAGCATGTTCACCCGCACGCGTCACCAGTGCCGTCTGCAGTTCGACCAGGCCGGCCTCGGCCTGGTCCATCGCATCGCGCACCCAGAGGCGGAAATCGGTCGCCACTTGGTCGTTGCGGCTGCGCGCCGTGTGGAGGCGGCCGGCGGTGGCGCCGATCAGCTCGGCCAGCCGGCTCTCGGTGGTCATGTGGATGTCTTCGAGGTCCCAGTTCTCGGGCACCCCGTTGGCTTCGTATTCGGCCGCGACCTGGTCGAGCCCGCCCGCGATCGTCTTGGCATCCTCGGCCGTGACGATGCCCTGCTGGCCCAGCATCGCGACATGCGCCTTTGACGCGGCGATGTCCTGGCGCCACAGCGCCTTGTCGAAGGGGATCGAGGCATTTATCTCGCGCATGATCGCCGACGGTCCTTCGGCGAACCGTCCGCCCCACATGGTGTTGGAGCCTGCCTTGCTATCTTCCCGTTCGCTCAAAATCGCCGTCCTCGGTCTCGCCGTCGCAATCGCGGGCTGCAATAGGGAGAGCAGCGAAAAGGCGCAACCGCAGCCTTCCGCCAGCGCCGAGACCAGCCAGGCTGCCGGCGGCGAAGCTCTCTCGGGCGCGATCGATCGCAGCCACAAGGGTAGCGCCATGCCCGAGTTCACGCTCACCGATCAGGCGGGCAAGCAGGTGAAGCTCGCCTCGTTCAAGGGCAAGCCGCTGCTCGTGAACCTCTGGGCGACCTGGTGCGCGCCCTGCGTCGTCGAACTGCCGATGCTCGACAAGCTGGCCGAGACGCGCGGCGCGGAACTCAAGGTGCTGACGGTCTCCCAGGACATGCCGACGACTGCGAACAAGGTCGCCTCGTTCCTCGCCGGCAAGGGCGCGACTCACCTCGAACCCTGGCTCGATCCGAAGAACGATCTGGCCGTCCATTACGAGGTGACCACCCTTCCCACGACGGTGTTCTACGACGCGAAGGGCAAGGAGGTCTGGCGCTATGTGGGCGGTCACGACTGGACGAGCGCGGAAGCCGCCCGGATGCTCGCGGAGGCCAAATAATCTCGCAAAAATAAGCGACTAAGCTCGTCGCTCCCCTGTTCGGGTCATGTGGCGCGTCCGCCACACTACTCACCTAATTTAGTTTTGCTGCAACTGCGAACTTGCTTCGCCGCGGTCACCGGTCCTATCTCTGTGCCTGTTCCGACATACGTCGCCACTGTGCCCCTGCGGCGCGAAACGAGCGAAGGTGACGGAACGCAGGAGGAGCATTCTTCAACGTGAGGGAATGTTCCAATGAAAAAGATTATCGCAGCCGCTCTCGCCACGGCCACTCTGGTCGTCGCCAATCCCGCGTTTGCCCAGGACGCCGAAGCCGAGAGCGCCATCAAGGTCACCGGTAGCGTCACGCTCGCCAGCGACTATCGCTTCCGTGGCGTCTCGCAGACCGACAAGGCCATGGCCATCCAGGGCGGCGTCACGCTGACCCACGAAAGCGGCCTCTATGCAGGCACCTGGGCTTCGAACCTTTCGGGCTGGGGCACCTTCGGCGGCTCGAACACCGAACTCGACATCTTCGGCGGCTACGCGATGGACCTCGGCGGCGCGACGCTCGACGTCGGCCTGACCTGGTACATGTATCCGGGCGGTGCCGACAAGACCGACTTCGCCGAGCCCTACGTCAAGCTCAGCACCACCCAGGGCCCGGTTTCGCTGCTCGCCGGCGTCGCCTATGCGCCGAAGCAGGAAGCGCTCGGCCGCTGGTACGCTTCGGGCGCCGCCTACGGCACGGGCATTCCCACCACGCCGGGCGCCAAGGACGACAACCTCTACATCTGGGGCGACGCCGCTTATGCGATCCCCGAAACCCCGTTCAAGCTGAAGGCCCACATCGGCTACTCGGACGGCAACCCCGGCCTCGGCCCGAACGGCACCTCGGTCGCGCCGACGGGCAAGTACCTCGACTGGTCGCTGGGCGGCGAAGCCGCCTGGGGTCCGCTGACCTTGGGCGTGTCGTGGATCGACACCGACATCAGCACGGCGGAATCGGCCTATCTGCAGCCGAACTTCTCGTCGACCAAGGACGGTTCGTCGATCGCCGGCAGCACCGTGCTGGTTTCGGTGACCGCAGCGTTCTGATCGCACGATAGATCGTCACGGAAGGGGCGCTGGCTTGGCCGGCGCCCCTTTTCGTTTGAGGTCAAATAAGCCGCGTCAGACCACCCCGATCGCCGGAAAATGCGCTGGCTCGCGCATCCGGGAGCCGAGCGGCGGATAGCCGGGCTGGTCGTTGCCGGTGAAGTAGATCAAGCGCCCCTGCGCCTGTTCGGGCACCACGGCGAAGCGGTCGGCGACGTCACCCACCAGGGTCAGCCCCCTGCCCCGCAGATAGTCTGCCGCAGCTTGGGCCGACTTCACCTTGAAGGTCAGGCAATAGACCCCCTGGACGTCGCGCGAATGGCTCGCCACCGGTGTGTCCTCCGCCTGTCCGACCATCGCCTCGATCACGGTATCACCCATGTCGAACGCAGCGCATTCGGCCTGGTCGCCCGGCAAGGCCCGCGTGCCGAGTTCGGGCCATTCGAGGCGATCCGCGAACAGCTCGCGCGCGACCTCGAGCGACGGCGCCGAAACACCGATCGACTGCAGCCCTTCGATGCCGAGTGGATGATCGTCGCGCCATTCCGCGGGCGTCCAGGACGGGTCGCGGCGCGGATCGTCGGGCAGGTCCTGTTTGATGATCTCGATCCGCACGCCGAGCACCTGCCAGCGCGCGATCAGGAAATAGTGCGCTTCCATGCCCGGATCATAGTGCAGCTTGAACCCCTTGGCCGAGAGCCAGGCGTCGGCCGAAGGCAGGTCCGCGGTCTTGAGAGCGAGGCCCAGCCAGCGCATCGGCGCAGCGCTGCGACGAAGCATGTCGCCGATCGGTGCCCCCTCTTTCGCACCGGCCCCGGCCGGGGCGATCGGTATGATCATCGTATCGCCGATCATCATCAGGCTCTCCTCGCGGTCGAGCCCCATCGCCTCGGCTTCGGGCGTGATCAGCATCTCGTAGGCGATCTCGGCGCCGAAGGTGTCGATGAAGAACCGATCGCAGGCCTTGCGATCGGAATTGTCGGCGATCGCCCAACTGACGTGGGCGAGTGGAATGGCCACCATCTCGCGAATCCTCCCCTGTCTATGCTTGGGGAGATGGCATAGGCGGCCGGCCTTGCCGAGAGTTTCCGCTGTCGATCGGGCAGGCGATGGGACGAGCTTTCGGGGCCGACGGGAAGGCTTGCGTCAGGTTCCCGTTCGCCGATGTTCTTGCTGGATCGCCGCGAGCGCCTCTCCGGCAAGTTCGCACTGCATCTCGAGACAATCGTTGGCGCCCCTGACGAAAGCGACCTGCGTGCCGTTGCCCGCGCAGCGACTGAAGCGGATCACGACGCCACCACAACTCGCCAGCCCGTTCAAAAGGTCGACGTTCCAGGCGCGGATCGATTCTTTTTTGGGCACGGCGCCCCGATACCAGACGCCCCACCAGCCGTCGCTTGACGATACGCGACAGAGCTTAGACCTTGGTCGCAAGCATCGGCGAAGCGGGGACGCAGGCGGGCGGAAGGGGGGATGGCCCGCGTCCCCTAGGCGGACGTTGGGGGGCAACGTCCGATCTCGCTGATCTCCACCTGTTTGGAGCAAGGCACCCGCACAGGCTATTATACCCACGTATTAGGTACTCGCCCGCGCTCGGCGGCGCCTTAGCTCTGCCAGCCGCCGCCGAGAGCGCGGAACAGCGCGATCTGCGTCTCGGCCACCTGGGCATCGGCATTGGCCAGGTCGGCATCCGCCGTCGCCAGAGTGCGTTCGGCGTCGAGCACGACGAGGAAGTCCACGCGCCCCTCGCGCAATTGCGCGCGGCTGATGTTCGCAGCGATCTGCGCCTGGTCGGAAGCCTGCTTGAGCGCAACCTGGCGCTCGATGCTGTGCGAATAGGCCGACAGCGCCGTCTCGGTCTCCTGCAGCGCGCGCAGGACGGTGCCGTCGAAGGTGGCCAGCGCCGCCTTGGTCGAGGCTTCGGCCTGCGCGATGCGTGCGCGGCCGCCTTCCATGTTGGGGAAGGCCCAGGACAGCAGCGGCCCCGCCAGCCAGCGCAGCGGACCGGCACCGAACATGTCGCCGAGCGAATTGCCCGTCGATCCCACCGAAGCGCCGAGCGTGATGCGCGGATAGAGCTCGGCCGTGGCGACCCCGACGCGCGCGGTTTCGGCCGCGAGCTTGCGCTCGGCCTCGCGCACGTCGGGTCTACGAGCCAATAGCGCGCGGCCGTCTCCCACCGGAATGGGGCGTTCGAGGCGGAGCGTGGCCGCGCGCATCCCGACCGAGGGGGGAAGTTCGGCCGGGGCCCTTCCGGTCAGGAATGCCAATCGGAAGAGAGCTGCATCGCGCTGGGCGCGAAGCGGGGGAATCGTCGCGCGCTGCTGATTGAGCAGCGCGCCGACGCGCGAAACGTCGAGGCGGCTGGTGCGGCCGGCCTCGAAACGCTTGGTGGTGAGCGTGGCGGTCTTCTCGAGCAGTTCCACCGTGCGCTCGGCGACGGTGATCCGCTCGGCCGCCGAAGAGGCATCGGCGTAGGCGCGCGTCGTCTCGGCGACCACGGCGACGCGGACGACGTCGGCTGCGGCCTGCGCCGCCTCGGCATCGCCGCGCGCGGCCTCGATCCCACGACGCACGCGGCCGGCGAGATCGACCTCGTAGGACACCGACAGCCCGGCATCGATGTTCCAGTCCTCGCGCTGGAGACCGGGCGCGGTCTGCTGGACGGGCAGACGGCGATAGTTCGCGCCGGTGGAAATCGAGGTCTGCGGCAGCAGGTCGGAGCGACTTTCGCGCACAAGTGCCCGCGCTCTCTCGATGTTGGCGAGCGCAACGCGCAGGTCGGTGTTGGCCTTCAACGCATCGGCGACGAGCCCGTCGAGGGTCGTGTCCTCGTAGAGCCGCCACCAGTCACCCTGCGGCGCATCGGGGGTAAAGGCGGCCGAGGCGCCGCCGATGAACGGCTGCTCGGCGGCGGTCGATGCCACCGGCCGATGATAGTTCGGGCCGGCGGCGCAGGCGGCGAGCGCCAGACTGCCGACGGTCACTGCAAACAGGGTACGAAAGCGCTGCATCAGGCTTACTCCGCAGGCTCGAGATGGATGGTACGATCGCCGTCGCGACGGGCCTCGCGGCGGCGCTTCATCGCCTCCGACAGCGAGCGCGTCGCGACGTAGAACGTCGGCGTGAAGACGAGGCCGAAGAAGGTCACGCCGAGCATGCCCGAGAACACCGCGGTGCCCAGCGCCTGGCGCAGCTCGGCGCCCGGCCCGCCCGCGATCACCAGCGGCACCACACCGAGGATGAAAGCGAAGGAGGTCATCAGGATCGGCCGCAGACGATCCTGCGCCGCGCGGATCACCGCCTCGACCGGGTTCAGCCCGTCCTGCTCCTCCGCCTGCTTGGCGAATTCGACGATCAGGATCGCGTTCTTGGCGGCCAGGCCGATCAGCACGACGAGACCGATCTGCGTGAGGATGTTGTTGTCCATACCCCGCAGGTTCACGCCCACCATGGCCGCGAGCAGCGTCATCGGCACGATCAGGATGATCGCGAGCGGCAGCATCAGGCTCTCGAACTGGGCGGCAAGCACGAGGAAGACGAACAAGGTCGCCGCGGCGAAGACCAGGATCGCGGCATTGCCCGCCGCCTTCTGCTGGAAGGCGACCTCGGTCCATTCGGTGGTGACGCCCGCCGGCAGGGCCTTGGTCAGCCGCTCCATCGCCGCCAGCGCCTGGCCAGAGGAGTGGCCGGGTGCGGTATCGCCCTCGATGTCGATCGCCGGGTAGAGGTTGTAGCGCGTGGCGCGGTAGGGCCCCGTCTTGTCCTGCAGGGTCGCGACCGCGCCGATCGGCACCATCTGGCCCGAGTTCGACCGCGTCTTGAGCTGGGCGATGTCGCCGACGTCGTCGCGGAACGGCAGGTCGGCCTGGGCGATCACGCGATAGGTGCGGCCGAGCAGGTTGAAGTCGTTGACGTAGGCCGAGCCGAGATAGACCGACAGCGTCTCGAACACGCGCGACGGCGACACGCCGATCATGTCGGCCTTGGCGCGGTCGACGTCGGCGAAGATGCGCGGGGCCGAGGCCTCGAACTTGGTGTGCACGCCGGCGAGGTTCGGATCCTTGTTGGCCTCGCCGATCACGCCCCAGACGATCTTGTTGAGCTCGTCGTAGCCGAGTCCCCCACGGTCCTGGACTTCGAGCTTGAAGCCGCCACCGGTGCCGATGCCGCGGATCAGCGGCGGCGGGATCACGAAGACGCGGCCGGCATCGACGCTGGCGGCGATCTTGTGCGCCTCGCCCATGATAAAAGCCTCGGTCTGGCCGTGCTTGTCGCGTTCGGAGAACTTGTCGAACACCAGGAAGGCCGCGGCGGCGTTGGGCGCCATCGTACCCGTGGGGCCGTGGAAGCCCGCGAGCATGACCGCACCCTTGACCCCGGGGATCTTCATCATCTTGGCCGAGGTCTCGCGCAGGACCTTGTCGGTCTGCGACAGCGATGTGCCTGCGGGCATGAAGGTCGCGGCCAGGACATAGCCCTGATCCTGTTGCGGCACGAAGCCCACCGGCGTCGCCGAGAACACCAGCCCCGTCAGCACCAGCAGCGCGCCATAGGCAAGCAGCACGGTCTTGCGCAGCGAGAGCAGGCGGCGCGTGGTCCGCGCGTACCAGTCCGACAGGCGATCGAAGCCGGCATTGAAGCGCTTGCCGCCCCAATAGGCCATGCGCGCCCAGCGGCCCTCGGGCTCATGCTCTTCCTTGGGGCGCAGCAGCAACGCGGCGAGCGCGGGCGACAGCGTCAGCGAGAGGATCAGCGAGATGATCGTCGCGCTCGAGATCGTCACCGCGAACTGGCGATAGAACTCGCCGGTCAGGCCGGTGAGGAACATCGTCGGGATGAACACCGCGCAGAGCACGAGCACAATGGCGACGAGCGCGGTCGAGACCTCGTCCATCGAACGGTGCGCGGCTTCGCGCGGGGACAGGCCGTGTTCGAGATTGCGCTCGACGTTCTCGACCACGACGATCGCATCGTCGACGACGATGCCAATCGCGAGCACGAGCCCGAACAGCGAGAGGTTGTTGAGCGAATAGCCGACCCCTGCGAGCACGGCGAAGGTGCCGATCAGCGAGACGGGAATGGCGATCACCGGGATCACCGCCGCGCGCCACGACTGGAGGAACACCAGGATGACGATGACCACCAGGACCACGGCCTCGAACAGCGTATGCTCGACCGCGCTGATCGACTCGCTGATGAATTCGGTGGGGTTGTAGAACACGTCGTGCTTGAGCCCCGGGGGGAACGACTTGGACGCGTCGGCCAGCTCGGCCTTGATCGCCTCCGCCGCCGCCAGGGCGTTGGTGCCCGGACGCTGGAACACGCCGATGCCGACCGAAGGCTGGCCCGAGAAGTAGAAGTTGATGCCGTAGTCCTCGGCGCCCAGCTCGACGCGGGCGACGTCGGACAGCCGCGTCAGGCGGCCCTGGGTGTCGGTCTTGATGACGATCTGCGAGAACTGCTCGGGCGTGGTGAAGCGGCCCTGGGTCTCGAGGTTTAGCTCGTAGGCCGCGCCCGTCGCCTCGGGCGGCTTGCCGATCGAGCCGGCCGCGACCTGGACGTTCTGGTTGCGCAGCGCGGCGACGATCTCGCCCGCGGTCATGTCGCGCGCGGCGGCGCGGCCCGGATCGATCCACACGCGCATCGCATAGTTGCGCGCGCCGAAGATCTGCACGTCGCCCACGCCGTCGAGCCGCGCGATGCGGTCCTTGAGCTGGGTCAGCGCGTAGTTCGACATATAGGCCGTATCGAGCGAATTGTCGGGCGAGGTCAGGTTGGCCACCAGCAGGAAGTCGGGCGTCGACTTGCGCGTGACGACGCCCTGGCGGCGCACCTCCTCGGGCAGGCGCGGCTCGGCCAGCGCGACGCGGTTCTGGACGAGCACCTGCGCCTCGTCGAGGTTCGTGCCTTGCTTGAAGGTCGCGGTGATCGTCAGTCGGCCGTCGCCGGTCGACTGGCTCGACAGGTAGAGCATGTTGTCGACGCCGTTGATCTCCTGCTCGAGCGGCGCGGAAACCGTGTTGGCGATCGTCTCGGACGAGGCGCCCGGATAGGTGGCGCTGACCGTCACCGTCGGCGGAACCACGTCAGGGTACTGCGCGATCGGCAGGCCGAAGAAGGCGAGCGCGCCGACGATGGTGATGATCACCGCGATCACCCCGGCAAAGATGGGGCGCTGGATGAAGACGTGGCTCAGGCGCATGGCGCTGTATCCCTTGTACGTTTACCGCTTGCGCCACGGATTGCGGGCGCACTTCGGGCCGGAACCGGCCCGCTATGGCAAGATCAGTTGACCGGCAGGACCGTCGCCTGCGAGGCGGCGGGCGCGCTGGGCGGCGCAGCCACGGCCTTGGTCGGGGCGATCTGGCCGGCGACCGGCTTCACCTTGGCGCCAGGCTGGGCGAACTGGGTGCCCGAGATGACCACGCGTTCGGTCAGCTGGAGACCCGAGCGGATCACGCGCAGCCCGTCGGCGAGCGCGCCGACCTGGACCGGGCGCACCACCACCGTGCCGTCCTTGCCGACGACGTAGACCACCTTGCGCGCCTGGTCGGTCACCACCGCGCCATCGGGCACGAGCAGCGCCTGGTGTGGTGCGCCGCCGTTCATGCGCATGTTGCCGAACATGCCCGGGACGAGGAAGTATTCTGGATTGGCGATCACCGCGCGGCCGCGGATCGTGCCCGAACCGTTCTCGATCGCATTGTCGGTGAAGTCGACGCGCCCCTTCCAGGTGTAGCCCGATTCGTCCTGCAACTTGATCTCGACGTCCTGCGCCTGCGCTCCACCCTGCTGCTGTGCGCGACGCTGCTTGAGATAGAGCGCTTCGGAACCGTCGAAGGCGAAGTAGATCGGATCGAGCGCGTTGATGGTCGTCAGCACGGTCGCACTCGCCGCGGAATCGCCGGCCACCAGATTGCCGATGTCGGCGCGGCGATCGGAGACGCGGCCCGTGACGGGCGCGCGGATCTGAGTGAACTCGACGTTGAGCGCGCGGCTGCGCACTTGCGCCTGCGCCGCGGCGAGCGAGGCCTGGGCCGACTGCACGCGGGCGCGCAGGGTGTCGATCTCCTCGGCGCTGACCGCCTGATCGGCGATCAGCCGGCTCGCGCGGGCCAGTTCGCTGCGCGCGAGCGTCAGCGCGGTCGAGGCGGCGGCGGCCTGGGCGCGGACTTCGGCGAGCGCGGCGGCGAAGGGCCGCGCGTCGATCGTGAACAGCAACTGGCCCTTCTGGACCACGTCGCCGTCCTTGAAATGGATGCCGACGAGCTGACCCGAGACGCGCGGACGCACCTCGACCGCCTGGCTTGCCTCGAAGCGGCCGACATAGTCGTCCCAATCGGTCACGGTGCGCGACAGCGGCGTGGCTACCGTCACCACGGCTGGCGGCGGCGGAGCGGCCTCGCTGCTACCGCTCCACCACCGCGTCACGGCATAGAGCAAGATCACGCCCACCAGGGGAAGGAGGTAGTAAGCTGCCTTGCGCTGCCGATACCAGGGCGTGTTCTCCGTCGACTCGCTGCTCGAATCGGCCTTAATGTCGGAAAGGTACATGGAAACCGCCATTTATCTGGGGGCCAGTTGTTACTGACCGGTACGTCTCTTGCCTGATACGTACCGTTCTGTTACATTAAGTCAAGACGATGAGGATGGGCTGACTGCGAAATGGCGAAAAATGCTGACGCATGCGGCGAGCTTGAAACCGAGAATGCGCGGAAAACCGCGGCTTCAAAGATTTTCGATACGGCTCGCGATCTTTTCTATCGGCGCGGTGTGCGCGCCGTCGGCGTGGACGAAATCGTCTGCGAGGCGGGCGTAACCAAGCCAAGCTTGTACCGCGCCTTCAAGTCGAAGGACGATCTCGTCGCGGCCTGCCTGCGTGAAAGCGGGCGCGAGGGGCGCGAGGCAATAGCGGAGGTGCTGGCCAAGGCGGGGGACGATCCCCGCATCCGGCTCGACGCGCTTGTGCGGCACTATGCCGACAAGCTTGCCCACCCCGATTTCCGTGGCTGTCTGATGAGCAACGTCGCGGTCGAACTGCCCGAGCCCGGCCATCCGGGCCGCGAAGTGCTCGAGGAATGCAAGGCAGAGATGCGCGCGACCTTCCTCGATCTTGCGCGCGACCTGGACGTCGCCGATCCCGAAGGCCTTTCGGATGGCCTGATCCTGGTGATCGAGGGCGCGATCGCGACCTATCACGTGTTCGGGTCGCAGGGGCCGGCCCATTCGATGCTCATGACCTGCAATGCCGTGATCGAGACCAATCTCAGGCGCAAGGCGGGCACCCGATAGGTTCGAGGCCGCGGATGGCGGCGGCAGACCGAGCGGCCCGCCGCCCTTCTCCCTACGACTGATCGAGCGGCAGCGGGATCGCGCGGGCGGGCAGCACCTCGGTCATGAATTCGACCAGCCCGATCCAATATTGCATCAGGCACTGTTCGACTGCCTCCACCCCGCGCGGTGTCAGGCGCACGTCCTTGGCGCGCTGATCCTGAGCGCTGCCTTCGCGCGCGATCAGGCGCTTCTGCTCGAGCACGCCGATCCAGCGCAGCGCGGTGGTCGGCGGCGAGTTCGAGGCCAGGCAGACGCTCGTCGTGCGCAGGCTGCGGCCTTCGGCGTGGTTGATGTAGAGATCGAGCAGGATGTCCCAGGCCGGCTCCGACAGCAGTTCCGCAGTCAGGAACTTCCGCCGCTTGGCACGCGAGGCGTAGAGAACCTTCGCGAGCTTCGCGAGATTGGGCTGGAGCGGATCCGTGCTCGACCGGTCGGTCGGCACGGTGCGGGGGGCATCCGCGCTACAGGTGCAGGCGCCGCGATCGTGGATCGCGTTGGGGCAAGACGCCGGCAGCGTGATCGTTACGAAATCGGGGTTCTTCATGGGGTCGAGCTCCGCGCCATTCTGCATTTTCCGATCCTCAGGCTTCGGCGAACTGGCCGAGCCGCATTTCACGATACTGTTCCGCCAGTGCCGCCTGTTCGGGCAGCAGGGCGTCGACGAAAGGTTCGATGCTGTCGTTGCCGAGCAGCAGCGAGGGACATTGCCCTTCGAAATTGTTGAGGCTCGGCAGGTGCTGGCGATAGCCGACCAGCGCCGCCACCTCGGGCGCGAAGGTCCGCGCCACTTCGGGCGGATAGGCCAGCCACTGGTTCTCCCAGGGCTTGAGCCAGCCCAGGCAATAGCTGACGATCAGGCCACGGCGCGATCGCGACGCGTGGTTCTCGCCGCCTGAATGCATCGTCGAGCCGAGGAAGATGCAAGCCGAGCCCTTGGGCATGACCGCCGAGATGGCGTCCTCGTCGGGCAGCAACGGCTCGCTCTGGTCCTTGTGGTTCGACCCGGGCCAGACGCGCGTGGCTCCGTTGCGCTCGGTGAAATCGTCGAGCGCCCACATGACGTTGATCATGTATTCGGTCTCGCCCTTGGGGGTCCACCACATGTCGTGATCGCGATGCGGCCCTTGCGCGGGCGCGCCGGGGAATATCTCGATCGCCTGGGTCAGGTTGAGCTGGAGCGAGTGGCAGTTGGGCTGCAGCACCGAATTGACGATGTCGTAGACCAGATCGTGCAGCACCAGCCCGTGCGCGGAGCGCGAGCGGGCGAGTACGCGGCCGAGCCGCTTGGTCTCGGCGCCGTAGAACGGTCCCTGGCAATAGGGCACGGCATCGAAGTGCGGCGTCAACTCCTCGCCGATCGCGTCGATCGTGGCCGGGCAGGCGATTTCGTTGAGGATCAGGTAGCCGTCGCGGCGAAGCTGCGCGACGAGCGCCGGGACGTTGTCGAGGTCATGGGACATGATGGTCTCCGATGCAGAGGTCAGGCGACGAGCGCCGGCGTGTGTTCGATCATGCGCAGGACGGGCGCGTCATGGCGCCAGGCCTCGTTGGTCAGCGCAAGCGAGTGGCGATCGAGCCGGATCTGCAGCGCGCCGATCAGCGAACCGGCGACGAGTTGCGGCATGCCGAGCGGCTTGATGTGCCAGCCCGAGCTCAGCAGCTGGGTCAGGAAGCCGAACTCGCAGACCGCGGTATATTTTGTGATGCCGGTCTGCAGACCGAACTCGATCATCGCCCGCCCCAGCATGTTGCGGACCATCAGCCGGTCGCGCACGGGCACGGAGGGCGACACCACGAGCCGCGTGATCTCGCGCACGCTCGGCCCGCGCGGGATCGCGCCTTCGCAGAGGAAGGGAAACACGTCGGCCAGCATGTGCGAGCCCGTGGTCGGCAGCAGCCGGACCGAGCCGAGATGGTCGCCCGAGGCGACGTCGCGCAGGATCAGGTAGTCGGCATGGTCGGTGTCGTACTGATCGGCTTCCTGGCGGCCGTCATGCGGTACGGTCCAGTTCAGCGTATCGACGAAGACCTTCTTGCGGTCTTCGTGCATCGTTCGGAACAGGCGCCGGTTTCCGGCCCGATCCGATCTCGTAAGATGTTGGATCATTTAAGCGATTTCCCACGATTTGCGTGGGGTCAAGATCGCTCAAACGCGCCCGGCGAACATGTCTTAGATCTAAGGTATTGACCTCAGAACAGCTCGCTGAACGGTAGCGAGCCATCGTAAAGTGCGCGCAGCACCACCTGGATGCGCGTCGATACGTCGTAGCGTTCGCGCGCGGTCTGGATATAGGTGGTGACCGTGGACTGCGAGAGGCCGAGGATCTTGGCGATCTCCCAGTCGGACTTGCCGCGCGCCACCAGCGCGATGCATTCGAGCTGGCGCTGGGTCAGCTTGACCGGCGCCTGATCGGGCAGGCGACGCATGGCCGAGACCAAGGTCCGCGCCGCCTGGAAGGCGAAGGAACCGACGAGCTGCGCCATCGGGAAATTGTCGCGCGGCACCTCGTGCCCGGTCCCCATCGCGAAGTTGCACGAGCCGTTGAGCTCACCGGGGACGTTGGCCGGCACGGTGAAGCCGTCGACGATCCCGGCCTTGCGCGTGCGCTCGGTCAGTTCGCGATGCGCCGCGGTAACCGTGATGAGTTCGCCGACCTGATCCCAGCCGAAACCGACGGCCGACCTTTGCGCGGCAAGCAGGATCGGATCGTTGCTGACGATGTCGTCGTTGATGTACTGATCGACCCAGGCCTGCGGGTAGTCGCTGAGCGCGACGAAATCCTCTGTCACGACGTGTTCGACCATCGTCCCGATCGGTCGCAGATCGACGTGATGGACGAGCGCGAAATGATCGAAATTCATCTCGCGCGTGATGTCCTGCATCAGGCAATGCAAATCGCCGGGCGTCCTGACGCCACGTGAGAGATCAATAAACGACTGTACGTCTTGGAGCTTTGACATGGCAAAGGCTCGGTTTGTGCGACTTGCTGTTGGTAAGGTCCATAATGGCGGTTTTTCGGCCACCACGGCAAGCCTATATTATTCCGAGTCTTACGAGTGTCTGTGCAAAAGAGATCAAAAGTCCCCGATCGGCACAAATGCCGCCCTCAGGCGATGAGTGAAGCGGGCGGAGGCGGCGTGGATCTCCGTCAGGCGGCCATCGGCAGGGTTGCGACCGAGGAAGTCGGCAGGCTCGCCACGGCAGCCGCGTTCTCGTCCGTCACCGGATCCAAGGTGACCTGGCCGCTGCGTTCGAGCTTGCCCCAGCCCACCCGCGGCCCGCTGAGCGCGGCGAAGACCGCCTTGAGCACGACGGCGTAGAGCAGCTGGCGATAGCCGAAGCGCTGCATCAGCAGCCTCAGCGCCGGGAAGCCTTGCTCGCGACCGTCGAGGCGATAGGCGATCCAGCCGCAGGCGAGATCGATCGCGGTGAAGGCCGCCCAGAAGCCGAGGATCGTCAGCAGGTCGCCCTGCATCGCCGGCAGGCCGTGGTTGATCACGCGCAGACCGGTGTCGATCAGGCTGGCGACAAGCGCGAGGTCGATGATCGGCGAGATCAGGCTGAACAGGATCTGGAACAGCCAGGCCTGCGGCATGCCGAAGCGGGCGAGCCCGCGCGGCTGGCCGGTAACCAGCGCGCCACGGTGCTTCCACAGGCACTGCAAGGTGCCATAGGCCCAGCGGTAGCGCTGCTTGAACAACGAGCGGAAGGTCTCGGGCGCTTCGGTCCAGGCGATCGCGTCGACATCGCAGGCGACCTTCCAGCCTTCACGCTGGATGGAGATGGTCAGATCCTGGTCTTCGGCCAGGGTGTCGGCCGGATAGCCGCCGACCGCGTCGAGCGCGGTGCGGCGCCAGGCACCGACGGCGCCGGGCACGACGGTGATCGCATCCAGCGCCGAGAGCGCGCGGCGCTCGAGCCCCTGCGCGGTGATATATTCGATCGCCTGCCAGCGCGTGACGAGGTTGATGCGGTTGCCGATCTTGGCATTGCCCGCGACCGCGCCGATTGCGGGATCGGCGAACCAGCGTGCGAGCTTGGCGATCGTGTCGGCTTCGAACTGGGTATCGGCGTCGAGCGCGATGACGACGTCGCCCTTGGCGATCCGCAAGCCCTGGTTGAGCGCGTTGGCCTTGCCGCCGTTGGGGATCGTCAGCAGCGTGACGCGCGGATCGATCGCGAAAGCCTGGTCGACGATTTCCGAAGTGCGATCGGCCGAGCCGTCGTCGATGACGATGACTTCGACGCGCGGACCCGTGCTGGCGAGGATGCGGCGCACCGACGATTCGATCACCATCTCTTCGTTGTAGGCAGGGATCAGCACCGAGACGAAGCTCGGCACCAGATGCGGCGCCGGATCGGGCGCGCGATAGCCGCGCGCCTGGCGGCAGGCGAGCACGGTGAGCACGAGCGAACGCGCGATGCCCAGGCCGATCGCGGTGAGGAACAACACGAACAGCGCTTTGGCGCCCCCGGAAAGCCCGGCGAACAGACCGCCCGCGCCCTGCGCGACGACCTGCTGCGTCCCCTGCAGCGGCGGCATGACCGCGTCGCGCTCGAGTCCGGCGAGGCGCGAGACCGTGACGAACTCATAACCGCGCGCGCGCAGCTCGCGGATGATCGCGGGCAGCGCCTCGACCGTGGCGGTGCGATCGCCGCCGCTGTCGTGGAGCAGGACGATCTGGGTCGAACGCTGAGCATTGCCCGATTCGACCTGCGCGACGGTCTTGGCGACGATCGTCCGCGCGTCGGTCTCGGACCAGTCGAGCGGATCGACGTTCAGGCCGACCGAGAGATAGCCCATGTCGGCTGCGACGCGCGCGGCGCGCAGCTCTTCGGGCGTGTTGGGATCGGCGTCGCCCAGATAGGGCGCGCGGAACAGCCGCATGGAGCGGCCGGTATAGCTCTCGACCAGCCGCTGCGTGGTGTTGAGCTCGAGCTGGATCGCCGATTCGGGCAGGCGATCGAGATCGGCGTGGGTGGTCGAATGGTTGCCGAGCTCGGAACCCTCGGCGATGATCCGGCGCAGCAGATCGGGTTCGCCCAGCGCATTGGCGCCGGTAACGAAGAAGGTCGCGGCCGCCTTCTCGCGCTTGAGGATATCGAGGATCCGCGGCGTCCAGTCGCGGTCGGGGCCGTCGTCGAAGGTCAGCGCGACGAGGCGGCGGTTATGGCCGGCACGCTGAACCTGGTTGGTCGTCGGCAGCGCTTCATAGCTGGCCTGGCGGATCAGCCCGTCGGTGCCAGGCACGCCTTCGCGGCGGCCGGGCTGCGCAGCGCTGGCGAGGCGCAGGACCTCGCCCTTGCCGATCAGCTCGACCGTATCCTGCGTAGGCAGGTGATCGAAGGCCGGCTGGCCACCGCGCGGCGTCGCCAGCGCGGTCCAGAAACCGGGATCCTCGCTGCCGAGGCGCCAGAGCGCCACGCCGCCCGCGCCGAGACGCCGGGCGACCTCGAGCTGGTTCCAGCTGGCGATCGCATCGAGCATCCAGACCTGATGACGGACGCCGGCTTCCTCGTAGGAGAAGTGGCTGTTGCCGGTCTGCGGATCGAACGCCGGGCGCACGCCCGCGGCGACCGCCTTGTCCCAGGCCTGGGCGACGGTCACGCCTTCGGCGCGGCCATGGCCCCAGTCGTAGGCGTAGTTGCCGAGCGCGACCACCGCCTTGTCCTGCCCCACGGCTTGGACCGCCGCGGCGAGATGGCGCGCGAACCAGGGCTGCGAGGCGATCGGTCCGGGCTCGCCGCCGGGCCAGTGCTCGTCGTAGGCCATCAGGAAGATGCGATCGGTGACCGCGGCATAGGCGGCGAGGTTCCAGGCGGGATCGGCGACGGGCGCGGCGATCGTCACGATCAGCCCGCGCGCGGCGAAGCGGTCGTGGATGTCCTTGAGGAAGGCAAGATAGGCGGGATGGGCGTCGGCCGGCAGGTCCTCGATGTCGAGCACCACGCCGGCGGCGCGCTCGGAAATCAGCGTCCGCTCGACCTTGGCGATGAAGCGCCCGCGCGCCGCAGGGTCGGCGAAGAGCCGCGCGCTGTTGCGGCCGTCCCAGGTGCCGGCATCGTCGACGTTCTGGATCATCACCAGCAGCTTGGCCTGGCTCTGCCCGTCCAGGACTTCGCGCAGGTGCGCATCGCTCTCGTAACGCCAGGCGTGATTGCGGCCGTGGACGCTGGCGAGGCCCGCGGCGACCCAGTCGAGCTGGTCGACATGGGCGGCGAGCGAGCTGCGGCCCGCCTCGTCCCAGGGCATGTAGAAACCGACGCGCTCGGTCGCGGCGGCGCGCGTCACGGCGGCGGCGGGAAGCCAGGCGCCGGGCACCGAATCGGTGGTAACGGGTCCGGTCGCGACCGGTCTGGGGCGCTCGGCCGCCTGGGCGCTGACGAAGCTGGGCGCGACATGCCGCTCCATGAACAGCACTTCGGCAAGCAGGATCGTCGCGGCTATCGCCAGGACCATGCCTATCGCCCAGGTGGTCGCGCGGACGCGCACGGCGCGACGGCCGCTGGGATCGTGAAAAATCTGGAAGTCCAACGCGCCCGCCACTGCTGGTTTATGTCAGCAGCGCGCTAAGGGATAATGGCTAATTCTCCCTTAACCATCATCCTCGGGAATTGGACTTTTTCGCGGAAAATCAGCTCCAGACGGCTTCGGGCGGCAGGCTCATCAGGATCGCGTCGATGTTGCCGCCGGTCTTGAGCCCGAACAGCGTGCCGCGGTCGTAGACGAGGTTGAACTCGGCATAGCGTCCGCGCCATTCGAGCTGCTGGAGCTTGTCCGCCGGGGTGAACTCCATCCCCATGCGCCGCCGCACGAGCCGCGGGAACACCGCCAGGAACGCCTTGCCCACCGCCTGGGTGAAAGCGAAGTTCGCTTCCCAGGCGGCCTCGTCGGCGCATTCGAGATGGTCGTAGAAGATGCCGCCGACGCCGCGGTGGACCTTGCGGTGCGGGATGTAGAAGTATTCGTCGGCCCAGGCCTTGTAGCGATTGTAGTAGCCCGGCCCATGCGCGTCGCAGGCGGCCTGGAATTCGGCGTGGAACTCGGCGGTGTCCTCGTCGTAGGGAAGCGGCGGATTGAGATCCGCGCCGCCGCCAAACCAGGCCTTGGTCGTCGTCAGGAAGCGCGTGTTCATGTGCACCGCGGGCACGTGCGGATTGGCCATATGCGCGACGAGGCTGATGCCCGTGGCCGAGAAGGCCGGCTTGTCCGCCGAGGCGCCGTTGATCGTGCCGGCAAAGTCGGTCGCCAGGTCGCCAACGACCGAGGAGATGTTGACCCCGACCTTCTCGAAGACCTTGCCCTTCATCAGCCCGCGCGTGCCGCCGCCGGTCTCGCCGGCTTCACCGCCCTCGACCGCCGAACGCTGCCACGGCGTGTAGTCGAAAGCCGCATCGCTGCCGGCCTCGCGCTCGATCGCCTCGAACTCGGCGCAGATCGAATCGCGCAGCTGCGCGAACCAGTCGCGGGCGCGGGCGGTGTAGGGAGTCCAGTCGGTCATCGGGACCGCTTGCCAAAACCCGGCCGCTGCGGCAAGGCCGGTGCATGGTTCCCTTTTCGTTCGCTGGTGAGGAGATGCGGCTGGTCGATGGCCGCGCCTTGTTCTGGCCGCGCGAACAGGCCCTGCTCGTCGCCGACCTCCATCTCGAGAAGGCGAGCTTCTTCGCCAGCCACGGCCAGTTGCTCCCGCCCTACGACAGCCGCGAGACGCTCGAACGACTGGCCCTGGCCGTGCGCGAGACCGGCGCCCGGCGGGTCTATGCGCTCGGCGACAATTTCCACGACGGCAAAGGCAGCCTGCGGCTCGAGCCGCATGCTGCGGGCATGCTCGCGGCGCTGACCCGCGCGCTCGACTGGGTCTGGATCACGGGCAACCATGATGCCCCAATAGGTCAAAGTGGCGCGGAAGAGATCGCCGGCGGCGCGCTGGCCGACGAGGTCGCGTCGGGCGGGCTGATCCTGCGCCACAAGGCCGAGGCCAGCGAGACCCGACCCGAGCTTTCGGGCCATTTCCACCCGCGCCTGATGCTCTCGGCGCGCGGCCGGCGCATTGCCCGACCCTGCGCCGTGATGAGCGAGCAGCGGCTGATCCTGCCCGCTTTCGGCGCGCTGACCGGCGGCATGGATGCGGCCGATCCGGCGATCCTGGCGGCGATGCAGCCGGCCCGCGCGATCGACGCGGTGCTGCCCGCGCGGGGCCGGCTCCTGCAATATCCGCTGTGGCGCGCCGCCGCCTGATCGGCACGGCTTGCATAACGGCCGATAATTCCCACTTTCCTTGCTTGCGCGATTCGATCTAAGGAGCCGCGAAGACGTTTCAGGAGAATTGACTATAGCACCCCCACCCCGGCGCATGATGACCCCGCCCGTCAAGAGCGGGCCGCGCTACAACAATATGATTCAAAGCGACAAAGTTCGCGTCATCGACCAGGACGGTGAGAATCTGGGCGTCATGTACACGCGCGAGGCCATTGAGCAGGCGGCCGGAGTCGGCCTGGACCTGGTCGAGGTTTCGCCCAACGCCGATCCGCCGGTCTGCAAGTTCCTCGACGTAGGCAAGTTCCGCTACGAGGCGCAGAAGAAGGCGAATCTCGCGCGCAAGACGCAGAAGACGCAAGAGATCAAAGAGATCAAGATGCGTCCCAACATCGATGACCACGACTACGACGTGAAGATGCGCAACGTGCAGCGCTTCATCGAGGATGGCGACAAGGTCAAGGTGACGCTGCGCTTCCGTGGCCGCGAATTCTCGCACCAGCAGCACGGCATGAACCTGCTCAAACGCGTGCAGGAAGACGTTGCCGAAATCGCCAAGGTCGAAGCCTATCCGCGCATGGAAGGCCGCCAGATGCTCATGGTGCTTTCGCCCAAGTGAGCCTGCCTCCCTCTCCCGGCGGGAGAGGGAAACGCGCCGCGCCATGATGCGCATGCTCCATACAAAAATGACGACCTATCGTTTCTCGCAGGCGGAACGCTTGACCCTGCGCGCAAGCCGCGCGTAGGAACCGCTGAACAAGAGTTCAAAAGCGGGAGAGAGACATCAGCTACCTGGGCGAATTGCGCGCCGCCTGGCGCCCCCTGCTCGCGGCGACGCTCGGCCTCGCGACCGGCATGTCGATGGCCGGTCCGGTCACCACCGCGCTCGCCCCCTCGCTGATCTCCGGCAATCACTGGTCGCCCGCCGATTTCGCCAAGGTCGGCTCGATTGCGCTGTTCACCTCCTTCGCCTTCCCGATCATTGGCCGCCTCGCCGACGTGCTCGGCGTGCGCTTCACCGCGCTGATCGGCATGACGACCTTGCCGCTCGCTTATCTGGCCTACAGCCTGATGGACGGCGCGCTCTCGACCTACATCGTGATCTTCTTCGTTCAGAGCCTGCTCTGCGTCACCACGACCTCGACGGTCTATACCCGCCTGGTCGTCCAGCACGTCGTGAAGGCGCGCGGACTCGCGCTAGCCATCGCCGCATCGGGCCCGGCGGTTTCGGGCGTGATCATGGGGCCGGTGCTCAACCATTATGTCGAGGCGCACGGCTGGCAGGCGAGTTATCAGGCGCTGGCCGTCTTCGCCGCGATCGCCGGGGTCGTGGTTTTCCTGCTGATCCCGCCCGAAAAGCGGACGGCGAAAGCACAGGCAGAGACCCCCACCCCCAAGAAGCGCCGCGCGCGCGACGACTATCCGATCATCTTCCGCAAGCCCGCCTTCTGGTGCCTGGTCGGCGCCATGCTGCTGTGCAACCTGCCCGCGACGATCATGCTCGTGCAGTTGAAGCTGCTGATGCTGGCCAATGGCATCAGTGGCGAAGGCGCCGGCGTGATGCTGGCAACGATGTCGATCGGCATGTTGGCCGGACGCTTCGTGGCCGGCGTATCGCTCGACCGCTTCCGCGCCGACCTGGTCTCTTTCGTGACCCTGGGCCTGCCCAGCGTCGGTCTGTTCCTGATCGCCTCGACCTGGGACGCCCCTGCGGTGCTGACCTTCGCCGTCTTCTGCATCGGCTTTTCGTTCGGTGCCGAGGGCGACATCGTCGGCTTCCTCGTTGCCCGCCATTTCGGGGTGAACGTCTACAGTTCGGTCATGGGCTTGCTGACCTTCTGCACCTCTTTCTCGACCGCCTCGGGCGCGCTGCTGCTGGGGCTGACGATGGAGAAGACCGGCGGCTACGAGCTCTATCTGGTCATCGCCGGGGTCGGCGTGCTCGTCGGCGCAACGCTGCTCCTGCTGCTCGGCAAGGGCCGCGGCCCCAGCGAGCAGGCGCAAGCGATTGAAGAGACGGTACCGGTGGCCGTGGCGCCGGGTGGAGCGGCCTGAGGCTAGCTCAGCCCTTCCACTCGCGCCGCTCCTCGGCGGCGCGGAGGACTTCGTAGGCCAACTGGAGCGCCTGGAAGGCCTTGGCAGCCTCGGCATCGTTGGGGCGCACGTCGGGGTGCACTTCCTTGGCCTTGCTGCGCCAGGCTTTCCGCACGGCGTCGAATTCGGCGTCGGGGTCGAGCCCCAGCACTTCGAGCGCGCGCAGTTCGTCGCGGCTCCGGCTGCCGTCACCGGGACCGGCCCAGGCGTTGTGCGCCGATTCGCGATAGCCCGAATTGTCGCGCTTCTCGTCGCTCTCGCGCGCCGCGGCCTCTTCGGCGGTCAGGCCCGCGAAATAGTCCCAGCCCGAATTGTATTCGGCTGCGTGCTTCTGGCAGAAATACCAGCGATCGGGGCTGTTGGGTGATTTCGGCGCCGGACAATCGCCGGTATCGGTGCAGCCGGCACGATCGCAAAGGCGGATCTGTGCAGCCTCGCGCCCGGCCTCATAGCCTCGCCAGCGGGGAAAGCCCCAGTCATTGGATCGGCGCGCGCGATTCATCGCGAGGGAGATAGGCGCCCTGCCCAGGGCAGCGCAAGGCTTGAGCCTGCTTCAGGAAAGATTAACGCTCCCGAGGCTACGTGCTGCATTGCAATATCTAGTAACCTACCTTACTATGGTAGGCTGAGCAATTGAGGTACGTCATGAGCAAGCAACTGACCCTGTCGGCAGCGTTCTCCATCTTCATGATGGCGGCCTACGTTCTGCTCGGCACGAGCGCGGTTCGCGAGCCCATGCTGCTTGAGGATTCGACCGCGGTCGAAAGCCCGTTCCAGGTCTCGGTATCGGCGCTGCCCGCGCTCTCGACCTTGCCGACCTTCCTGCGCTGAACGTCAGAAAGCCCTCCCCGCGAGGAGGAGGGCTCTCGAAAATCGGGAACCGCCCGAAAATAGTCAGTCGATGGTGACCGTGACCGCGCGGCGGTTCTTGGCCCAGCTTTCCTCGTCCGAACCGAGCGCGATCGGGCGCTCCTTGCCGTAGCTGACCGTGGTCACGCGCGAAGCGTCGACGCCGAGGCTGACGAGATAGTTCTTCGCCGAATTGGCGCGACGCTCGCCCAGCGCGAGGTTGTAGTCGCGCGTGCCACGCTCGTCGGCATGGCCCTCGACGGTTGCACGCTTGGCCGGATACTTGATCAGCCACTGCGCCTGGGTTTGCAGCGCGGAGGCATCGACGCTGTCGATGTTGTACTTGTCGGTGTCGAAATAGATCGTGTCCTGGCCGGCCATCTGTTGGACGAAATCAGCCTGACTGCCGGGAATGATGCGGTTCGCGCCGTCATCGGTCTGCGTCGCGACGCCGCTCGGTTCGGGCGGCAGCTGCTTGGGCGCCTTGCTGGCGCAGGCCGACATTGCGAGAGAGCCGGCCACAAGGCAGGCGGCGGCGCCAAATTTCGATCGCCCGAACATCGCGTTCTCCTTTTTCACAGCGAAAACAGTCAAGAAGCTCATGTGTGTAGAGTGTAACACATGAACGACAGGTTGGTGCCAAGAGGCGATGAACGCCTCAGGGCTGAATCGGTCCCCAGGCGGGATCGGACGCATCGGCCGGGGTCGGAAGCTTGCGCTCGTTGCGTCCGGTCAGGTCCACCTGCCAGATCGTGGCCTTGCCCGAGTTCTTCTCCGTGCGGAAAAACTGGATGATGCGTCCGTTCGGCGCCCAGGTCGGCGCCTCGTCCTGCCAGCTATCGGTCAGGTGGCGCATGGATCCGCCGCCCGGGCTCATTACTCCGACGCGCAGGTTGCCGGCGATGTGGGTGAAAGCGATCTGATCGCCGCGCGGGCTCCATTCGGGCGTGGCGGCGCGACCACCGAAGAAGCTGATGCGCTTCTGGTCCGAACCGTCGGCATTCATCACGTAGACCTGCTGGCTGCCCGAACGGTCGCTTTCGAACACGATCTTGGAGCCGTCGGGCGAGAACGAACCGCCGACGTCGAGGCCGGGACTGTCGGTCAGCTTGACCGCGCTGCCGCCGCCCGCCGCCGAGATCTTGTAGATGTCGGTATTGCCGGCAATCGCCATCGAATAGAGGATGGTCTTGCCGTCGGGCGACCAGCGCGGCGCGAAAGTCGGATAGCGGTTCTCGGTGATCAGGCGCTGCTGGTTGGTCGACAGATCGTAGACGTAGATGCGCGGATTGCCGTTGAGGTACGACAGATAGAGGATCTGCTTGTAGTCGGGCGAATAGCGCGGGGTCAGCGCGGTCGCCTGGCCGCTGGTCAGGTAGCGGTGGTTGGCACCGTCCGAATCCATGATCGCCAACCGCTTCATGCGGCGGTTCTTCGGTCCGGTCTCGGCAATGTAGGCGATCTTCGAATCGAAGAACGGGCTCTCGCCCGAGAGGCGCGAATAGACCATGTCCGAGCACTTGTGCGCGGCGCGACGCCAGTCGGACGGGCCGACCTGCCAGCCGCCCTTCACGAGCTGCTGCTTGAGCTGGACGTCGTAGAGATAGCAACCGATCGTCAGGGTGCCGTCGGTGTTCTGGCGGACATAGCCCTGGACCAGCATTTCCGCACTGCGCGCCGACCAGACCGGATAGTCGGGCGACTGCACCTGCGGATAGGCGGGTTGCGGCAGGCCGGCCGGCCCCGAGGGCTTGAACAGGCCGTTGTTGCGCAGATCGGCGGAAATCACGTCGGACAGTGCGCGGCCTAGCGAGGCGGTCGTGCCCGCGTTGGTCTGCGTCGGCAGGTCCTGGTCGGTGGCGAAGGCGGTGATGGCGATGCCCAGGTCCTGCCATGCGGCCTCGTCCGAGACGGTACCGCTCAATCCACCATCGTCGTCTACGGTCGGGGCCGGCGCTGTCGGCACGACGGGCTGCGGCGTGATCGTCGGCGCCGACTGAGCCCAGACCGGGCTCGCCAGCGCGAGCGCGGTGGCGGCGAGAAGGAGATTACGGATGGTCATTGCGAGAGCCTCTTGTCGAAGCGGATCGTGACCCGCTTCCAGGTGTTGTAATATTCGTCGGGCAAGTCGAACGGCGCCGCGAGCTGAACAGCACGGATCGCCTGCTCGGCATGGCGCGCCGCCTGCGGACGGTTCGCGTCGGTAATGCCTTCCTGGCGCACGACCTCGGGCCGCCCGGCGAGCGAGCCGTCCCGGTTGAGGCTCCAGCGCAGCACGGTGATCAGCTTTTCGGAATCGGCGCCCTCGGGCACCTTACCCTGCCAGTGCGGCCGCAGCGCGCGCGAGATCGCGCCAAGCAGCGAGGCCGTGACCTGCGGGCCGGCGACCTGCGCCGGTGGGCTGTTCGAGCGCGCAGCACTCTGCGCGCCGGGAACGCCCTTAAGGAAATCGTCGCCGACGCGGGTCGCGCCAGCAGGACGCGGATTCGGGCGCGCCGGCGCCGCATTGGGGCGTGCCGCCGGACGCGCCGGAGTGGCATTCGGGCGGGCTGCGGGACGTGCCGGTGCCGCGCTCGGACGTGGCTGCGGCCGCACGGTCGGCTTGGCCACGGGCTTGGGCGGCTGCGGCCGCGAGGTCGGCTTGGGCACCGGCCGCGGCGCCGGAGCCGGTCGTGGTGCGGGCGGCGGCGGAACCGCCTTGGGTTGCGGCTTGGGCGGCTCGGGCTTCGGTTCGGGCGGAGCCGGCTCGGGCTCGGCCGGTGCCGGTTCACCGATCGTCGGCGCAATGTCGGGCGCGGCCTGTGCTGCCGGCTCTGGCGAGGTCGAGGTCTCCGCGACCTGGTCGCTGAGCGTCACCTCGATCCGGTCGGGCGGCATGACCGCAGGCGCGCCGCGCGGGTGCCACAGCAGCGCCGCCACGAGCCCGACGTGCAGCACCACGGCCACGCCCAGACCGATGCGTTCCTCGTTGCGAAGGGCGACCGCTGCCATCGTCAAACCGCTATTCGGGCGCGTCTGAACCGCGGATTACCGCGGGTTCGGTGCCGGTGGCCGTGGTCACCAGCGAGATCGAGGTGAAGCCGGCGCGGTTGAGTTCGCCCATGACCGCCATGGCCCGGCCCCAGTCGATCGCCTTGTCGGCCCGCAAGGTCACCAGCGGCGGCTTGCCGTCGGGTGCCGGCGGCACGCTTTCCAGCCGGTCGCCGAGTTCGCCGGGCGCCACCGGATCGTCGTCGATATAGACCTGACCGTCACGCGCGACGGTCACCGTGATCTGCTCCTTCTCCTCGGACAGCGCCTTCGCGCGGCTCTCGGGAAGTTCGACCGGCACGCCGGCCTTGAGCAGCGGCGCCGTGACCATGAAGATGATCAGCAGCACGAGCATCACGTCGACCAGCGGCGTGACGTTGATCTCTGACATCGCCGCTCGCCCGCCGCGTCCGCGGCGGCGACGGCTTCCGCCGCCTCCTGCAAAACCCATCGCCATGCCTCAGCCCTCCAGCTGACGGCTGAGGCTGGCGTGGAAGCGATCGCCGAAGCGCTGAAGGCTGGCCTCGAAGCCGTTCACGCGGTGCGAGAAGCGGTTGTAGGCGATGACCGCCGGGATCGCCGCGAAAAGGCCGATCGCCGTGGCGAACAGCGCTTCCGAAATGCCCGGTGCCACGACCGCGAGCGAGGAATTCTGCTGCTGACCGATCTGGAAGAAGCTGTTCATGATGCCCCAGACCGTGCCGAAGAGACCGACGAAGGGCGCGACCGAGCCGACGGTCGCAAGGAAGTTCAACCTGTTGGCCAGATTGTCCGCCTCCTGCGCCACGGCGGAATCGATCGCCAGGGTCAGCCGCTGGCGGGCACCCTCGCGATCGACGGACTTGCCCGTGGCCGAGCGCTTCCATTCGGCAAAGCCCGCCGCGGCGATCTTGGCAGAAGGCACGTCGCCACGTCCGCGTTCGTTCTGGAACGCCTCGAAATCGCGCGCTTTCCAGAAATCCTCCTCATAGGCGGCAGAACGTCGGCGCACGTTGCCCATGCGCAGCGAGAAGCCGACGATGATCATCCAGACCCACACCGAGGCGAGGATCAGGCCGATCATCACCACCTGCACGACGAGATCGGCATCAAGGAACAGCTTGACCGGATTGAGCCGCGTCGGCGCGCCGGCCGCGGCATCGACGGCCGTGGTCGTGGCGGCGGCAAGAAGGGAAAGGATCGTCATTGGGGTCCTTCGGAAGCGGGTTCGGGAGCGGAAAGGATGGAGGCGAAAGCATCGAGCCAGTCGGAAGGTTGCGCGCGCGGCCGCCCCGAAGGGCTGACGAAGGCGACGCGCAGCCGCGCCTCGCTGAGCAGCAGGTCGCCCCGCCAAGCCAGCTGGTGCATGCGGCAACTGGCCTTGCGCAGTTCTTCGGCGCGGGTCTCGATCAGCACGGCGTCGTCGAGCCGCGCGGGCGAAAGGTAGCGGATCGACAGGTCGGCGACGGCATAGGCACCCTCGCCCGCCTCATGCGCGGCGCGCTGGTCGATACCGAGCAGGCGCAACATGTCGGAGCGCGCGCGCTCGAACCAGCGCAGGTAGTTGGCGTGGTAGACGACGCCCGAGAGATCGGTGTCCTCGAAGTAGGCGCGCACCGCGAAGCGGTGCACGGGTCCGTCGAAACGGCCGCTGGTCGGTTCGGGGAGCGACGTCATGCGACGAACCGTTTAGACGGCGGGTGACTCCCAGGGCAACCCATGGCGGTCGTCCGGAAGCAAATCAGGCACGATTGGTCGGCGGATCGACCCGCCGAAGGCCCCGACGGGACGATCAATCCCCGATCATCACCCGAAACTGGCGACCGCCGAAGATGTGGACGTGGAGGTGCGGAACCTCCTGGTGTCCGTGCCCGCCCATGTTGACCATCAGCCGGTAACCGGGCTGATCGAGCTCGAGTTCGCGCGTGACCCTGCCCACCGCACGGGTAAAACCGGCGATCTCGGCGTCCGACGCCTTCAGGGTGAAATCGTCCCACGACACGTAGGCCGCCTTGGGGATCACCAGGACGTGGACTGGCGCCTGCGGGTTGATGTCGTGGAAGGCGAACGCGAAATCGTCCTCGTAGACCTTCTTGCTGGGAATTTCCCCACGAAGGATCTTCGCGAAGACGTTGTTCTCGTCGTAGGGCAGACGCGGATCTATCGGCATGGAAACTCCCTCAGGACGTGCGTGAGGCCTTCTCGGCGATCCCCGACGTGCCCTCGCGGCGCTCGAGTTCGGCGAAGACCTCGGCGAGCGGCACCTGCTTGGCATTCAGCAGGACGACGAGATGGAACAGCAGGTCGGCCGCCTCACCCACCAGCGCCTGGCGATCCTCGACCAGCGCGGCGATCACCGTCTCGGTCGCTTCCTCGCCCAGCTTCTGCGCGATCTTCTTGAGACCCTTGGCGTTGAGCTTGGCGACATAGCTGGAATCGGGATCGGCATCGCGGCGCGCGGCGATCACGGCTTCGAGGCGGGACAGGGTATCATCGGCCATCGCCAAGCCATGCGGCGGCGGCGGCGCGCGGTCAAGCCGGCTTCAGTCGCGGCGCTTGCCCGCGAAGTGCCGGCCGATCAGCAGACCCGCAATGCCGAGCGAGAACAGCGTGATGCCCGAGGGATCAGGCAATTGGATCGAGCCCGCGGCATGAGCCGGCCCCGCCAGCAGAAGACTGGCGACGGCCGAGATACCCAAGGTTCGGATCATACCCACACGGTTGTTAACGCAAGCTTCGAGCCAACCGTGCAAACAGGCGGAAAACCGCGACCTTTGATGGTTAACGCAAAGGGTGATCGGTAGCCGGCTGTAAGCCCTGCCGACAGTTCATCCGCGCGCGGGCAGTCCGGCAGCGCGCAGGGCGGCGTGAGCTTCGGCCACCGTGTGCTGGCCGAAGTGGAAGATCGAGGCCGCCAACACGGCGCTGGCATGGCCCTGCGTCACGCCCTCGACCAGGTGGTCGAGCGTACCGACGCCGCCGCTCGCGATCACCGGCACCGACACGGCATCGGCGATCGCGCGCGTCAGTTCGAGATCGTAGCCGGCCTTCGTACCATCCCCGTCCATCGAGGTGACGAGCAGTTCGCCCGCACCCAATTCCGCGAGCCGCACCGCATGCGCGATCGCATCGATACCGGTTTCCTTGCGGCCGCCGTGGGTGAAGATTTCCCAGCGGCCATCCTTGCGCCGCGCGTCGACCGAAGCGACGATGCACTGGCTACCGAACTTCTCGGCGATGTCCGACACGACCTCGGGCCGCGAAACGGCCGCCGAATTGACCGCGACCTTGTCCGCCCCGGCGAGCAGCAGCGCCCGCGCATCGTCGGCCGAGCGGACACCGCCGCCCACGGTCAGCGGCATGAAGCAGACTTCCGCTGTGCGGCGCACGACGTCGAGCAGAGTGCCGCGGCCTTCGTGGCTGGCCGAAATGTCGAGGAAGCAGAGCTCGTCCGCCCCGGCCGCGTCATAGGTCTTCGCCTGCTCGACCGGATCGCCGGCATCGCGCAGGTCGACGAAGTTCACGCCTTTGACCACACGCCCGTCGCGGACGTCGAGGCAGGGGATGACGCGGACACGGACGGTCACTGCTTGTTGGCCATGGCGATCGCCGCCGCCAGATCGAGCCGGCCTTCGAACAGCGCCCGCCCGGTAATCACGCCCTCGATCCCGTCGTTGGCATGGACCGCGAGCAGGCGGATGTCGTCGAGACCCTTCACCCCGCCACTGGCGATCACCGGCAGGTCGGTACGGCGCGCGAGATCGACCGTCGCGTCGATGTTGCAGCCCTTGAGCATGCCGTCGCGGCCGATGTCGGTGAACAGCAGGCTGGCGACGCCGGCGTCCTCGAAGCGGCGCGCCATGTCGACGATCGAGACGTCGGAGACCTCGGCCCAGCCCTCGGTCGCGACCATGCCGTCGCGCGCGTCGACCGCGACGACGATGCCGCCGGGATAGGCCTTGGCCATGTCCTTGACGAATTCGGGATCCTTGAGCGCGGCCGTGCCCATGACGATGCGCGACACGCCCAGATCGAACCAGCCGTCCACCGCCTCGCGCGTGCGGATACCGCCGCCAAGCTGGACATGACCGTCGAAGGCTTCGAGGATCGCCTCGACCGCGCCCTTGTTCTCCGCCCGGCCCGCGAAGGAGCCGTCGAGATCCACGACGTGGAGGTATTGCGATCCCTGCTCGGCGAAGAGCACGGCCTGGGCGGCAGGGTTGTCGCCGTAGACCGTGGCGCGATCCATGTCGCCTTCGGCCAGGCGGACGACCTGGCCCTGCTTCAAGTCGATGGCGGGAAATACGATCAAGCCAAATCTCCAATCAAGGGCGCCACTCCAGGAAACGTGACAGGAGCGCGAGGCCGAAAGCCTGGCTCTTTTCGGGATGGAACTGCACGCCGACGACGTTGTCGCGCGCGACCGCGGCGACGATCCCACCGCCGTGGTCGGTCATCGCCGCGACGTCGTGACCGGCGTCAGGCACGAAATGATACGAGTGCAGGAAATAGGCTTCGCCCGGCTCGATCAGACCGTCCGCGTGCGGCGGCACGGCGACGTCGTTCCAGCCCATGTGCGGGATCTTGATCGCCGGATCGGTGACCTCGATGCGCCGCACCTCGCCCTCGATCCAGTTGAGGCCTTCGGTCACGCCGTGCTCGACCCCGCGCGTCGCGAGCAGTTGCATGCCGACGCAGATGCCGAGGAACGGCGCGCCGCCGACCTGGACGCGCTCGGTCATCGATTCGACCAGATGCGGAATACCCAGCAGCCCCTCGACACAGGCGCGGAAGCTGCCGACGCCGGGCAGGACGATGCGATCGGCGGCGCGCACGACGTCGGGGTCCGAGGTAACCGTGACGCCCTCGGCGCCGGCTGCCTTGAGCGCGTTCGCGACCGAATGCAGGTTGCCCGCGCCGTAATCGACGAGCGCGAGCACCTCAGCCATTCAGGCCACCCTTGCCGAGAATGCCCTTGGTCGAGGGGATCGCCCCGCCCTTGCGCAGGTCGGGCTCGACCGCCTGCCGCATGGCGCGGGCGAAGCCCTTGAAGATGCCTTCGATGATGTGGTGGTTGTTCTGACCGTAGAGGCACTCGATGTGCAGCGTGATGCCCACGGCCTGCGCGATCGACTGGAACCAGTGCTCGAACAGTTCGGTGTCCATCTCGCCTAGCCGCGGCTGGCTGAACGACGCCTTCCACACGAGCCAGGGACGGCCCGAGATGTCGAGCGCGACACGCGCCAGCGCCTCGTCCATCGGCGAATAGGCCTGGCCGTAGCGGCCGATGCCGGCCTTGTCGCCAAGCGCCTCGCTGATGCACTGGCCGATCGCGATCGCGCTGTCTTCGGTGGTGTGATGCTGGTCGACATGCAGATCGCCGACGATCTTGCAGGTGATGTCGATTAGCGAGTGGCGCGAGAACTGCTCGATCATGTGATCGAGGAAGCCGATGCCGGTCGACACGTCGTAGGCGCCGGTCCCGTCGAGATTGATCTCGACCTGGATATCGGTCTCGTGAGTCTTGCGACTGATCCGGGCGATGCGCGCTGTTGCCATAGGCGCCGGCCTATAGTGACGAGAGCGTGGGAATCAATCCAAACCCGTGAGGCCGCCGCCGACGCGGGACTTGACCCATGGCGCCGGGAAGGCCACTTGGATGGCGATGACTGACCAAGTACCCGACAGCCTGATCCCCTACGACGAGATCGTGCAGGAAGCGCTGCGCGCCGTAGTCGGCCGCGTTCTCGGCCAGGTCGAGGCGGGCGGCAGCGTGCTGCCTGGCAACCATCACTTTTACATCACCTTCAAGACCGGCGCGCCCGGCGTGTCGATCCCGGCGCATCTCAAGGAACGCTTCCCTGACGAGATGACGATCGTGCTCCAGAACAAGTTCTGGGAGCTGAGCGTCGAGGAGACGCTGTTCTCGGTCGGCCTCAGCTTCAACCAGGTGCCCGCTAAGCTCGTCGTGCCCTTCGGCGCTATCACCGCCTTCGTCGACCCAGCGGTCGATTTCGGCCTGCAATTCCAGGCAGTTGGCTCGCAGATGGAACCCGAGCCGCACGACGATGCGGAGAACGATTCGCTGGAACGCGAGTCCGCACCGCGCGTTACCCCTGCTGATGACGGATCGAACGTCGTATCGGTCGATTTCGGCCGAAAGAAATAAGGGGCCATCCGCCCCGCAAGCGAGGGTGCGATGGCCACTGGTAGGGCGAAGTCGGGCGTGAAGAAGATCGGCAAGGCCGTAACCACAACCGCCAAGAAGGCAGAGGCCGCGCTCGAAAAAGGCCCCAGCCCCAATCCGATGACCAATATCATCATCGCCGACGTCGCGCTGCGCGGCGGCGGGCGGCTGCTGCGCCATATGGTCGAGCGCACCCTGCTCGGCGTGAAATATTCCCCCGACAAGGCCAAGAACATCGTCAAGGGCCGCAGCATGACGCAAACGCTGCTCGGCACGGCCGTGGCGCGGATTGCTACGCGCTCGGTGCCCGGCGCCCTGTTGATAGGGGGAGGACTGCTCGCCAAGACGCTCTACGACCATGGCAAGCAGCGCAAGGCCGCGGCCGAAGGCGCCGCAGAAGTCGACGATCAAGCCAAGAAGGGCTGACCCTCTCGCACTTCGGCCGTCGCGCCGTCACTTGATTTGCGGGCCGGCTATCGGCATCAGCGGCCATGGCCCAGATTCCCGAAACCCACGACGACACGCTGCACCGGCGCGGCTTGATGTTCATCCTGTCTTCGCCGTCGGGCGCGGGCAAGACCACCATCTCGCGCAAGCTGCTCGCGCATGACGAACGCATGGGCATGTCGGTCTCGGTAACGACGCGCCAGCCGCGCCCCGGCGAGATCGACGGCAAGGACTACATCTTCAAGACCCAGGAGCAGTTCGACCAGATGGTCGAGGACGGGCATTTCATGGAATGGGCCCACGTCTTCGGCCACTCCTATGGAACCCCCAAGTCGCAGATCAAGGCCGGCCTCAAGGAAGGCCGTGACTTTCTGTTCGACATCGACTGGCAGGGTACCCAGCAGCTCTATCAGAAATCGGAAACCGACGTCGTCCGCGTCTTCCTGCTGCCCCCCAGCCTCGACGAGTTGCGCCGCCGCCTGACCGCACGCGGCACCGACAGCGCCGAAGTCATAGCCGGCCGCATGGCGCGCGCCCAGGCCGAGATCAGCCATTGGGACGGTTACGACTATGTCGTGGTCAACGACGACATCGACACCTGCTTCGACAAAGTCGTGCAAATCCTCGCCGCAGAACGCCTGAGCCGCGCGCGCCAGACGGGGCTGATCGGCTTCGTGCGCGAACTGATGCGACCCGAGGCCTGATCCGCTAAAAGTCGGACGGCGCCAGGCAGCACATCTTTCCCTCCCGTTTGGCGCGGGCTTGCATCGCGGGCGGCAGCGCGGCGCACCACGATACGATACCGTCGGACTTGTTCGCGCGCAGGTAGTCGATCGGATCGCGCGTCACAATCACCGGCGGCAGGAGCCCACCACGGTGATCGGGCAGGCGGCTGTGCATCAGCGGAAAGTAGCTGAGGTCATCGACGAGCAGACCGTGGCTCGCCGTCGGATCGATTATGCCGCATTTGCGTGCGGCGGCGAGCGTATCGCGCCGAACGGCCTCATAGCCGAAGGGCGTGATCGACAAATGCTGTCCCGGCACATAACCGCCAGCACGCGCGCTTGCGACGAGCGGAGCACCGTATATTGCCAAGACCAAGACGATGCTGGCCAGGCCGGCGAGACCGACGCCAGCCGCGCCCCAACCTAGACCTTTGGCAAAAACTGGGCCACCGTCGTGCGTCGATAGCGCGAGCACCACCCCGAGTGTGAGCATCGGCACGGTGAAGGTCGCTTCGTAGACGCCGGTGAAGCCAATCGCGCTCCAGCCCAAGAACATGGCCAACAGCGCCCCAGCCAACAGAGAGCGATCGTCGAAGCGTCGCTCGCGCCATGCGCGACGAACAGCGCGCAGCAGACACCAGACCGTGGCGATCATCGCGATCGTCCAGAGGGCCACGATCACGAGGAACACGGTAAAGGAATCGTCGCGGCTGATCTGGTCCAAAGGCAGCCAATTGCCCATCGGCAGAGCGCGCGGCGCCACCGTGCCAGGATAGAGGAACAGGCTGATATTGCCGAAGGCCTTGGCCAACAGCGGCAGGATCTGCGAGACATCGTTTGCCGCTACGATCGAGGCACCGGCGCTCGCTTGGAAGGATTCGCGCGCAGCAGTATCGCCGGGGCACAGAAAGCGGTGGACCCAATACTGCCCAGCCCAAACGCCCGACGCCACCAATATGCCACCAGAAACCAGCCGCGGGACGATTGCCTTGCGCCCTTTGGCCACCAGCAGCAGGCAGACGAGGAACAGCGGGGCGGTCGCCACACCTTTGACGTGATAGCTCATCGCCAACAGGGCGAGCGCAAGAATGGCTAGCGAACGGCGCCAGGCACGACCCGTCGTCATTTCCGCGCTCACCTTAGCGCCGCTCAGAACCATGAGCAGCGCCACGGTCCAGGCCAGCATGATCGGCTGTTCTGGGCGGCTCATCACCAGCAGCCACGGCAGGGTGCCAATGCTCAGGAAGCCGATCGCAAGCGTCGCGAGCGCAGTCCGCTCGCGCGCGTCGCGGGCCGATCGCCCGACCAGGACCAGCACCATCGCAGTCCAAACCAGCGCGTAGAGGATGCCGGATATCCGGACATAGATCGGGCTGTCGAAAAGCGAGTTGAAAGCCGCCGAGTAATACCGCGCAGGCATCATCCAGAACGGCGGCTGCGCGAGCGTGTCGGGGCCGCAGAGCTGGGTAAAGAGTTTATCGACGCCGTCATAGGCGGCGCGCTCCTGCAGGCGCCAGCCGATCTCGTCGGTGTAGATGGGCACGAAGATCGCCGCTAGCAGCATGGCTACGAACAGGCCGATAACCATGCGCTGCAGCCACTGGAAGCCCTTGAGCCCGGCCCTGACCTCGCCTTCCATACGTTGCTCGCCCCTGCCTTCGCGAAAACCATGCCATCGGGTCCTGACGAGTGCCAGTGCCGATGCGACGATATCCCGTGCAATCACCGCCCGGCCTTGCCGTCCCGCGCGCCAAGCGATAGGC
>SECS01000127.1 GCA_004211435.1 Novosphingobium sp. | reverse complement strand
AGCAGCTGGCGCTCGATCGAGGTGCGCGTGATCGCGCGGCCCGCGGGCGGCACGGTCGAGATCAGCTTGAGCGCGGCGTTGCGCGCGAGCTCGACCACCACGGTCGGCTCGGCCGCGCGGATCGTCGAGCCGCGACGGCGGCCCGAGATCAGCCCGACCTCGCCGAAGATCGAGCCTTGCGCGATCCGCACGGTCCTGCTGGCATCGTCCTTGTCGATCTCGACCAGCACCGAACCCTCGGCAATCGCGAAAAGCGAAGTGCCCGGCGCGTTGCGCTCGAACACCGTCTCGCCGGCAGCGAAGCTCGCCACGGTCGAATCGAGCATCAGCTCGCGCAGCTGGAGCGGCGAGACCTCCTTGAAGATGTCGATCTGGCTGCCGAAGGTCGTGAGCCATTCGTCGACCGAGCGATTGCCCGGCAGCCTGGCGAACTTGTCGGCAAGGATCGGCTCGTCGGCGGGCTTGAGGCTGGTGTTGCCGTTGATGAATTCGACGACGTCGTAGCCCTGGTTCATGCAATGCTTGATCAGCGGATAGCCCGCGAGCGCACCGATCACATAGATGCCGGGGACGGTCGATTCGAAGGTTGGCGAGAGCTTGGGATAGGCGACGCGGTCGGCGCTGGTGAACTCGATGCCAGTGCCGCGCTTGATAACCTTCTTGCCGTCCTTCTCTTCGAACTCGGCGCAGGCGCCCTCGACGAAGGCGCGCGGCGGGGCTGAACCCATGCGCGCGATAACGCGGTCGCAGGGCACCTGCAGCTCGCCATCGCGCGTGTCGAAGGTGATCGTGCCCTTGCCGATCTTGGCGGGCGTGGTCTCGCGTAACACGGTCAGGCGGCCCTCGGCCTCCATCGCCAGCAGGGCCTTGACATTGGCGTCCTTGGCCGTGGCGAATTCGGACGAGCGGTTGACGATCGTCACCTTGTTGCGCTGCTGCGGATCGGCGGCGAGGCCCATCGCGTTCTCGATGCCCGCGTCGCCCGTGCCGAGCACGGTGATGTGCTCGTCGATATATTCGCCGGGATCGTCGAGCTGGTACTGGACGTTGGCGCCCTCCTCGACCGCGCAACGCACGAGATTGGGGTTGCCCTGGGTGCCGATCGCCAGGATCACCGTCTCGGCGAGGACGATGTCACCCTTCTTGGTCTTGAGCGCGAACTCGCCCTTGGCGCCGGTGATCGCCGCGATCTCTGCGTTGTAGAGGACATTTACCTTGCAGCCGGTTGTCTGGTCTTCCCAGGTGCCGAGCACGGCCTCGCGCTTGCCCGCCTCGAAATCGAGATCCGACCGCAGCACCAGCGACGAGGGCGTCGCCATGACGTGCTTGCCCTTCTGGTACTTGTAGATCGTGTCCGAGAGGTGGTCGGTCTTCTCGATCAGGACATGCGCCAGCCCCAGCTGCGCTGCGCGCGAAGCTGCGCTGAGCCCAGCCGGACCCGAGCCGATTACGGCAATGCGAACACGCGTTTCCAACCCCGTTTCCCCCCGGGTCCCCATCCGTCGTCGGCGATTGCTTTATCGGCCAATTTTCCGCACATCGCGAAAACATCGCCGGCAAAGCGGATCTCCGCAATGGTCGGCCGACTATGACGGGAAGGGCGGGATGACACAAGCCGTGAACGGGGCGGAAGCCCGCAAGTTGCCGTGGGGCAAGATCGCGCTCTTCGCCGCGGCGCTGATCGCGGCCTTCGCGGTAGGCCTGGCGGTCATGCGCAAGTCGGGCGATTCCGCGTCCCCCGCCGCCGCAACCGACGCCGGGCTGGCACCGCAGTCGATCGAGGCGCTCGAGCAGCGCAGCAAGGCGGAGCCCGACAACGTCAGCGTCTGGCGCCAGCTCGCCACGGCCTATTTCGTCGCCGATCGCTATGCCGATGCCGCCGGTGCCTACGAGAAGGCCAGCGCGATCGAGCCGAACAACGCCGTGATCTGGTCGGCGCTCGGCGAAGCGCGAGCCATGGCGAGCGGCAGCGACGTACCCGCACCCGCGGTCGAGGCGTTCCAGCGCGCGCTCAAGCTCGACCCCAAGGATCCGCGCTCGCGCTACTTCCTCGCGGTGAAGCGCGATCTCACCGGCGATCACGAAGGCGCACTCGGCGACTGGCTCGCCCTGCTCGCCGATACGCCGAGCGATGCCGTGTGGCACGACAACCTCGTCCGCACGATCGAACAGATCGGCAAGATCAACAAGATCGACGTCGCGCCGCGCATCGCCGCGGCCCAGGCCAAGGCGCCCAAGCCGACCACGCCGCCGCAGATAACCCAGATGCCGATGGCCGCGCAGGGCATTCCCGGCCCGACCGCGCAGGACCTCCAGGCGGCCACCGCGATGGCGCCGGGCGAACAGCGCGAAATGGCCGAAGGCATGGTCTCGCGGCTAGAAGGACGGCTCAAGACGCAGCCGAAGAATCCCGAAGGCTGGGTGATGCTGATGCGCAGCCGGATGACCTTGAACCAGCCCGACAAGGCCAGCCAAGCCCTCAAGGACGCGATCGCGGCGAACCCCGACAAGGCGGACCTGCTGCGCGAACAGGCCGGCGTGCTGGGGGTGAAATAGGACCAATATCCTCCCTGTTTTTGGCGAAACCACGAACGGGGAGGATTTCAGCGGCCTATAACAACCGCTCCAGTGCCCCACCGCTCTCGACGAGGAAGGTCACGAGCGTCAGCGTCAGCCCCGCGAGAAATATCCGGTAGGCATAGCCGAGATAGCGGTACTTTTTGCGCTGGAGCACCACACCGTTCTGGTGGATGTCGCGCAGCATGGTGCGAAACACCGTCTCGTCCGAACGCAGCGCCGCGAGCACACGATCGGCATATTCGTCCTCGCTGAGGTGCGCGAAGACACCGAAGAACAGGATGTTGTCGCGCTCGGAGCTCTGCACGCGCGGCGGCCGGAACGACGGCAGCACCGCGGCGATCGCGCAAAGCGCCGACAGGAAGGCCGAGATCGCCAGCACCATCAGCGCATAGGGGAAATCCCCGCGGCTCGCCTGACCCACCGCGATCGTGAAGACGACGAAGGTCGCGCCCATCAGGATCGAAGCCTTCTGGTCGGCCATCTGGCTCATCGTCACGTTGACCTGCATGGTCGTACGCACGAGGTGGATCGCCTGGATCGAGAACCCGTCGGCATTGCGTGCGGGGCCGATGGGAGCTGCACTCGGCGGCGGCGGTGCAACCACCGCCGCCGGCTTGTCTTCGCTGGTCACGCTTGAACGCTTTCGGGTCAGACGACGCCGAAGGCCAGCATGGCGTCGGCGACCTTCTTGAAGCCGCCGATGTTCGCGCCCTTGACGTAGTCGATGTAGCCATCGCCCTGGCGACCATAGGTTTCGCAGCTCTTGTGGATTCCGGCCATGATGTCCTTGAGCATCTGCTGGAGTTCCTCTTCCTTCCAGGAACGGCGTTCGGAATTCTGGCTCATCTCGAGGCCCGAGACCGCAACGCCGCCGGCATTGGCCGCCTTGCCCGGCGCGAACAGGATCTTGGCGCCACGGAAGGCGTGCACGCCGTCGAGGTCGGTCGGCATGTTGGCGCCTTCGGACACGGCCTTCACGCCGTTGGCGATCAGCGCCTTGGCATCTTCACCAAGCAGTTCGTTCTGCGTCGCGCAGGGCAGCGCGACGTCGCAGGGCACGCCCCAGGGGGTCTTGCCTGCGGTGAAGCTGGCGCCGGGGAACGCCTCGACATATTCCTCGATGCGGCCACGGCGGTGCGTCTTGTGCGTCTTCACCCAGTCGATCTTCTCCTGGGTCAGGCCGTCGGGATCGTGGATGAAGCCGCCCGAATCGGACAGGGTCAGGACCTTGCCGCCAAGCTGGACGATCTTCTCGGCCGCGTGCGTCGCGACATTGCCCGAGCCCGAGATCACCGCGGTCTTGCCGACGAGATCCTGATCCTTGGTCGCGAGCATGTTGGCGAGGAAATAGACCGCGCCATAGCCGGTCGCCTCGGGACGGATCAGCGAGCCGCCATATTCGAGGCCCTTGCCCGTCAGCACGCCGGTGAACTGGCCGGTGATGCGCTTGTACTGGCCGAACATGAAGCCGATCTCGCGGCCGCCCACGCCGATGTCGCCTGCGGGCACGTCGACGTCGGCGCCGATGTGGCGATAGAGCTCGGTCATGAAGCTCTGGCAGAAGCGCTGGATCTCGCGCACGCTCTTGCCCTTGGGATTGAAGTTCGAGCCGCCCTTGCCGCCGCCCATCGGCAGGCCGGTCAGCGCGTTCTTGAAGGTCTGCTCAAAAGCCAGGAACTTGAGCACCGATTCGGTGACCGAGGGGTGGAAGCGCAGGCCGCCCTTGTAGGGGCCGATCGCATTGTTGTTCTGCACGCGCCAGCCGCGCTGGACGCGGACGTTGCCGTTGTCGTCTTCCCAGCAGACGCGGAACGAGACCACGCGGTCCGGCTCGGCGATGCGGCGCAGGATCTGCTGCGAATGGTATTCTTCGTTGCTGTCGAGGAACGGAAAGATGTCCTCGGCCACTTCCTGGACAGCCTGAACGAACTCGGGCTGATAGGGATTGCGCCGCTTGACGCCCTCCATGAAGCCGTTGAAATCGACGTGATCCGATACCGCCATGTAGTCTTCCCCCTTGAGTGCCAAGCCATTCCCGACACTCGGTTTCCGAGTCGGATGGCGCCGCCGGGGCCGAGTGTATAGGCGGAATGCGACGCCTTCTATTGTGATTTATGCCACCAGCCCGTCAGCCAAGGATCGCGCCTCAGTCCGTCTCCACCTTCGAGAAATCGAGGTCCTTGGCGGTGAAGACGCGGATCGGCTCGCCCTGGCGCACGCGAATCGTCGGGCCGATCTGACCCGACTGGCCGACTGCGGCGGCCGCCGCCGACTGGCCGCCACCGGCGATGATCACGCCGGCATTGCCGCCGATCGCCGAGAGACCGCCGATCACCGAGAGCAGCATGGCCGAGCCGAAGCGCTCGAAGAAGTGCGAGTTCACCTTGCCCGCGAGGCCCGTCTCGCCCGAGAAGGCGACGGCCGGCGAAGCGATGTTGACCGAGACGCCGTCAGGCCGGATCAGCCGCGTCCAGATGACGTAGGCGCGCTTCTGCCCGGCCTGGAGCCCGGACTTGTACTGACCGATCAGCCGCGACGACCGCGGCACGAGGACGCGGCTGCCGTCGAACGAGCGCACGTCGGCCGAAACGATCGCGCGGACGTAGCCGGGCACGTCGGTGTCGATCGCCGTCTCGAGGATCGCCGGGATCAGGGTGCCCTGGGTAACGGTCGACTTCGGGTCGATCATCTTGGTGGCCGTGGCCATGCCCGAGCCGCCGCCGACGCCGAGGCGCGAGGCGAAATCGTCGTTGCTGTTACCCGAGCCGGCGGGCGCGCCCGGAACGGCGACACCGCCCAGCGGCGCCGGCAGCGCCGAAGCGTCGAACACCACGGCGGGCGAGCCGGCCGGATTGGTGCGCGGGGCCAGGCCCGCCACGGTCTGCGGCGGCGCGGCGAGCACCGGGGCCGGGGCGGGCGCGGGCGGCGCCGCGGGATTCGGCGCGGGCGTGATCGCCTGCGGCGGAACCACGGGCGCGACCGGCACCGGCGCGGGCACCGCAGCCTGTTGCGGCTGAGCAGGCCTCTGCCCGTCGCGCGCGGCGTTCATCGACCACAAGGTCACGCCGCCGAGCAGGGCGACCACGGCCACGCCCGCGGCGAGGCCCAGTCCGTCCGAACCGCGCTTGGTGGCCGCGACCTGCGGCAGCACCGAACGCGTGGCGAGATCGATGACCTCGGCGCCCTGCTGATCGCGCGGATCTTCGAAGTCTTCGGGCTGGCGGCGGGTACCGAGCTGGCGGTTCATGGCTGTCCCCCTTGGACGCTGGCATTGCTGGCGGTCTGGGCCTGCGGGCGGGGTTTGGGCCCCGGCCCCTTGTAGTCGAGCTGGGCGCGGTCACGCCCGACGCGCAGGACCAGCTGCGCGGGCACCCCGTCGATCACGATCGTGTCGCCGCGCACGGCGAAGTTCACCGGGCCTTCGTCGCCCTTGTCGTTGGTCACCAGGATAGCCGGGATCGGCACGTCCTTGGGCCAGACCGCATAGGTCGATTCGCCGTCGTCGTAGAGCCGCTGCGGGATCAGCCGCGCCGGACCCTTGGAGGCCCAGGCAAAGTTGAGCCGGGCGGGATCGATGGGCTCGGCGTCGAGCGCCTCGCGCTCGTCGTCGGTCAGCGCCACCGCCGGCGCGCCCGGGGTCGCAGCGGACTTGGGCTCGGCCGGATAGGTGAACTTGAGCGCATAGAGCGGCGCCGTCACGCGCGGATTGGCGATCAGGTCGAAGTAATAGGTGTGGCGGTCGGTCACCACGGTCATGTTGGTGCGCGCGGTCGCCGCCAGCGGTTTCACGAAGAGCAAATTGGCGCGCTTGTTCGGCGTGATCTGCCAGGATTCGGCATCGCCCACGGCGACGTTCTCGATGTGCTCGTCGTCGGCGAAGGCGACGGTCGCCTGGACTCCCATCTTGCCATCGATGCGAACGACCTCGTTGGCGTTGTAGAGCCGTTGCGTCAGCCTTGCATCGGCGGCGTGGGCCACGTGCGGCGCCGACATGGCGAGCAGCGCGAGGGCGAAAAGGCGGCTATTCATCGTTGCATTCCTCCGGCGCGGCCGGTGCCGCCCGTTGACTGGGGCGCGGCGAAGCGGCTGCCGATCCCGCGCGCGCGACTGCGCGGCAGCGGCGGCAGGCTGGCTGTCGAACCGCCCGAAACCTGGGTGATGTGGGTGCGGCTCGAACTCGCGCCGCCGCCCGTCGCGCCGCCGCCTTGCGATACGACCTCCACGCTCGCGGGTCCGACCATCGCTGCGGCCCGGCCGCCAAGCGCGGCTGCGCCGCTCGCCGGCATCATCGGCGCGATCGCGGCGGCGGGCATCAGCGGCGCCACCGACGGCGCGCTGTCTCGAGATTCGCGGTCATTGCTCGCCAAGCCAAATACCTGCCAGGCGGAGACCATCGTCCCCGCCACTTTCAGGATCATCGACATGAGCGCGACGTGGACGCAGGCGATGACGAACAGCGCCAGGGCCGAGCGGCCGTTGACGCCCTCGACGCCGTGGAGCGAAGCCACGACCGGCACGAGCAGTTCCATGACCACGCCGCCGCCGACGACGACGAACAGCGGGGTCACCGCGGTCAGTGTCAGCCCGCGCAGCCAGCCGACGAAGAGCCCGCGCGTGCCGTTGAACAGCGCGAAGATGACGAAGACCGGCCCGACCGCGAGCAGCACCGCCAGCGCGATCCGCGCGGTGACGAGCACGCCGACCGTGCCGAGCAGCAGCAGCAAGCCGCCGAGCCACATGACGTTGGCCGGGGTGAAATTGCCCGAGACCGCGGCGCTCGCCGCCTGGGCGCCCTGCTGGGCGGCCGCGGCGGGCGGTGCGCCCTGCTGCTTGCCGGCCTCGGCCGCCTCGGCGATGGCGTTGAAGACGAGGTCGACGCGGTCGCCGAAAATCTGCGTCGCCGAGCCCTGCGAGCCGGTCAGCACCGAGGCGATCTCGTCGGGCGCGCCGGTGGTCAGGTTCCAGACGACCTGGCTGTAGGCGACCCAGCTCGTCGCGAAGGTCAGCACCAGACCCAGGGTCAGCATCCGTGGGGTCAGCGCCGAGACGCCGATGCGGCTGCGGCCCGTGAGGAGCCCGATCGCGAAGAAGGCGATGTAGAGCGTGAGGCCGATCGTCAGCGCCGGCAGCAGCGCACCGCCGCCGCCAGCCCCGCCGCCGAACAGCCGGGCGAAGGCCGAAGCGACGGTTTCGCCCGCAAGGCAGTCGACCGCGCGCAGCGCCGAAGCGACACCGCCAGAGGCTTCGGCTGCCAGGACTTCGCAGGCGCTGGCCATTATTCGGCCGCCTCGGTCCAGAGAGGGTCGCTATCCACGTCGTCGGGCCAGACCTGGCCGGTCAGCGCCGGATACCAGGCTGCAGGCGCGTCGCCATAGGTCTCGCGCAGGGTGTCGAGCCGGCGCACGATGCTCTCGCGGCCCGACAGCACGGTCAGGACTTCGGGCATGCCCGAAAGATCGAGCCGCACCACGACCGAAGCGTCGGGCTGGCGGATCAGGAAGCAGCGGCTCTGCGCCGGCAGGGTACGGATCAGCTCGAGCTCGTGCTGCGTCAAGCCGAAGCCCTCGCAATAGTCCTCGGCTCTGGCGCGCGCGTTGGGCATGAAGATCATCGTCGCGGTCTGCTCGACCAGCGCCGCCGAAATCCGGCTTTCGAGCGCGTCGCGCGCCGACTGCGTGGCGAAGCCGACCAGCGCGTTGCGCTTGCGCAAGGTCTTGAGCCAGTCGCGGATGCGCGCGGCGAAGACCGGATCGTCGAGCGCCTTCCAGCCCTCGTCGATCAGGATCATCGTCGGCTCGCCGTCGAGGCGCTCCTCGATGCGGTGGAACAGGTACATCATGACCGGCGTGCGCAGGCGCGGCGTCTCGAGCAGCGCGGTCATGTCGAAGCCCAGGGTCTTCGCAGAAAGATCGAGCCGGTCGTGCTCGTTGTCGAACAGCCAGCCGTGCTCGCCGTTCCCCAGCCAGGCGTCGAGGCGGCTGGCGAGATCGCCGGGTTCGGGCCGGCGCGAACCGGCGAGCAGTTCGCGGAAATGCGTGAGGCGGCGCAGGCGCGCGTCGTTGTGATAGGCGGCGTCGACCGCCGCCGAGATCGTCGCCAGTTCCTCGGGCCCGCTCGCTTCGAGCAGCACGCCGAGCCAGTCGCGCAGGAAGGCGCGGTTGGCGGCGCTGTCGGGCAGGGCGAGCGGGTTGAACCCGGTCGGATGGCCCGCAGCAACGCGGCTGTAGGTGCCGCCGATCGCGCGGACGAAGACTTCGGCGCCGCGGTCCTTGTCGAACAGCACCGTGCGCGGATTGTACTTCTGCGCCTGGGCGGCGAGGAAGTTCATCACCACGGTCTTGCCCGAACCCGAGGGGCCGATGACGGTGAAGTTGCCGAGATCGCCGGCGTGGAAATTGAAGAAGAACGGCGTCGCGCTGGTCGTGGTCAGCAGGGTCACCGCCTCGCCCCAATGGTTGCCGCTGGCCTGGCCCATGGCGAAGCCGTGCAGGCTGGCAAAGCAGGCCATGTTGGCGCTGGAGATCAGCGAGCGGCGCACGAGGTACTGCTCGTTGCCGGGCAGCTGGCCCCAGAAGCCGGGCTCGAGATTGGTATCCTCGCGCACCGCGACCGCGCCCGCATCGGCGAGCGCCGCGGCGCGCGATGCCCTCGGCACCGGCTCGGCGGCTTTCGGCGATCATCACCT
>SECS01000126.1 GCA_004211435.1 Novosphingobium sp. | reverse complement strand
AGGAATTGGCGTGCCAGACTGTCGAGCTGGCTGCCGCGCGTGCCCTTGGGGAAGACCGCGCGGGCGAGCGCGATCATGCCCTTGAGCACGCGGGTGAAGCGGTCCTTGACCTCGGCCGGTGCCTCTCCCGGTCCGACCCAGACGGTGCGCGTGATGTCGGTCGTGCCGTCGGGGTACTGACCGCCCGAATCGACGAGGAAGACGCTGCCCGGTTCGAGCGGGCGATTGGTTTCCGGGCTGACGCGATAGTGGACGATCGCGCCGTTGGGGCCGGCGCCCGAGATCGTGTCGAACGACAGGTCGCGCAGGTCGCCGGTGTCGCGGCGGAACTGGTGGAGGCGTTCGGCCGCGGTGATCTCGTCGACCCCACCCCTGGGGCCCTCGACGGAAAGCCAGTGGAGGAAGCGTGTCTCGGCTGCACCGTCGCGTGCCTGGGCGGCGCGGTGGCCGGACTGTTCGGCCGCGTTCTTGCGCGCCTTGGGCAGCACCGTCGGGTCGCGGTGCTCGACGATCTCGGCCCCGGCGGCTTCGAGCGCGCCGAAGATCGCCTGGACGGCATTGTCGGGATCGACCGATACGCGCTGGCCCGCAAGTTGTGCCAGAGCCGGCAGGAAGCCCGATCGTGGTGCCAGACGCACCGCGTTGCCGAGGTGCTGGCGCAGCTCGGGGGTGACCTTGGCCTCTTCGATGAACAGGTCGGCGGTGCCGTCGGCGCGCGCGATCACGTAGGACAGCGTCACCGGCGTGCGCTCGACGTCGCTCCCGCGCACGTTGAGCAGCCAGGCGATCGAATCGAGCGCCGAGATAACCGCCGCGTCGAGGCCGTTCTCGGCCAGCCATTCGGAAACCTGGGCGCGCTTGGCCTCGCTCGCCTGGCCGGCGTAACGGTCCTCGTGGACGAGTGCGGGCGCGCTCGAGGGAGCGGGGCGGTCCTGCCAGATCGCATCGATCGGGTTGGTCTCGACGGGAACCAGCTCGGCGCCCTTCCCGGTCAAGGCCCGGCTTGCGGCCTGGACCCAGCCCTTGCCGTGCAGCCAGGGATCGTAGGCGATCTTCGCGCCGGTAGAAGCGGCCGTCGACCTGGTCGCGCACCTGCAGGGTATAGCGTCCGTCGACGAACATCGCCGCCGCCGGCGTCAGCGCGGCGTCGGTCAGGACCACGGCCGTGCCGGCCGAACCGCCGAAGCCGGTCAGCCAGGCGAGCCGCTGGGCATAGCCGCCGACATATTCGCTCATGTGCTCGTCGGAGATCGGCACGACGAAGCCGTCGAGTCCGCGCGCCTTGAGCTCGCGGCGCAGCGCGTCGAGGCGCTGTTCATGGGTATTCATCAGCATGGGGAAGATGTCCGGCTTGATAGCGTCATCGTGCAAACATAGATGCAGGCGATGGCCAATTCCACCCAGACTCCCGTCCAGCCCCCTGTCGCCGCGAAAAAGCCGCACAGCTTCACCCACCACGGCCTGACCGTCAGCGACGATTACGCCTGGTTGCGCGACCCCGGCTACCCGACGGTGACCGACAAGGACGTGCTCGCGCACCTCGAGGCCGAGAACGCCTGGTTCGAGGCGCGGATGGAGCCACACAAGCCGCTGGTCGACAGCCTGTTCAAGGAAATGCGCGCGCGGATCAAGGAAGCCGACCGGTCGGTGCCGCAGAAGGACGGCGACTACCTCTACTGGATCGAGTTCGAGGACGGTGCCGAATACAAGAAGTGGTGGCGCAAGCCGGTCGCTGGCGGCGCGGACCAGCTGATCCTCGACGAGGTCGCGCTGGCCGAGGGCAAGGAATACTTCCGGCTGGGCGCGCTGTCGGTCAGCGCCGACGGCAAGCTGCTCGCCTATGCGATCGACGACAACGGCTCCGAGCGCTTCACCGCACGGATCAAGGATCTCGCCACGGGCGAACTGCTGCCCGACGAGATCCCCGGCACGCTCTCGGCGCTGGTCTGGGTCGCGGGTGACAAGGGCCTCGTCTATTCGCTCGCCAACGAGAACTGGCGCACCGACAACGCCCGGCTGCACTGGCTGGGCCAGCCGCTCGACAGCGACGTCGAGCTCTATCACGAGGACGACGAGGGGTTCCGCGTCGGGTCGTCGCTCTCGGCCAACGAGAAGTGGCTGATCGTCTCGGCCTCGGACCACGAGACCAGCGATGTGCGGCTGATCCCGGCGCATGATCCGCTGGCCGCGCCGATCCTGGTCAGGCCGCGCGAGAAGGGCGTCGAATACGATGTCGATGAGCGCGACGACGTGCTCTACGTCCACGCCAACGACACCCACGAGAACTTCCGCCTGGCCACGGCGCCGCTCGCCGCGCCCGGAGAATGGAGCACGGTGATCGAGGGTTCGGACGCGTTCTACCTGACCGGCTTCGACCTCTTCGCCGACTTCTACGTGATCGAAGGCCGCAAAACACTGGGCGCCGGGGCCGGGCTCGATCAGATCGAGCTGCGGCATTACGACGATCCTGCCTATGTTCAGCCGATCGTGTTCCCCGAAGCGAGCTATTCGGCGGGCCTGGCCGACAATCCCGAATGGGCGGTGGACCGCCTGCGACTGTCCTACGAATCGATGGTCAGCCCGGCGACGGTCTATGACTACCACCTGGCCGACCGGCGCCTCGAGACGCTCAAGGTTCAGGAAATCCCCTCGGGCTACGACGCGTCGCTCTACCGCACCGAGCGGCTCGAGATCGCGGCGCGCGACGGCACCGCCATACCGGTCAGCGTGGTCATGCGGCGCGATCGGCCGGAAGGCGGCCCGCTCTATCTCTATGGCTACGGCGCCTATGGCATTGCCATCGACCCGGGCTTCTCGACCGCGCGGCTGAGCCTGGTCGACCGCGGCTTCGCTTACGCGATCGCGCATATCCGTGGCGGCGACGATCTCGGCCGCGCCTGGTACAAGGCGGGCAAGCTCGACCGCCGGACCAACACCTTCAACGATTTCGTCGACGTCGCCCGCGATCTGATTGCGCGCGGTCACACAGAGGCGGGCAAGATCGCCATCTCGGGCGGCTCGGCCGGCGGCGAGCTGATGGGCGCGGTGATCAATTCGGACCCACACCTGTTCGGCGCCGTCGCCGCGCACGTCCCCTTCGTCGACGTGCTCGCGACGATGCTCGACGAGACCCTGCCGCTGACCCCGGGCGAATGGCCCGAATGGGGCAATCCGATCGAGGACCAGGGAGCCTTCGAGCTGATCCGCAGCTACAGCCCTTACGATCAGGTCAAGGCCCAGGCCTATCCGCCGCTGCTCGTCACCGCGGGGCTCAACGATCCGCGCGTGACCTATTGGGAGCCGGCGAAATGGGTCGCCAAGCTGCGCGAGCTCAAGACCGACGGCAACGAGCTGCTGCTCAAGACCAACATGGGCGCGGGCCACGGCGGCAAGTCGGGGCGGTTCGAGTCGCTGCGCGAAACCGCCGAGGAGTTCGCCTTCATCCTCTGGCAGCTCGGAGTGAAGGCTTGAGCAACCGTCACACCATCACGCTCACCGCGCTGCCCGAGCACATCGACGTGATGGGCCACGTCAACAACGCGGTCTGGGTGCAGTGGATGGAAGCGCTCGCGACTGCGCATTGGGAGGCCGACGCCGCGCCCGAGCACGTCGCGTCCTATGCCTGGGTCGTGACCCGGCACGAGATCGACTATCGCGGCAACATCACGGTCGGCGAGAGTGTCGAGGCCGAGACATTCATCCCCGATCCGCCGAGCGGCGCGAAGTTCGACCGGCGGATCGATTTCCGTAGGATTGGCGAGGACGGCCAGGCCGGCAAGGTGATCGTCTCGGCGCGGTCGACCTGGGCGATGATCGATCTCAAGACCGGACGCCTGATGCGCGTGCCGCCCGAAGTGGCGGCGCCGTTCATGCCTGATTGATCAGGCGGCGCGGGGCCTGAGGCCGCCGAAACTCTGCATCTTTTCGCGCATCGTGCGGTTGCGGCCGGCATCCTTGGCTTCGTAGAGCAGGCGGTCGCAATGGCCGTAGAGCACGCCGAACTCGGCGCGCATCCCGCCATCGTCGGGCATCTCGACCAAGCCCATCGAGGCGGTGACCATGCGGTCGAGCCCCGGCACGCGTGCGGCGATGCGCGTGGCAATGGCTTGGCGGCGGCGCTCGGCGCGGTTCACCACGTCGTCGCCGCGCAGCAGAAGCAGGAATTCCTCGCCACCGAGACGGATCGCGCGGGTATCGAGATCGGGCTCGAGCGCTTCGGCCGCGGCGCACAGCACGGCGTCGCCGGTGATATGGCCATAGGTATCGTTGACCGACTTGAACTTGTCGAGATCGAGCACGGCCATGGCGCGATAGCCCTCGGCGCGCAGCGTCTCGAAGCGATTTTCGAGGCCGCGGCGGTTGAGCAGCCCGGTCAGCGGATCGCGCTCCGACTGTTCCTCGATGATGCGAATTTCGGCCACGGCGAGGTCGCGCTCGCGCCGGATCGCGAGCAGGCGGTCGAACACGCCGAGCGAGGTGATGACCACTTCGAGCCCCAACGCATAATGCTGCGCGACAAGCATCTCGATCGGTCCGTCGGTCAGGCCGAGCGCCGAGCCGATGCGGATCGACGCGGTCACCATCACCGGAGTCCAGGCCGCCGCCTGATAATAGACCGCGCGGCTGCCGCGCCGCCAGGCGACGACCATGACCCAGACGAAGAGCCCCATCGGCGGCAGCAAAGAGCCCAGATAGAACGGCGCGACATAGGGACGAAGGCCACCGTCGACGAAGAGGTAGATCAAGGTCACCGGCAGCATCCAGAGGCCGACGCAACGCAGCAGCCGGCGCTGGATCGGATCGAGCTTGCCTGGTTCGATGAGGTCTGCGGAAAAGGCCGAGGCGGCGGCGATCCCGCCTGCGACCGAGAAGGCCGACGCGAGGCTGAGCTGGACGATGTCGAGCGTGAGGAAACGGTTGATCAGCCCCGAGGTCACCAGGGTGTGGACCAGCATGCAGGCGGTCGCGAGGACGTGCCACAACAGGAAGCGTTCGCGCAGCACGCGGAAGAAGGCGAAGTTGAATAGCAGCGGCATGCAGAGCATCCCGCAGAGCCCCGCGATCAGCAGTTCATGCGACAGCGAGCCGCGATCCGACGCGCCGGTCAGCTCGGCGAAGGAGATCATGCCCGTGTGACGCGCGCCCTCGATCTCGACGACGACCGTTGCGATTGGGCCGGCGATCCGCGGTAGGTCGATCGACATCATCCAGTCGTCAGTGACCGGCGTCACCTCGTGCTCGGTGACGCGGCGCGTGGCCATGGTGCCATCCTGGCCGATCACGAGAACGCGTATCGACGCGAACCGCGTCAGCCGGGTGGAGAAGGCGGTCGGCGTTTCGGTGGCCGGGTGCAGATCGAAGCGGAGGAAGCTCTTGGCCGATGCGACCGACCAGTCCGAGGTCGTGCAGTTCCAGCGGCGCGGATCGCGAGCGATCGCGGCATAGTCCTCGGCTGCATTCCCCGTGGCGTGACAGGTGGGCCGTGCGGATGGCTCAGCGGCAAATGCCGGCTGTGTCGCCGCAAGGCCAAAGGCCGCGACGAGCCATAGCACCAACAGACGTATGGGGCCCCATTCCATGCACGATGGGTACGCGGCCGCTGCTCAAGAACGGGTTAACCGTATGCGACTTTGGTCTAAAAAACTTCGGCGAGCGGTTTGAATTCGTAGCCCAGTTCGCGCGCTACGGCCTCGTAGGTGACGTGGCCGGCGTGGACGTTGAGCCCGGCCGCGAGGTGCGTATCGGCCTGCAGCGCACCCTTCCAGCCACGCTCGGCGATCTGCAGGACGTGCGGCAGGGTGACGTTGTTGAGCGCGTAGGTGCTCGTGCGCGCCACGGCTCCGGGCATGTTGGCGACGCAGTAGTGGACGATCCCCTCGACGATGAAGGTTGGGTTGCTGTGCGTCGTCGGGTGGCTCGTCTCGAAGCAGCCGCCCTGGTCGATCGCGACGTCGACGAGCACGGCGCCGGGCTTCATCGTGGCGAGCATGTCGCGCGTCACCAGCTGCGGCGCGGCGGCGCCAGGTACGAGCACCGCGCCGATCACCAGGTCCGCCTCGGCGACAGAAGCGGCCAGGTTGGCGCGGTTCGAGAAGCGGGTCTTGGCGCGGCTCTCGAAATGGGTGCCGAGGCGTTCGAGCGCGGCGGGATCGCGATCGAGGATCGTCACGTCGGCGCCCATGCCGACCGCGACCTGCGCAGCGTTGAAGCCGACCACTCCGCCGCCGATTACCGCGACCTTGCCGGGCATCACCCCCGGCACGCCGCCGAGCAGGACGCCGCGCCCGCCGTGTTCCTTCTGCAGCGCGGTCGCGCCCGCCTGGACCGACATCCGCCCGGCGACCTGGCTCATCGGCTTGAGCAAGGGCAACGCATTGCCCGGCCCGGTCACGGTCTCGTAGGCGATCGCGGTGACGCCCGAGCGGACGAGATCCGCGGTCTGCTCGGGGTCGGGGGCGAGGTGGAGATAGGTGAACAGCACCTGGCCCTCGCGCAGCTGCGCCCGCTCGCCGGGCTGCGGCTCCTTGACCTTCACCACCAGCTCGCACTGCGCGAAGATCGCCTTGGCATCGGGAGAGATCGTCGCGCCGGCAGCCTCGTAGTCGCGGTCGGAGGCGCCAATGCCGAGGCCCGCACCGCTTTCGACCCAGACCTCGTGGCCGTGTCCGGTCAGCTCACGGACGCTCTCGGGCGTCAGGCCGACGCGATACTCGTGGTCCTTGATCTCGCGAACGGTGCCGACGCGCATACCAATTCCTTTCAGCCGCTCCCCGCCTGCCAACATGGGCAGAGCGGGCCCCGGCTTCAATCGGCGCGATTCAGGCCGTGAACCGCGCGCGGTCGATCGTCAGCGGCCGCGTATAGGAGGGATCGTCGCGGCCGCGCGTCGCGGGGACATAGGCGCTGTTGCCGGCATTGCCGTCGGGCCCCCAGATCTCGTCGCGCACTTCGACCACGCAGACGCGTTCGGCGATGGCCCAGCGGCCCTCGCGCTTCTCGAAGCGATCGAGATAGCGCCCGCTCGAGATGTTGTACCAGGGCGGCGCGCGGTTGAGGCAGCGGAACAGGTAATAGGACTCGGTGTGGGCGACATCGCCGTCGAGCTCGCAGCGGTGGTTGGTGATGTGGTGCTGCGTGAACTCCTGGTAGGTCTCGTGCATCTTGAGCACGACCTCGGCGAATTCCGTGACCGGGCCGACGAAGGTGCTGCCGTGATCGTCGATCGCATCGGGGTGATAGGCCGAGAGCAGCAGCGCGCGATCAAGCCGGTCGATGCCGCGGCAATAGCGCATCACGCAGTCGTAGATCTCGTGGCGGTCTTTCATTTCGCGCGCGATCGCGGCGGCTTCGGCGTCCATGACCTGTCTCTCCCTCGCTCGTTTCGGAGAATTTAGCCACGGCTCCGGCGATGCTGCAAAGACCAATCATGCCGGCGTGCGATGCTCATCCGGCATAGGTCGAGAGCCGGCGGTGGTCGAACAGCCACTCGGCCGGCCACTCGCCGCCGGCGACCGCCGCGGTCCATTCCTCGAAGATCACGCGCTCGACCTCGTTGTAGGTGCTGCGCGGCACGCGCCACAGCGGCTGGACCGCATAGAGCACGGTGCGGTCGATCGCCGGGTCGACGACCGCGGCCGCGACCAGCTCGCCGCGCGCGACTTCGTCGCGGCAGAGCAGCGGCGGCAGGATCGTATAGCCGGCGCCGGCCGCGACGACCTGCTTGGCGAGATCGATCGAATCGACCTCGCTGGCGACGACGAACCGGTCGTCGCCGCGCGCGGCCAGCTTTTCGAGCAGGGTCGGCAGACCGTCGGGCGCGCTCGGCAGGATCAGCGGGAAGTGGTGCAGGTCGGCGAAGGCGATCGTCTCGCGCCCGGCCAGCGCCGAACCGGGGGCGCCGACCAGCAGCAGCGGTTCGCGCAGGACCTCGCTGCGGAACACGCGGTCGTCGGGAGTGACGCCGGTGAGCACGGCGATGTCGACCGCGCCGCGCAGCAGGTCGGCGGCGAGTGCGGCCGAATCGCTCTCGACGAAGCGCAGCCGCAGGTTCGGCAGGTCGCGCGACAGCCGCAGGAACAGCCGCGGGCCGAGCAATTGCATCACGCCCGGTGGCAGGCCCATGGTGAAAAAGACCTCGGCGCGCGCGGCGAGCGCGCGGACGTTCTTGAGCGCGAGATCGAGCTGGGCGAGCGGATGGTCGAGCGCCTCGCGCAGATATTCGCCTTCCTCGGTCAGCCGCATGCCCTTGGGCACGCGGCGGAACAGCTTCACCCCGAGTTCGCTTTCGAGCAGCTGGATCTGCCGTCCGAGCGCGGGCTGCGCGACGCCGAGGCCGCGCGAGGCACGCCCGAGCGAGCCTTCGTGCGCGATGCGCAGGAAATAGCGGAGCCGGCGCAGTTCCATCGCACCAAGGCATACCATTATGGCATTGCTGCACCACAGATATTGTAGTGGCAGCATGGGGTCGCGCGGCGCATCCTTTCCGCAACGATCCGGCCGAAGCCGGACGTCGGGAGAACGAGGATGGCCACGTCAGCCGAGTACAACCTGGGTGAATATGCCTTTCCGCGCGGCTGGTTCGTCGTCGCGAACAGCAACGAGATCGACGGCGCGCGACCGCTGAGCGCGCGCTATTTCGGCGAGGACGTCGTGCTGTTCCGCGGCGCGAGCGGCGCGGTCGGCATGGTCTCGGCCTATTGCCCGCACATGGGCACGCATTTCGGCAGGTCGAACCATTCGTACATCGTCAGCGCCGGGCTCAACGTCCAGCGCGAGGGCGTGCGCTGCCCTTTCCACGGCTGGCGCTTCAACCGCGAGGGGGTCTGCGACCACATTCCCTACTACGACGGCGCGATCCCGCAGGCGGCGCGGGTCAAGGCCTGGGCGGTCGTGGAGCGCTGGGGCGTGGTGTTCTGCTGGAACGATCCCGAGGGCGGCGAACCCGATTTCGACCTGCCGGTCTTCCCCGAGTGGGACGACCCTGCCTACGTCCGCTGGCAGGGGCTCGACCATCTCGTCGACCTGCCGTGCCATCCGGTCGAGGTGTTTGACAACAATTCGGACTATGCCCACCTCAACTACCTGCACGGCGGCAAAACGCTCTACTACGAGAACGAGGTCCAGGGCGTGCTCTATCACCAGCGCCAGTCGGTGCTCTCGTACCGTGTCGATTTCGGCGAGGAGTGGCAGCGGCATCCAGGCGTGACGCCGGCCTGGGATCAGCAGGGCGAGCAGCCGCTGTCGACCGACAACGCCTATCACGGCGTCGGGCTAAACGCCGCGCGCTTCTTCGAACTCGAGGCGGCCGAACTGATCGCGGCGACGCCGATCGACGACGGCTCGTGCCGGCTCTGGCAGGGGGCCTTGGTGCGCGCGCCGGGCGGGGTGGTCGACGAGGCCGCGCGTGAGCGGGCCAGGATGCTCAACCAGATGTTCGGCCAGGGCCTCGGCCTCCACGACGGCGAGATCTGGCAGACCAAGCGCGCGGCGACGCGGATCATGCAACTGCCCACCGATGGCCCCTTCGGGCAGGCGCGGATCTGGTACAGCCAGTTCTTCAACCCGCGCGCGCGCGCCGCCGAGATCGTCGCGCGAGTCAGCGGCGTGCATCGGGTCAAGGGTGTGCCCGGTGCGCCGGCCGTACAGGCCGCAGAGTAGCCGGCCTTACCATCTGGGGATAGTATCGCGTCGCGATCTGCGGAAGGTTCGCGTCGGGCGAAGGAGAGGCCTGTTGGACTATCGGGAACTGGGCCGCAGCGGCCTGCAGGTGAGCGCCTTCGGTCTGGGCGTGATGACCTTCGGCGGCCAGACGCCCGAAGCCGACGCGCTGCGCCAGCTCGACATGGCCTTCGAGGCGGGCGTGACCCTGTTCGACACGGCCGAGAACTATCCCACGCCGACCGGACCCGAGACGCAGGGGCGTTCGGAAGAGGTGATCGGCCGCTGGTTCGCCGCGAGGGGCCTGCGTGACAAGGTGGTGGTCGCGACGAAGGTCGCCGGGCCGGGCAATGCCGCGGGCGACATGACGCATATCCGTGGAGCCCAGCGCCGGCTCGACCGCGCGAACATCCGCGCGGCCTGCGAGGCCAGCCTGCACCGGCTCGGCACCGATCATATCGATCTCTATCAGCTCCATTGGCCCGAGCGCGCGGTGACCACGCTCGGCCGCTCGCGCTATTCGCGCGTTCCCGATGCGCCCGAGCAGGTTGCAATCGAGGAGACCCTGGCGGCCCTCGGCGAACTGGTCGCCGAGGGCAAGGTTCGCGCGATCGGCGTCTGCAACGAGAGCCCCTGGGGCGTGATGCGTTTCCTCGCCGAGGCCGAGCGTGC
>SECS01000285.1 GCA_004211435.1 Novosphingobium sp. | reverse complement strand
GCGCCGCGCTGCCCCGCCTTCAGCAACCACCGCGACGGCCAGGGCCGGGTCGACGCCAATTACGGCAGCCTGCCCCACTACCAGCCGAACAGCTTCGGCCAGTGGGTCGATCAGCCCGACTTCCGCGAGCCGCCCTTGCAGATCGACGGGAATGCCGACTTCTGGAACTTCCGCGAGGACGACGACGACTATTTCACCCAGCCGCGCAAGCTGTTCCAGTTGATGAGCCCGGCGCAGCAGCAGGCGCTGTTCGACAATACGGCCGGCGCAATGGGCGATGCGCCCGACTTCATCAAGCAGCGTCACATCGACAACTGCACGCGCTGCGACCCGGCCTATGGCGCGGGTGTCGCCAAGGCGCTGGGGATGACGGTCAAGTCGCCCGACCAGCTGCCGGCCCAGCCCGAACTGGCCGACTGACGGCGGCCACCCGTTGAGCCTCGGCCGCTCGATCTCCGATCGGCCGAGGTCAGCCCCGTCTCCCGTACCCCCTACCGGAGGCGGGGCAATCTCAAGCCGCGACGGCCACCGGGCCGATCGTCCGCGGCACGCCGTCGAGCGCGAAGTAGCGCAACGGCCGTTCGAGCCGCAGCCGCTGGCGCGCCGCATCGAGCGGTTCGCGCAGCAACGCCTCGTAGTCCTCGCCGAGCAACCACCGGGCGCGCTTGCCCAGGCGATAGCCTTCCCAGATCGCCGCCACGGCCGCGCGGCCCTGCGGATGGCGCAGGCTGGTCAGCGCCGAGCCCAGCCCGATCGCGGCCCAGCCGAGCCCCCGGGTCTGCGCATAGGAGAAGCCGACGAGGCAGGCCTCGCCCAGCGGATCGTCGGCGCGGTAGCCGGTCAGCACGTGCCAGATATCGTGGACGTCGCGCGTGCGCCGGCCGAACCAGTCGTAGGGATGGCGGTCCTCGAACGGCTCGTCGGTGCGGCTGACCATGGCCAGGCCCTGCGCCGAATAGCCGGTGCGCTGGAGGAAAGCCGCATAGGCGGCACCGACCGAGCCCTCGGGAAAGCGCGCGACATAGGCGGGATCGGACAGGCGCTCGGCCATTTCGATCCGGTCATAGGCCATACGCCCGCCCGCCGCGGTCTGCAGCAGCCGCTCGTAGCCCGCCTTGGCCGTGCCGACGTTGAGCGCGCGCATGATGCGGAAGACCTGCGCGGTGTCGTCGGGATCGGCCATCAGCGCCTTCACCGCGGTGAAGGCCGTCTTCCAATCGCGCTTGAATGAAAGCTGCGTCGTGTCGGTCATGGCCCGACTCCTATCTGATAATCTACATTATCAAATTGTCAGATGGAGTCGCCTGTGTCAAGAGACGGGTCATGGGGACCGCCAAGACCCGCCTATACGGCGGCCAGAGCCAGGAAGCGCGCGTGGCCGAGCGGCGCGAGAAGCTGATGCAGGCGGCGGCCAAGCTCTATGGCCAGGCGGGGACGACCGGGGTCTCGGTCACCGCGATTTGTGCCGAGGCCGGGCTGACCCCGCGCTATTTCTACGAGAGCTTCGCGAGCCGGGAGGAACTGCTGCTCGCGGTCTTCGCCGAGGTCTGCGAGCATCTGGTGGCAGACGTTACCGCCGCGATCGACGCGCGCGCGCCGGCCGACAGCGCCTTGACCGCCTTCTTCGCGCTGCTCGCCGAGCATCCCGACCTCGCGCGCGTGTTCCTGGTCGAGACCGATCACCACGATCCCGAAATGCTCAAGGTCGGCCGCGCCATGCTCGCGCGTCTGGCGGCGCTTATCGCGCCCGAAGTGACGCTGCCGCTGGCACGCGTCGGCGCGATGGGCGCGGTCCTGCGCATCGCGCGGTTCTGGATCGAGGGCGACTACGCCGAACCGGTCGCCGAAGTCAGCGCCCTGGCGCGACGATTTGTGGACGCAGCGCGCTGAGCGAGGCTCGATCTAGGCTTTACTCGCCGTCGAGCCCGTAGGCCGTGTGCAGCACGCGCACGGCGAGTTCGGTCTCGTCCTCGTCGATCAGCACCGAGACCTTGATCTCGCTGGTCGAGATCACCTGGATGTTG
>SECS01000284.1 GCA_004211435.1 Novosphingobium sp. | reverse complement strand
GACGACTGGCGCGCGATCTTCTCGGTCGTCGCGGCGTTGTCGGCGTTCTGCTTCACGTTGGCGGCCATCTCTTCCATCGAGGCCGAAGCCTGCTCGGCGGCGGCGGCCTGCTCGGTCGCGCCCTGCGAGACCTGCTCCGACGTCGCCGAGAGCTGCTCGCTGCCGGCCGAGACGCTGGTCGCGGCTTCGAGCGATTCGCCGACGACGGTGCGCAGGCGGCTGACCATATTGACCAGCGAGTGGCCGAGCTTGTCCTTGGCCGACAGCGGCTCGTACTCGACGGTCAGGTCGCCGCCGGCGATCTTGTCGGCGAGGCTCGCCGAGACGCGCAGGCTGGCGGTCATCTTGTTGACCGTGCCGACGAGGTCCTTGATCTCGTCGTTCGAAGTGACGACGACTTCCTGGTCGAGATCGCCGATGGCAACCGCGTCGAGCGCCGTGCTGACGCGCTTGAGCCCATTGGCGACAGTCCGCGAAATCCACAGGGCACCGGCGATGGCGATCAGCAGAGCCAGCGCTGCAGCGCCGAGCACGGCAGTGCGGGCAGCGGCATAGAGCGCGTTGGTGTCCTCATCGACCTGCTTCATCTCGACGTTAGCGGCTTCGACGAGCTTCTTCGCCTGTTCCGAAATCGAGAGCTGGACCGGGCGGCCCGAAACCAGCGAGACCTCGGCCGAAGCGACCTTGTCACCCTGGCGAGCGAGCGTACGGGCCTTTTCGTCGAAGGTCTTGTACTCCTCGAACTCGGTGCGCAGCTTGCTCCAGATGTCCTTGGTTTCGGGCGTGGAGAGCTTTTCGCCCTTCTCAAGAAGGGTCTCGAAATCCTTGCGATAAATGAGCGACTTGCCTTCGAGCTCGTCGAGCATCTTCGGATCGCTGGTCAGCGCCATGGAACGCGCCTGGCGCGACATGTCACCGATCAGCCCCTGCGCCTTCTGGGCGACGGTGAGCCGTTCGACCGGACCGTTGATGATCTCGGTGATCGCGGTGTTGAGCGTCGACATCCGCGAGATCGCGATGGTGCTGACGACGAGCAGCATGATGGTGACGATGGCGAACGTTGCCGCCAGCTTGAGCTTGATTGTGGGTCGCATGATTATGGGTTCCCTGACGCGGGCGAATTGCAGTCAATTCGAAGACGGGTGGATCGAGAGCTGGGGATCGCCCGCCAGCCTTGGGGGGTGAAGGTCGGTGGGGCATCCCGGAAGGATGCCCCGTTTTTGATCAGGCGGCTTCGGACCCGAAATCGAGGTCGTCGGCATCCGGACCACCGCTCGACAGATCGAGGGTGAAACCGCGGGCGCGGGCCTGCTGGTCCTGAACCGAATTGGCCTTGGCCTTGAACGCCGGCTTCGCCTTGAGCTTGACCGGCGTACGGGTCTTGGCCGGCGCGGCGCGGCGTGCAGACGAGGTGGCAACGCTGCCCGCACCGGTCTTGAAGAAGGCGATCGAGGTCTGCAGTTCCTCGGCGCGACCGGCAAGGTCGCTCGAGGTGCTGGAGATCTGCTCGGAGGCCGCAGCGTTCTGCTGGGTGACCTGGTCGAGCTGCTGGATCGCCTCGTTGATCTGGGCGACGCCGATGTCCTGTTCGCGGCAGGCAGCGCTGATCTCGGAGACGAGCTCGGCCGTGCGGCGGATGTCGGGCACCAGCTTGGTCAGCATCTCGCCGGCTTCGGCCGCAGCAGCAGTGGTTTCGGACGAGACCGAACCGATCTCGGCCGCTGCCACCTGGCTGCGCTCGGCGAGCTTGCGGACTTCCGAGGCGACGACCGCGAAGCCCTTGCCGTGCTCGCCGGCGCGAGCGGCCTCGACCGCGGCGTTGAGCGCGAGCAGATCGGTCTGACGCGCGATCTCCTGGACGATGCCGATCTTCTCGGCGATCGTGCGCATGGCGGCGACGGCGCGGTCCACGGCGATCCCGCTGGCCTCGGCATCCTTCGACGACTGGCGCGCGATCTTCTCGGTCGTCGCGGCGTTGTCGGCGTTCTGCTTCACGTTGGCGGCCATCTCTTCCATCGAGGCCGAAGCCTGCTCGGC
>SECS01000001.1 GCA_004211435.1 Novosphingobium sp. | reverse complement strand
ATCCAGCTCTGGGCGGCCGAGCACGATGAGGTGGTTGACGACAGCGGCGTTACGATCCGCCGCGATCTGCCGCTCGCGCCCGAGTTCCACGCCGTGGCGGGCGCCGGGCACTTCGCGTTCCTCGAACCGTGCAATGGGCAGATGCGCGTGATGATCACGGTCCTGCACTGGTTCGGGACCGAAGCGATCTGCTCCGATCCCGGTCCGTTCGATCGTGCGCGCTTCCACGCCGCGTTCAACGCCGACGTGGTGCGCTTCTTCCAGCGGGCGCTACCGCCGGAAAGGGTATTGTCGGCGGTCAGCCCTTGAACTTGTCCGAGGGCGTGAGCTTGAGGTTCATCGTCGCGAGGCCGCGAATGATGAAGCTCGGCTCGTAGGACAGGTCGGCCACGCCGTTGGGGTGCTTGTCGAGATCGAGTTCGATCTTCGAGGTATATTCGAGCAGCTTCTCGTAGATCACGCGGACTTCGACGCGGGCGAGCGGGGCGCCGGCGCAGACGTGCTTGCCGCGGCCGAAGCCGACGTGCTCGATCACCTTCTTGCGGCCGATCTCGAGCTCGTTGGGGTTCTCCCAGCGCTTGGGATCGCGGTTGGCGGCCGACAGCGCGACGAGGATACGGCTGCCCGCCGGGATCTCGACGTCGCCGATCTTCGTGTCCTTGCGCGCGAGGCGGGCGGTCTGCTTGGTCGAGCCCTCGATGCGCAGCACTTCCTCGAGGAAGGCGGGGATCAGCTTGGGATCGGCGCGCAGCCGGTCCTGCAGCTCGGGCTGCTCGACCAGGTACTTCATCGAATTGCCGAGCAGCTTGGCCGACGTGTCCTGACCCGCGCCGAACATGAACATGCCGAGCTGGACGATGTCGTAGACCTCGGGCGTGGTCCCGTCGTTGTACTTGGCGTGGGTCAGCTCGCTGAGGATGTCCTCGCGCGGGTTGGCCTTGCGATCGGCGATATAGCCGAAGAAGTACTTGCCCATGACCGCGAAGGGATGCTCCTCGCCTTCCATCGGATTGCCGCCGTCGAGGCTTCCGGGAGGCGGCGCCTTGGCGATGGCGTCCATGAAGATCTGCCGATCCTCGACCGGCACGCCGAGCAGGTCGGCGACGACCACGGTGACGAAGGGCGTGGCGATCTCGCCGATCAGCTCGACCTTGCCCTCGCCCACGGCCTTGCGGACGATGTCGTCCGAATAGTCCTCGATGAAAGCCTCGCTGGCCTTGAGGCGCGAAGGCACGAACAGCGTGTTGATCAGCGCGCGCAGCTTGGTGTGGCGATCGTCGTCCATGTTGACGACCTGATCCCAGCCCGGAAACGCCTGGCGGTGCTCGTCGATCTGGGCGTTGATGTCAGCGCCGTGCGGTACGAAGGGCAGCGGTGCGCCGGCACCCTGCAGCGCGATGATCGCCGAGAAGGCATCGTGGTTGCGCAGGACTTCGAGCGCTTCTTCGAAACCGGTGACGATGTAGTAGTCCTTGCCCGGCGGCTGATAGACCGGCCCATATTCGCGCAGCGCGTCGAAGAAGGCATAGGGTTCCTTGAGGATCTCGTAGTCGGTGAAATAGTCGCGTTCGACCAAGGCCTGCATTTTCTCGGCTCCCAGGGTTTGCTCGCATTCCCGCGAAATGGCTTGCTTCGGACAGGCTCCTGCTGCTTTCGACAGTGGCATGAGCGAGCGAAACGATCCGAATCTCGATTTGTGCGCTACAGTGGCGCATAATCGCAAAGCCCCCCGCGGGTCAACTGCCAAGGATGCGCGCGCCGTGCGATCGGGCGCCGCGTTGCGCGATGCGCTGTTGTATCTGCTCGAGCGCAAGTCGTTCGATCAGATTACGGTGCGCGACATCTGCGCCGAGGCGGGCGTCCACTACGCCACCTTCTTCCGGCATCATCCGGGCAAGGAAGCGCTCCTCGATCATATAGCCGCCGAGCAGATCGCGACCTCGGTCGAGCTGACCTTGCCGATCAAGGACGCGGGCGACGACCGCGGCTCGCTCGACGCTCTGTGCGCCTACGTCGCCGAGCATCGGCAGCTCTGGGCGGTCCTGCTCAACGGCGGCGCGGGCACGACGATGCGCGGCGAATGGCTGCGCCATGCGCGCATGGTTTCGGAATCGCGGGATTCGGTAACGACCTGGCTGCCCAAGGAACTGGGCACGATCTGCTCGACCAGCCTGATCGTCGAGACGATCGCCTGGTGGCTGACCCAGCCCGAAGAGGCCTATTCCGCGAGCGAGGTCTCGAACATCCTGCATCGCCTGATATCGGCCTCGACCTTCGCGCAGCGTTGAACGCTCAGGGTATTCCATCGCGGTTCCACCTCGACCCGCCGACGTTAACCAATTTCGTTTAGGTCTCGGAAGGTAGGCCGGGCGCCCTTCTCCTCGTGCACAGGGGGATGGAAGGAGCCATACGATGCACTACAGCCCGAACATCATAGCGGCGGGTAACGAAGTTCCCGTCGGGGAGCTGTTGGCGCTGATCGGCCTGCCGCCGTGCGATACCGTGCGCTGGACCGCGCGCCGCAAGGCAGAGATCATCGCCGCCGTCGAGGCGCAACTGGTGACGGCCGAGGACGCCTGCAACTGGTACGGCCTGAGCGCCGAGGAACTCGACGAATGGCGTCGCGCGACCGAGCGCGACGGGGTTGCCGGACTGCGCGTGACCTGTTCGCAGCAGACGCGGCGGATGGCCGCGCGACAGACTGCCCACGCCCATTCGTAAACGCGTGCCGGCCGCTTCGGCGGCCGGCGGTGCCGTCCAGCGCTGACCTCGTCGCGCTGCTCAGCCGCCTCGTGTCGGCAAGGGCGGTCCATAGACCCTGCGGAGGTCCCCATGCTTGCCCAAGACGCCGCGGCGGTTCCCCGCCCGGCCCGAATATTCGTCCTCGAAGACGACATGCTCAACGCGCTGTTCATCGAAGATACGCTGCAGTTCGCGGGGCACGAGGTGGTCGGACCCGCGAAGACGATCACGCAAGCCCTGGCAATCCTCGACGATCGCGAGATCGACGCGGCCATCCTCGATCTTCAGATCGACGAGCACGTCTCGTTCGATGTCGGCCGCAAGCTCGACGAGCTGAAGATCCCTTGGGCGATCACCACGGCGCACGCGCCCAGCTTCATCGTCCCGCAGTTCTCGCACGTCGACGTGCTGATCAAGCCGTTCCCGGTCTCGGCGCTGCTGGCCCTGACGGCGCGCCTGTTGGCCCGCGCCGAGGCGACGGGGCCGCGCTTCGCGCCGAGGTCGAGACCCGACTAGGTCTTGACCCGGTTGGCGAAGCTCTTGCGCAGCTTCAGGAGCTTGGGCGGGATCACGGCCAGGCAGTAAGGGTTCCGCTGGCCTTCGCCGTCCCAGTATTCCTGGTGGTAGTCTTCGGCCGGATACCATTCGGCCGGACCCTCGATCGTCGTCACGACCTTGCCGTCGTGGTCCTGGTTTGCGCGCGCGATTGCCGCTTCGGCCTCGGCGCGCTGGGCGTCGTCGAGCGGGAAGATCGCCGAGCGATACTGCGTGCCGACGTCGTTGCCCTGGCGGTTGAGCTGCGTCGGATCGTGCGTGCCCAGGAACACGTCGAGGATTTCCGCGTAAGAGATCGTCGCGGGATCGTAGTGGACCTTGATCGCCTCGGCATGGCCGGTCGAGCCGCTGCACACCGCCTTGTAGGTGGGATTGGGAACCGAGCCGCCGATATAGCCGCTCTCGACCGCACTCACCCCGATCACGTCGCGGAACACCGCTTCGGTGCACCAGAAGCACCCGCCCGCCACGATTGCCGTTTCCGTACCGTTCATCTGTCTGCCTTCATCACGCGTTACCGCGACAAGATAGGGTGGCGCGGCGCGCTTGTCATGGGCGGACCGCACCCTAGAATAGCTTCGTTGCCCGATGTCGGGCGAGGTCACGGAAGTGAGATCAATGCGCCGATACCTGCTCGCACTGGCCGCCACCCTGGGCTTTGCCGTCACCAGCCTGCCCGCCGACGCGGCCGTGGCCGACGAGGTCGAGAATTGCGCAGCCTGCGAGGCGGTGCTCGACCTCGCGCTGGCCAATCCGCGCCGCGAGGGCGATCGGGCGCGCGATAGCTGGCGTCACCCGCAGGAGACGCTGTCGTTCTTCCGCGTGCGTCCGGGCATGACCGTGGTCGACTACATGCCCTCGGGCGGCTGGTGGACGCGCGTGCTCGTACCCTATCTGGGCGAGACCGGGCGCTATATCGGGCTCAATCCCGACGTCACCGCGGCCAGCGAGGGTTGGAAGAGCTACGCCAACCTTGCCGGCACGCTGCCGGACTCGGCACGGCGCGCGCGCTGCTCAAGCCCGACGGCCTGCTCGGCATCGAGCAGCACCGCGCCAAGGCCGACGCGCCCGACGCCTATGTCGATGGCAGCAAGGGCTACCTGCGCGAGAAAGACGTGATCGCGCTCGTCGAGGCGCAGGGTTTTCAGCTCGTCGGCAAGAGCGAGATCAACGCCAACCCGCGCGATCCCGCCAACCACGAGGCCGGCGTCTGGGCGCTGCCGCCGAATTTCCGGCTCGGCGAAAAAGACCGTGACCGCTACGCCGCGATCGGCGAAAGCGACCGCATGACCCTCCTGTTCCGCAAGCGCCCCTGAGATCATGACCGAAGTCACCGTTGCCGCGCTCCAGCTCGCGCTGGGTTCCCCCGACGAAGCCGAAAACATCGCGGCGGTTTCCGCGCTGGTCGAGGAAGCGGCCGCGCGCGGCGCGCAGATCGTGCTGCCGCCCGAACTGTTCTCGGGACCCTACTTCTGCAAGGTCGAGGAGGAGGAGCTCTTCGCGCTGGCGCGGCCGACCGCCGAGCACCCCTCGGTGATCGCGATGCAGGCGCTCGCCAGGAAGCTCAAGATCGCCATCCCGACGAGCTTCTTCGAGCGCGACGGGCATCACTACTACAACACCCTGGCGATGATCGACGCCGAGGGCGAACTGCTCGGCACCTATCGCAAGAGCCACATCCCCGACGGGCCGGGATATGAGGAGAAGTACTACTTCCGCCCGGGCAATGATGGTTTCAAGGTCTGGAATGTCGCCGGCACGCGCGTCGGCGTCGGCATCTGCTGGGACCAGTGGTATCCCGAGAGCGCGCGCGTCATGGCGCTGATGGGAGCCGAACTGCTGTTCTATCCGACCGCGATCGGGTCGGAGCCTTACGACGTCAGCCTCGACACGAGCCGCATGTGGCGCCGGGCGATGCTCGGCCATGCCGTGTCGAACTGCATGCCGGTGATCGCATCCAACCGGATCGGCACCGAGGCCGAAAATGGTGGAGAGGGCCAGCGCTTCTACGGGCACAGCTTCATCACCGACGAATGGGGCGATTTCACCGCGGAGTTCGGCGCTGAGGAAACCGGCGTGCTCACCGCGACGATCGATCTCGCCCGCGCCGCCAAGCACCGCGCCGGCATGGGCTTCTTCCGCGACCGCCGGCCCGAGCTCTACACGCGCATCTGCCAGGACGTCTGAGCGGAGTGAAGCAGCGCTACCTGATCGCGCTCGGCTCCAATCGGCGGCATCACCGGCACGGCGATCCGCGCGGCGTGGTCCGCGCGGCCTTCGCGGCGCTCGATCGCAAGGGGCTCAAGCTCAAGGCCGCGTCGCCGGTCGTCGCTTCGGCGCCGCTCGGGCCGTCGCGTCGCCGCTATGCCAATGCCGCGGCGCTGGTGAAGACCGATCTCGCGCCCGATGCGCTGCTCGAGCGCCTCAAGGCGATCGAGCGCCGCTTCGGCCGGCGGGGCGGTGGCCAGGCCTGGTCGGCGCGCGTGCTCGATCTCGACATCGCGCTGTGGAGCGGCGGCGCCTGGGCCTCGCCCGGTCTGACGATCCCGCACGTGTCGCTGCGCGCGCGCCGCTTCGTGCTGGCGCCGGCCGTGAAGATCGCGCCCACCTGGCGCGATCCGCTGACCGGGCTGACCCTGCGCCATCTGCTGGCCCGCCTTGAGCGTCGACGTCCGCGCTAGCGCTGGATCGCGTAGGTCAGCACGCCGCGCGGGTGCAGCGAGCGGTTGACGAAGGCCACCGTACCGTCGGACGTCTCGCTGCGCACGACGATGCGGAGCGCCGGCACGCCGGCCTGGGAATCGAGGCGTTCGCAGGCTTCGGGCGGCATGGCCACCGCGCTGATCGAGCGGGTTATGCGCGCGATCCGGGTCTCGAACAGATCTTCGAGCAGCGGGATGACCGGGCCGACGTGGCGTTTGAGCAGACGGCCGATCAGCTCGTAGTCGGGGCGGATGAAATACTCGTTCCAGCAGGTCGCGTGCCCGTCTTCGACATTCACGCGATAGCCTTTGACGCAGAGCCATTCCTCGTCGCTGGGCAGGCCCAGTTCCTGGGCCAGCGAAGGCGCGATCCGCGCTGTATCCATGGTCGCGATGTCGAGGCGGGTGCCGATCGTATAGTCGAAGAAGTCCGCGCCGATGTCGCGCGCCAGGACTTCGGGCGCGCGCACCAAGGGCGAGGCGACGATCGGGCGGCTGCCCGGCCGCGACGTGATCAGCCCGTCGCTGCGCAGCTGGCGCAGGGCTTCTCGGATCGTGTGGCGGCTGACCGCGAAGCGCTCGCAGAGCGCCTCCTCGGTCGGCAGCCGCGTGCCGACCGGATAGATTTCGCGCAGGATCGCGGTGCGCAGGGTCGAGGCGACCTGCAGGTAGAGCGGCAGGCCCGTGTCGTTCGCCTCGTCGTCGCCGGCTTGCGTCATGCCTCTCCCTCGGCCGTGAGGCGCAGGCCGGACAGGTCGCCTTGTTTGCGCCAATCCGCCAGAACCTCGAAAAATGCCAGCGGCCCGCGACCATAGCCGGCGCCGCGGCGCGCGGCCTCGACGTTCATCCGCCCTTCGCCGTTGTAGTAGCCGGGCGTGCAGCTTTCGAGAAAGTCGCGGTTGATCGTCGAGAGTTCGACGATCGTGTCGACCCAGGCCTGCTCGGCTTCGGCCGTCGCCTCGATCCGCGTGGCGCCGCGATCCCTGGCTGCGGCGAGGATATGGGTCATGTGGCGCGACAACTCGTCGAGCGAGTGGGTGAAGTTGACCGTGTGCGCCGACTGGTCGCGGTTGAACACGAAGAGGTTAGGAAAGTCGTGGACGTGCATGCCGTGCAGGGTGGCGAAGCCGCGCGACCATTTCTCCGACAGCCGCTCGCCGCCGATGCCGATCACGTCGTAGCCCGAGCGGCGCGTATAGGCCGTGCCGATCTCGAAGCCCGTGGCGAGGACCAGGCAATCGAGCGGATAGTGTTCCCCCGCGGCCACCACGCCGGTCTCGGTGATCGCTTCGACGCCCTGGCCGCCGGTGTCGACCAACGTGACGTTGGAGCGGTTGAAGGCGGGCAGGTACTCGTCGTGGAAGCAGGGGCGCTTGCAGAACTGGCGGTACCAGGGCTTGAGCGCCGCGGCCGTGTCGCGATCCTCGACCGCATTCTCGACGCGCGCGCGGATCGCTTCCATCTTGACGAAGTCGGCCTCCTCGACCGCCTCGGGCGAGAGCGTGCCGTTGGTCCCCAGCGTGTTGACCCGCAGGAACTTGCTCATGACCTGGGTCCAGCCGTCCTGGATCAGGTCCTCGTCGACCTGCGCCGCTGATGTGAGTGCGGTGAAATTCTCCATCCGCCGCTTCTGCCAGCCGGGTTGCTGCGCGTGCCACCAGTCGGCATCGGTCGCATAGTCGTTGCGCACGTCGATCGCCGAGGGCGTGCGCTGGAACACGAAGAGGCGCATGGCGCCCTGGGCGAGATGCGGGATGCACTGGACCGCGGTCGCCCCCGTGCCGATCACGCCGACGCGCTTGTCGGCCAGGCGATCGAGCCCGCCCTCGGGACCGCCGCCGGTATAGTCGTAGTCCCAGCGCGCGGTGTGGAAGATCCTGCCTTCGAATTTCTCTATGCCGGGAATGCCGGGCAGCCGCGGCTTGTGTGCGGGGCCGTTGGCCATGACGACGAACTTCGCCCGCATCCGGTCGCCGCGGTTGGTCGAGACGATCCAGCGCAGCGCTTCTTCGTCCCAGCGCAGTTCGGTCACTTCGGTGTGCAGGCAGGCCTTGCGGTAGAGGTCGAAGCGCTCGGCGACGCGGTGCGAATAGTCGAGGATTTCGGGCGCGGGCGTATATTTGCGCCGCGGCATGAAGCCCATCTCTTCGAGCAGCGGCAGGTAGATGTAGCTCTCGACGTCGCAGGCCGCGCCCGGATAGCGGTTCCAGTACCAGGTGCCGCCGAAATTGCCGCCCTTCTCGATCACGCGCACGTCGCGGAAGCCGGCCTGGTGCAGCCGCGCGCCGGCGAGCAGGCCGCCGAAGCCACCGCCGATCAGGATCACCTCGGTATCGTCGAACAGCGGCTCGCGCTCGGTGGCCGAGGTGTAGGGGTCGTCGAGGAAGGCGGCGAACTGGCCGGCCATCTCGACATATTGATCGTTGCCATCGGCGCGCAGCCGCTTGTCGCGCTCGAGGCGGTACTTCTCTCGCAGTGCGCCGGTATCGAGGTGGTCGAGGGGGGGAATGGGGGTGGTCATCGCGCAGAGCCCTGCACGCTTTGAGGGCGAATGCAACTGAGTCCGTACAATAATTCGCGATCGGTCATTTTGTATGGACAATATGATAAAGTCGGATCACACGGAGGCCAGAAAAGCGGCGCTGCGACGCCGGCGTTCCTACAGGGTGGAGGATTGGATCATGCGTAAGTTGGCTCTCGTATTGGCTCTGGCTTGCTCAAGCCACGCCACGATCGCAGCGGCCCAGGCGGGCGGCGCGGCCGAGGCCGACAATTCGGGCGAGATCGTCGTCACTGCGCAGAAGCGCGAGGAGCGCCTGCTCGAAGTGCCGATCTCGATCTCGGTGATGTCGGGCGAAGACATGGTGCAGAACGGCATCAACTCGACCGTCAACCTGTCGCAGGCGGCGCCCGGCATCGTCACGGTCAACAACGGCTTCGGCTTCCTGCCCGTCGTCCGCGGCATCCAGTCGACCGGCACCTCGCCGGGCGACGAGACCAACGTCGCGATCTATCTCGACGACGTGTCGATCGGCACACCGATCGCCGGCTTCTTCGACCTGGCCGACATCGAGCGGATCGAGGTGCTCAAGGGGCCGCAGGGTACGCTTTACGGCCGCAACGCCACGGGCGGCGCGATCAAGATCGTCACCAAGAAGCCCTCGTTCGAGACCTCGGGCTCGGTCGCCGCGGACTATGGCTTCCACTACAACGAGCTCAAGGTGACGGGCTTCGTCACCGGCGGCATCACCGACCAGCTCGCCGGCTCGCTCAGCGGTTCGTACCGGACCAGCGACGGCTTCATCAAGGGCACCGGTCCGAACGTCGGCCGCGATTTCGGCGGCGCCGACAACTACGTGCTGCGTGGCAAGCTGCTGTGGCAGCCGTCCGAGAGCTTCTCGGCCGTGCTCTCGGGCGACGTCTGGCGCCAGCAGAACAATTCGGTGTTCATCAGCCACATCAAGGACGGCATCAATCCCTATCCGAACGTGCCGGGTACCGTGCCGAACCGCCCCTACGAGAACGCCGGCTCGACCGATCCGCTGGCGCGCCTGCGGGGCTTCGGCGGCAGCCTCGACCTGAACTGGGATAGCGCGAGCGGGATCTCGGTACGCTCGCTGACCGCCTACCGCCACGTCGCGGTGAACTCGCAGTCGGATACCGACCGCACGAGCATCGGCACGGGCAACGCCGTCTCGGGCTCGAACCAGATCTCGCAGTACCAGAAGAGCTTCAGCGAGGAACTGACGGTGTCGAGCCCGGCGGATGGCATGCTCACCTGGCTGGTCGGCGGCTACTACTACAACTCGAAGGCCGGCAATCCCTATTTCCGCACCTATTCGGGCGACGCCGTGCGCGGCGGCACGATCGCCGCCAACTTCACCAACCGGATGAGGAGCGAGGTCTTCGCGGGCTTCGGCGAAGCGACGCTGAACCTCGGCGAAAGCCTGCACGTCACCGGGGGCGTGCGCTACAATTCGGAGAAGAAGACCTTCCACTGGCAGAACCTGGTCAACCTCGCGGCGGCGCAGGTCGATCGCGAGCGCACCTGGAACAGTGCCACCTGGCGCGGTGTCGTGCGCTACGACCTGGCCGAAGACGCCAACGTCTATTTCTCGGCGAGCACGGGCTTCAAGAGCGGCGTCTACAACGCCTATTCTTCGCTGGGCATCCCGGTGAACCCCGAGAAGATCACCGCCTTCGAACTCGGCGCAAAGGCGCGGGTCAGCGGGATCAACCTGACGCTCGCGGGCTATGCCTACAAGTACAAGGACATCCAGGTCAGCTCCTACACCCAGGTCGGCAACCCGCCGACCTTGCAGCTGACCCTGAGCAACGCCGCGCGCGCCAAGATGCGCGGTCTCGAATTCACCGCCGACGGCAAGCTGGGCGGCGGCTTCTCGTTCGCCGCCGGTCTGAGCTGGGAGCCCAAGGCCGAGTACGAGGCCTTCACCGCCGCGCAGGTCACCGTGCCGCTGACCGCCGCCGAACTGGCGGTCGCGGCGCCGGGCATCATCCAGAAGACCGTCGTGCCCTTCGACGCTTCGGGCAGCCGCACCGTGCGCACGCCCGAAGTCACGGGCAACCTGCGGCTGAGCTACGAGGCCGATCTCTGGGGCGGCGAGTTCAACGGCTCGGTCAACACGGCCTATACCGGCGCGTTCTACTGGCAGCCGGGGAACCTCTCGCGGGAAGATCCCTATGCGATCGTCAATTTCCGCCTGTCCTGGACCAAGAACCGCGTGACCTATTCGGTCTTCGGCAACAACGTGACCGACGCCGGCTATCGCACGGACTACGTGCCCAATGCCCGCGGCGACAGCGTCAAGTTCGTTCAGCGCGAGGAGTTCGGCGTCGGCGTCAGCTTTGCATTCTGAGCCGATCCGCCGCTGAAGCACCCGCGATAGCGGCAATGCGCTCGGCTTGAGCGCGCGACCTCGGTCATTCGTGACCGGGGTCGCTCTGCGTTCAGGGTGCAGGGCCGGAAAGGCCGGAAAACCGCCGTTTCTGCCGTGCCCGTGCTCGGGAAAAAACGCATGCCCATGGCATTGCTGAATGAAAGTTCCGTGACATTTTTATCACGTTAGCCAACTCACTTTGGTGTAAGCAAAATCTGTATGGCAGATGAACATCTACTTGGTTAGCATTCGGACCATGGGATCGGGACGAGCGAGGCCACGCGCCTCATCGGCCGCAACCGGCGATTCGTCCCATTTGAAGGAGTCCACATTTGATGTCCCCACTCGGCAAGGCTCGCTTTCGGGCAGCCACCTGCGCGTCTTTGATCGCGCTCGTTACCTCGACCACCGCCATGGCCCAGGACGTTCCGGCATCGGATGATGCCGCGGACGCGGAAGCCATCGTCGTCACCGGTTCGCGCATCGCGCGCCCTGATCTGGAATCGACGGTTCCGGTCTCGATCGTCAGCAACGACGCGATCCTCAAGCAGGGCAACAACAACCTCGGCGACACGCTCAACGACCTGCCGCAGCTGCGCTCGTCGTTCAGCCAGCAGAACCCCGGTCTGGGCGTCGGCATCGCCGGCCTCAACCTGCTCGACCTTCGCGGCCTCGGCACCCAGCGCACGCTGGTGCTGGTCAACGGCCGCCGCCACGTCGCCGCCGACATCCTCAACAACGGTGTTTCGGTCGACGTCAACACGATCCCCTCGGACCTGATCGAGCGTGTCGACATCGTCACCGGCGGCAATTCGGCGATCTACGGTTCGGACGCCATCGCGGGCGTCGTCAACTTCATCCTCAAGAAGGACTATGACGGCCTCCAGCTGACCGGCAAGGCGGGCATCTCGACCCCGGGCGCCTACGGTGCCAACCAGCAGCTCTCGGCCATCGCCGGCAAGAACTTCGCCGACGGTCGCGGCAACGTCACCCTGGCCTTCGAATATTCGAACCAGGAGCGCGTCTATGGCTCGGACATTTCGTTCCTGAAGCGCGTCGACGGCCTTGTGGTCAACGACATCGATCCGGCCGGCACGCCCAACGGCAGCGACGGCAACCCGGACCGAATCTTCGTTCGCGACATCCGTCAGGCGAACATCAATCGTTTCGGCCTCGTGCCGATCAATCAGCGCGTCGGTTCGGCAGCCTGCGGCACCGGCGTCAACGGCGTTCCTTACAACTGCACCTATCTTTTCCAGCCAGACGGCACGCTCGTCGCGCAGACCGGCACCCGCTACGGTTCCGGCGTGATCGGCAGCATCGTCGGTGGTAACGGCCAGACCGGCCGTGAAGACCAGTTGATCTCCGTCCTGCCGAAGCAGCAGCGCTACAACGCCAACATCCTCGCGCATTACGAGTTCTCGCCGGCGTTCGACCTGTTCTTCGAGGGCAAGTACTCGCGGATCAACACGGTTGGCGGCAACGCCGGTCCGACGGGCATCCAAGGCCAGTTCACGCAGTTCGACTCGCGCGAGCGCGTGCGTCTGGACAACCCGTTCCTGAGCCCCTCGGCACGTGCGACGATCACCAATGCGCTGCTCGCTTCGGGTTGTAACCCGAGCGTTGCTTCGGCCTGCTCGACGGTCAACACCGATCTGACGAACACCAATCCGTCGTTCGGCGTGCTCACCCCGCAGCAGATAGCGGCGATCGCCGCTGGCACCTATCGCTTCGTGGTCTCGCGCAACCTGGCCGACATCGGCAACCGCGACGAGTTCTTCAAGCGCCAGACCTATCGTGCCGTGCTCGGTGCGCGTGGTTCGTTCTGGGATAACTGGCGCTACGAGGTTTCGGCAAACTATGGCCGGACCGAAGAGAACACGCTCGCCAAGGGCTACATCGACAAGCAGCGCTTCAATCTGGCGATGGATGCTGGCCGCAACCCGGTTACCGGCGCGATCCAGTGCCGTTCGCAGTTCGATCCTGCTTCCGCTGTCGCCGGTCCGAACAACGCGTTTAACCGCGCGCGTCTGGCCGCCGACATCGCGGCTTGCGTTCCCTACAATCCGTTCGGCGCGTCGAACAACGCGGCTTCGGCTGCCTATTTCCAGCGCGACTATACGAATGAGTCCTGGGCCGAGCAGATGGTCTTCTCGGCCTTCGTTTCGGGCGACCTCGGTCAGAACCTGAAGCTGTGGGGCGGTCCGGTCCGCTTCGCTCTGGGTGTCGAGCACCGCGAGGAAGACGCGCACTACGCGCAGGACGACTTCGCGGCTGCCGGCAACTCGACCGCCGTCGCTTTCGGCAGCTTCGATCCGCCGACCTTCAAGGTCAGCGAGGCCTTCGCCGAAGTCCAGATCCCGATCTTCGAGGATCGTCCGTTCTTCCACGAACTGACGCTCTCGGGTGCCGCGCGCGTCGCCAAGTATCAGGGTGCGGTCGGCACGGTCTGGGCCTACAACGGCGGCGTCGACTGGGCTCCGATCCCCGACATCCGCTTCCGCGCCAACTACAGCCGCGCGGTCCGTGCACCGAACCAGACGGAGACCTTCGGCGAGCTGATCCCGAACTTCGCTCCGGCGTTCACCGATCCCTGCACCACCGCCAACATCGGCGCGGGTACGCAGTTCCGTGGCGCAAACTGCCGTCAGGCGCTGGGCGCGAACCTCGCGAACATCGCCAGCAAGGGTGCCTACTCGCTGCCGATCCTCAGCGGCGTGAACCCCGACCTGAAGGCGGAAACCTCGAAGTCGCTGACTCTGGGTGCGGTCTTCCGTCCGCGCTTCGTGCCGGGTCTGTCGGTCGCGGTCGACTACTACAGCATCAAGGTGGACGGTGTGATCGTCGCGCTCACCGCGCAGCAGATCGTCAACAGCTGCTATGATCAGCCGACGCTCGACAACGTGTTCTGTGGCCTGTTCCAGCGCTTCCAGGGACCGGGTGCGGGGCCGTTCACCGAAGTTCCGGGCGAAGTTCTGGGCAATACCCTGATCAGCGCGCCGCTCAACTTCGCCAAGCGCGTCCGCCGCGGCATCGATACCCAGGTCAACTACACGACCGATCTGGGCGGCGACTGGAAGGTCAGCGCGAGTGCGATCTACACGCACAACTTCCAGAACAGCAACTACCAGAACCCGGCGATCCCGAACTTCGAAAACCGGATCCTGAGCGAACTGGGCGATCCGAAGGACGAGTTCCGCATCAACGCGGACGTGACCTTCCGCCGGTTCACCCTGGGCTACCAGGTCCAGTACATCAGCCCGATGTACGTGAACTTCGCCGAAAACTACGTGCCGCTGCAGGATCGTGCGCCGCAGGATGCCGACTACTCGGAGATCCCGATGTATCCGGCGGTCTGGTACCACGACGTTCGCTTCGAGTATAAGCTCGACGAGGACAGCCGCGGCAACCGGTTCAGCTTCTTCGGCGGCGTTGACAACCTGTTCAACGAAATCCCGCCGCTCGGTCAGACCGCGACCGGCGAACGCGTTGCTTCCGGCGGCGACGGCGGCAACATCTACTCGATCCGTGGGCGTCAGTTCTACGTGGGCTTCAAGGCCAACTTCTGACACCGGCGATCGGCCGAATACCGGGGGGCGGGACTTTGTTCCGCCCCCTTTTTTTGTGCTAGCCTGATGCCCATGACTTCACCCGATCCCCTTGATCGCGCCATGGCTCTGGCCGCCCAAGGTTCCGTGGTCCCCGCCTATCGCCTGCTCGAGCAGGCCATGACAGCGGGCGACGGCCTTGCCGCCGGGACCCTGGCCGAGTGGCGCATGGCGGGGCATCTCGTCCGCCGCGACATTGGCCTGGCGCGCGATCTGTTCGGCCGCGCGGCCGAACTCGGCCTGCGCGAGGCGCTGCCGATGCACGTCGCGCTCCTCGCCAGCGGGGCCGGCGGGAAGGGGCGCGACTGGGCAAGGGCGCGCGAACTTCTCGCGAAGTCGGCGTCCTCCGATCCGCAGGCGGCGCGGCAGGCGGCGCTGCTCGACGGGATGACGCTCACCGAGGCCGGCGATCCCGCAGGCCTGCCCAGGCTGGAGCCCTTGAACGAACGGCCTTTCGTCGCTCGCGCACCGGGTTTCCTGGCTGCCGAGGAGTGCCGCTATCTGACCGAACTCGCGCAGCCCTACCTGCAGCCTTCGGTCGTGGTCGATCCGGTCAGCCAGCGCTTCATCACTGACCCCGTGCGCCTCGCCCGATCGGCCGGCTTTCCCTTCGTGCTCGAAAATCCCGTCCTGCACGCGCTCAACCGGCGCATCGCCACCCTGACGCAAACGCGCTACGAGCAGGGCGAACCGCTGCAGGTGCTGAGCTATCGCGCGGGCGAGCAGTACAAGCTTCACAGCGACGTCCTGCCCGGCCCGGTCAACCAGCGCGTCCTTACGGTGCTCGTCACGCTGACCGACGATTTCACCGGAGGAGAGACCGAATTTCCGGATCTCGGCATCCGTTGGCGCGGGCAGGTGGGCGAGGCGCTGGTCTTCGCCAATGTCGACGAGCGCGGCCATCCCGCGCCGACCGCGCGCCATGCCGGCAAGCCCGTGGTGGCGGGAACCAAGACGATCCTCTCTAAGTGGATCCGGCAGGCGCCGCTCGATATTTCCGGCCCGCCGGGGCGCCCGCTCTAGGACGCTGGCGAGGCGCCGCGCTTTTTGCCAGACTGGCCGGATAACAGGTCGGGAGAGGGCATTTGCGCGCGGCGGTTTATCACGGAGGCGAGCAGGGCATCGCGATCGAGCATCTGGCCGATCCGCATGCGCAGCCGGGCGAATTGCTGATCGAAGTCGGCTTCTGCGGGGTCTGCGGCAGCGACGTGGCCATGACCTCGGGCAGCGCGTTCGACTATCCCGCGGGCCGATGCTTCGGGCACGAGTATGCGGGCACGGTGGTTGAGATCGGCGCGGGCGTCTCGGGCTGGCGGCTCGGCGAGCGCGTCGCCTGTCGGCCCAAGACCGCCTGCGGTGCCTGCGACCTCTGCCGCGAGGGGCATCTCCTGCTCTGTCCGGGCGGCGCCCATCTCAGCAAGGGTTTCGCGCAGTTCGTCGCGGTGCCCGTCGAGGCCGCGGTGCGTCTGCCGCAGAGCCTGAGCCTCGCCGACGGCGCCTTGATCGAGCCGATGGCTTGCGGGTTGCGCGCCTTCCGCGCCGCGGCGCTGCGACCGGGCGATCGCGTGCTCGTGCTCGGCGCGGGTTCGCTGGCGCTTTCGGCGATCTGGTGGGCGCGCCGGCTCGGCGCCGCCAAGGTCGTCGTCGCGGCGCGATCGGACCATCGTCGCGACATCTGCCACGATTTCGGCGCCGACGCTTTCGTCAGCCTGAGCGACGACGATCCCGATGCGATCGCGGCGTCATTGGGCGGCGCGCCGCATGTCGTGGCCGAATGCGTCGGCAAGCCGGGCATGATCGCCAAGGCCGTCGAACAGGTCCGGCCCGGCGGCACGATCCTGTCGCTCGGCATGTGCATGGCGCCCGAGCCGATCCTGCCGATCGGCCTGACCTTCAAGGAGGCGCGGCTGATCTTCCCGCTCGGCTATTCCGAGGCCGAGTTCGAGGAGACCGCGCGTGCTTTCGATCAGGCGGGGTTCCGGCCCGAGCAGATGGTCAGCGACGTGTTCCCGCTCGAGGCGGTGGGGGAGGTCATCGCACGGCTGCGCGCGGGCGCGGCCTTGCGCAAGGTTCACATCGACCCGAGGATCGCGGCATGACGATCGACCCGAGCCCCGCCTTGCCGCTGCCCGTGACGATCGACGAGATCGATCTGGCCTGGCTTACCCGCGCCTTGCGCACGCGCGCGCCGGAGGCGGGGCTGCGCGGCTTCGAGATCGTCGAGGTCGATCACGGCACCTGCACCAAGATCCGCATCGCGCTCGATCTCGACGATGCGGCGCGCGCGGCCGGGATCGCCGAGCGGGTGATCCTCAAAGGCGGGTTCGAGCCGCACAGCCGGCAGATGCACTACATGCACGGCTTCGAGGTCCACGCCTATGCCGACGTGCTGCCCGTGCTCAAGCTGCCGTCCCCGGCCGCCTATTTCGCGGGCTTCGACGAAGCGCGGCAGCAGGGCATCGTCATCCTGGAGGACCTGACCTTGCGCGGGGTCGAGTTCTGCCATCCGCTCGTGCCGAACAGCGTCGAGCAGGTGTCGCGCCGGTTGATCGAACTCGCGCGGTTCCATGCCAAGACCTGGGGCAGCCCCGAACTCGATCCCGGTGGCCGATGGGGCTTCCTCGGCGTCTGCATTCCCGAGACCGGCGGGCACATGCGTCAGTTCCTCGATCCCGTCGTCTGGCAGAGTTTCGTCGACCTGCCGCGCGGCCGCGCCGCATCGGTCCATTTCCACGATCCGCGCTGGATGGCAGAGGCGCTCGACAAGCTCCACCGGCTCGCCAAACGGCTTCCGCACGCGCTGCTCCACGGCGACACCCATCTCGGCAACCTCTATCGCGAGGCCGACGGCACGCCTGGTTTCTTCGACTCGCTGCCGCACCGCTGGCCGGGCATCCAGGAGGTGGCCTATCACGTCGCCGGCGCGCTTGATCCGATCGAGCGGCGGCAGGCGGAGCGCGAACTGGTCGCGCTCTATCTCGACGAACTGGCCGCCAGCGGCGTCACCCCGCCTTCGCTCGAGGAGTCCATGCGGCACTACGCGGCCTTCCTCGCCTTCGGCTATTGCATCTTCCTGGTGAACGCCTCGGCGTTCCAGCCCGAGGCGATCAACACCGCCTATACCGCGCGGTTCAGCGCGGCGATGGTCGACAACGACACGATCGGCGTGCTCGCGGCGCTCGAATGAGCGCGGGAAGCGGGAACGCTTGGCCTGCGGCGGGGCTTTTCTCCTTGGTTGGAAGGAGATCGGCGATGACCAAGACATTGAAGCGCGGCGATCGCGTCAGTTGGAAGAGCCACGGCGGCGAGGCGCACGGCAAGGTCGTGCGCAAGGTCACGAGGCCCATGCAGATAAAGGGGCACAAGGTCGCGGCCTCGCCGGACAATCCCGAATTCGTCGTCGAGACCGACGAGGGCAAGCGTGCCGCACACAGACCGGGCGCTCTGACGCGGGACTGATCGCGCCGCCGATGCGGATCAATAAAATGCACTTGTGCTGTTGCGTTTTATCAAGCGTTGGTTAGACCTCCGCCGATAAGGAATTGGGGAGGTAGTGGCATGACCGGACGGGTGCGGATTTCGATCATCGCTGGCACGCTGGCGGGCGCGGCTTCGGTGGGTACGGTGGCCTGGGGGCAGGATCGCGTTCCGGCCGTTCACGACGACGCGGCCAGCGCCGAGCCTTCCGAGATCATCGTCACCGCGCAGCGCCGATCCGAACGCCTGCGCGACGTGCCGATCTCGATCACCGCGCTCACCGCCGAGACGCTCGTGCAGTCGGGGATCAACAACACGCTCGACATCGCGCGCGTCACGCCGGGCGTGCAACTGCCGCTCTACGGCGGCTTCCTCCAGCCGTCGATCCGCGGCATCTCCTCGGCCAGCGCGGGGCTCGGCGACAGTTCGAACGTCGCGATCTACGTCGACGGGATCTACCAGCCCTCGCAGTCGGGCCAGCTCGTCGACCTGCCCGATATCCAGCAGGTCGAGGTGCTCAAGGGGCCGCAGGGCACGCTTTACGGCCAGAACGCCGCGGGCGGCGCGATCATCCTCACCTCGGTCGCGCCGAGCTTCGATCTCACCGGCCGTTTCAGCGCTTCTTACGGCAATTACGATCACTGGCAGGTGCGCGGTTATGTCAGCGGGCCTTTGGTCGAGGACCGGGTCGCGATCTCGGTCGCCGGCAGCTTCGAGGATCGTAACGGCTTTCGCCGCAACGTCCTGACCGGGGGGCGGGATTCGGGTCTGCAGTCCGAGCTGATCCGCGCGCGCCTGCTGTTCCAGGCCTCGGACCGGGTCTCGTTCACCGTCGGCGGCTACTATTCGCGGCGCTCTGATGGCGGGCAATATGCCGGTCAGCCGGTCGGCCCGGGAACGCCGCTCGGCTACGCGCTGGCGGGGCTCGTCGGGCTCAGCGTACCGCGCGCGAACGATCCGCAGTCCTATGCGTTGAACGTCGACCCGCTGACCTTGATCCGCTCTTACGGCTTCAACCTGCTCGGCAAGTTGGACGCCGATTTCGGCACGTTCAGCACGGTCACCGCCTATGGCAACGTCAAGGTCCGCGACGTCGCCGATGCCGACTATACCGCGGTCAATCTCGGCGACGTCGATCTCAACATCTTCAACGACCATTTCATCCAGGAACTGAACTTCGCTTCGGCCAAATGGGGCCGGGCGACCTTCTCGGCCGGTTTGTTCTACATGGCGCTCGAGGAGAGCTACGCGCCCAACACCTTCTCGGGCTATTTCACCAGCCTGGCCAGCCCGGTCACGGCCTATCCGACCAAGCCCAACCCGCTGTTTCGGATCAACCAGTACGCCTACAACCGCAAGCGCTCCTACGCCGCCTATGCCGAGTTCGGCTATGACCTGACCGATCGGCTGACCGTCTCGCTCGCGGGCCGCTACTCCTACGAAACGCAGCAGACCGCGGACAATTACTCGTCGCTCACGGGAGCGCAGGGGCCGACCTTGAGCGCCGATCCGCGCGGCAAGGTTTCGTTCAAGCGCTTCACGCCGCGCGCGACGATCCGCTATGCGATCGACGATAGCTCGAACGTCTATGCGACCTATTCGCAGGGCTTCAAGAGCGGCTACGTCAACTCGGGCGACAATCCCGCGGCCAGCCCGCTGGTCGAACCCGTCCAGCCGGAAAAGGTCTTCGCCTACGAAGTCGGCTACAAAGGTCGGCTGGCGCCTGGGATCAGCCTGAACCTCTCGGCCTTCTGGTATGATTACAAAGACCTTCAGGTCTACGTCTACTCGCCGCCCAACCAGTTCTATCGCAATGCCGCGGCGGCGCGGATCAAGGGTATCGATGGCGACGTCACGATCCAGGCCGCGCCGGGGCTGACGCTCACCGCCGGCGCCTCCTATGTCGACGGCAAGTACCGCAGCTTCCCCGATGCCGTGGTCTACCAGCCGAACGCCTTCGGTTTCGGCTATGACACGGTGGGGCTCGATGCCAGCGGCCGGCGCATGCAGCGCGCGCCCAAGTTCACCGCCAATGCCGCGATCAGCTACGAGACGACCTGGCAGGCGGGCACTTTCGGGCTCTATCTGGCGGGCAACTACAATTCGGGGCTCAACTACGACGTTGCCGCCAACGTGCGGCAATCCGCCTATGCCCTGCTCGACGGCCAGCTCTCGTTCTCGCCCGCGGGAGTCGAGGGGCTGCGGCTGGTGGTCTGGGGCAAGAACCTGACCAACAAGGACTATCTGGCGAGCTTCCTCGGCAGCCAGTTCGTGCTCGGCGGTTCCTATGCCGAGCCGCGCACCTATGGCCTGCGGGCCGAGTTCAAGTTCTGAGGGGCGGTCTTCAGTAGAGGTTGTTCTTGTAGTCGCTGTCGAGGCCCTTCTGCATCAGGCCGGGGATCGACATGACCAGGCCGCCGAGCCGTGCGGTCAGGCCCTTGTCCTTGTTGAGCTTGACGTGGGCGGTGAACATCCGGGCCGGATCGATGCCTTCGGCCTTCTCGCCCGCGGGCCAGAGCGCCGCACGCTCCAGCGCCGGGCTGGCGCGCAGTTCGAGGCCCGGTTCGGCGACGCGGACCGCGAGTAGCGGCGCCTTGTCGCGCACGGTGAAACGCTCGCGCGCGGCGGCGTCGCTGGTCAGCAGAGCTTCACCGCGCAGGATCACGATCTGCGTCGATCCTGGGATCAGCAGCGCGCCCGCCATCCGCGGCTGCGCGATGAGGTTGCGGAAGCTGTCGGTGCGGCGATTGCCCGGGCGATCGGCGAACCACAGCGCGGCGCCGTCCATCCGTGTCATGCAACCGGCCGGATCGCCCTTGGGGCTGAGATCGGCATGGCCGTTGTCGTCGATCGTTGCCAGCGCGAGGAAACGCCCGGCATCGACGAAGCCGGCGGCGGTTGCCGGTGCGTCATCCAGCCGGCCGGCCGACCAGAAGTCCGACCGGATCAGCGCCTTGGCGCAGTGTCCGTAGCATTCCTCGACCCTAACCAGCGCCGTGTCGGCGTCGATCGCGGTGACCGTCCCGTTGATCCGAAGCGTTTCGCCGATGCCGGGCGCGAGAAACAGCGACGCGAAGGCGGCGCCGGGGCGGAGCAGGGCCGGGTCGTCGATCGTTGCCAGCGGCAGGCGCAGCGTCTCGCGGTCGCCCGTGGCGAAGCCCGGCGCGCCGCCGGCCAGGGTTATCGCGATCTCGCGCGCATCGCCGGTGGTGACGAAGGCGAGCGGTGAGGCTGCGAGCCAGCGCAAGGCCGTCTCGTCGAGGTGATCGATGACCTTGAGGTCGACGACCGGCGGCCGCTTGCCGATCACCGCTTCGAGCTTGTCGACGCTGTCGATCTGTTCGTTCATGCAGTCCTCCACCCGCAAGGACTAGGTCCTCGCGGATGGCGGCGCAACATCAGGCGGCCTTGGCGTATTCCTCGGCTTCTGCGGCGATGAGGATGTCGGCGAGCATCCAGTAGGCCTCGCCCCAGGCGCCGAGCACTTCGTCGGTCGCGACCTCGGCGCCGAGCACGTCGCGGATCGCGGGCAGCAGGGCCTCGGCGACGAGCGGATAATGCTCGGCCTTTACGCCGGTGTCGACGTGGCGCGCGACCATGCGCTGCACCGCTGCGCCGAGGTTCTCGAGCTTGTCGATGTTCTTGGCATAGGCGAGGATCGCCCCGGCCAGGCGCTTGGGCTGCTCGCCGCTTTCCTGCGCGGCCTGATCGAACATCGCCTTCACGTCGGGGTTCTGGAACAGCCGCGCGTACATGGCCGTGGTGATCTCCACGCCGTACTTCTCGAGGGCGGGGGCCGTAGCCTTGACGATCTCGCGGGCCTGGGCGGAAGCGGTGCGCATATGATGTCTCCTAAATCCGGTAGATAAAATACCGGTATTTGTTTTACTTGATTCTCGCAAGTGCCTTTCGCACATGGAGGGTTGCATGCAACTCACCCAGCACACCGACTATGGCCTGCGCCTGCTGATCGTCCTGACGCGCCTGGGTGGCCCGATCGCGCTGCCCGAATTCGCCGCAGAACAGCGGCTGTCGTACCACCATGTCGCCAAGGTCGCGCAGGCGCTGGTGCGCGAGGGCTTCATCAAGAGCCGGCGCGGTCGCAGCGGCGGGGTGGAATTGGCGCGCGACCCCGCGGACATCAGCGTCGGCGAGGTCGTGCGCGTGCTCGAGCGCGGCATGCAATTGGCCGATTGCGCGGGCTGCGCGCTGCAAGGCGATTGCAACACCAGCCCGCTGCTGGCCGAGGCGCTGGCAGCCTTCCTCGCCGTGCTCGACCGCACCAGCTTGGCCGAGGCGGCGAGGCGGCGCCTGCCGGTGGTTGCGGGTTAGGGAACCAAGCCCGCGCTCGCGCGCTTCGCAGTCACAATGCGCCCATCATGGGAGAGCGCCATGACTACTCTGCTTGCCTTCATCGGTCGGTTGCTGATCGCCCTGCTGTTCATCGTGTCCGGAGCGAACAAGCTGATGGACATCTCGGGTACCGACACCATGATCCGCGCGGCCGGTCTGCCCGGCGGCCTGGCGCTGCTCGTCGGCCTGTTCGAGGTCGCCGCCGGCCTGGCGCTGGTGTTCGGCGTGGCGACGCGGTTGACCGCGGTGATCCTCGCCGGGTTCTGCCTGGTCACGGCCTTCTTCTTCCACAACAACTTCACTGATCCGATGCAGGCGGCGATGCTGCTCAAGAACCTCGCGATCGCCGGTGGCCTGTTCGCGCTCACCGCGCTCGACAACGTGCGCTGGTCCTATGACGCGATGCGCGCACGCCGCCGCGCGGAAGTGGCCGAACTGCGCGCCGAGGCCAAGGCGCACGATGCCGAGGTCCGCGCGGCCCGCGCCGAAGGTGCCGCCGAAGCCGCGCATGCGGTGCCGGTCGAGACGGTTCATGGCGATACGGTCGTTGCCGACGGCGGCACCCTGGTGCGCAAGCGCCGCTGGCTCTGACACTCGCCGCTTGACCTCTCCCGAGCCCATCTAAACTATGGGGGCTGAACTATGGTTCAGCATAAGAATCGGGAGAGGTCATGGGTGAGGAACTGAAGCGGCGGATCGGCAATCTGCCGCGCGAGGAATGGACCGACGCCGCGCGCGAGGTCTTCGCTTTCTGGGGTGAGCCAGACGCCTGGGAGAACGGCTCGAAGACCAACATGTCGATGGTCCTCGCCAATCACCCACCGCTCGCCAACGCCTATCATACCTTCGGCAAGCATCTGCTGCTCGCCTCGACGATCGCGGTGCGGCCGCGCGAACTGATCGTGCTGCGCGCGGCCTGGCTGCAGAAGTCTGCCTACGAGTGGCATTACCACGTCGGTTACGGACTCAAGGCCGGGCTGACGATGGACGAGATCGCAGCGGTGCGCGACGGCTGGCAGTCGCCGGTCTGGGACAGCAAGGACGAGGATCGCGCCGTGCTGCGCGCGGTCGACGAACTGATCCAGACCTCGCGCATGTCCGACGAGACCTATGCCGCGCTCGCCGCCCATTTCGGCAAGGAGCAGCTCATGGATTTCGTCTTCACCGTCGGCAACTACGTCATGCTCGGCTGGGCGATCGCGACCTTCGGGGTTCCGGTCGAGGACGGCGTAGATCCGATCGGCTTCGATCTCAAGACGCGTTCGGGCGCGGCGCCGGGCGAGAAGAGCCGGCCGCTGGAAGCTGGCTGACCTCATGACGCTCGAAGACCTGCTCGCGCGCGAGGCGATCCGCGATACGATGGCCCAATACACCACCGCCGGCGACCGGCTGAAGGTGGACGACTACGCCGCCTGCTTCACCGAGGACGGGGTGATGGAGGCCGAACACGAGCAGGCCGACCGGCGCTTCCGCTATGAAGGCCGAGAGGCGATCCGCGCCTGGCAGGCGCGCTGGCTCGAACGCACCCTGGCCGGGGAGAAGGTGCACGACGCGAGCTTCGCGCGGCACCACCTGTCGACCTCGAAGATCGACCTGACCGGGCCGGACAGCGCCAGGGCGCGTACCTATTGGGTCGCCTGGACCGATATCGGCCCCGACCACGCGGGCTATTACCTCGACACCTTCCGCAAGGTCGGCGGCGACTGGCTGATCGCGCATCGGCTGGTCCGCGAGGACTGGCGTTCGCCCGACAGCCTGTTCGGCACGGCCGTCAGCAAGTCGCGCAGCTGACGCGATGGACCTGCAACTCGCCGGCAAGCGCGCGCTCGTCACCGGAAGCTCCTCGGGCATCGGTGCGGCAATCGCATGCGAGCTGGCGCGCGAAGGTTGCGCAGTCGTCGTCCACGGCCGCGACCGGGCGCGAGCCGAGGCCGTCGCGCGCGAATGCGAGGCGCTGGGCGCGTCTGCCGCGGTCGCGCTCGGCGCGATCACCGACGATGCCGAAGCCGATCGCGTCGCCGACCAGGCGCTCGCGGCATTCGGCGGGATCGATATCCTGGTGAATTCCGCCGGCGGCACGGTCCGCGGCGACAATCCGGACTGGACCGAGGTGACTTCCGACGAATGGCTGCAGAGCTTCAGCCTCAATGTTATCTCGGTGATCCGGCTGGCCAGGCGTTTGACCCCGGGCATGGCCGAGCGCGGCTGGGGCCGGATCATCAACATTTCCTCCGTCGGCGGCACGCAGCTTTCGGGACGCCTGCTCGATTACGGCGCGGCCAAGGCGGCGCTCGATCACCTGACCGCCAACCTGTCTCGTGCGGTGGCGGGGCAGGGCATCACCGTGAACGCGATCGTGCCGGGGACCGTGCTGACGCCGCAGGCCGAACGCTGGATCGATACCCTGGCCGAGCAGAACGGCTGGCCCCCGGATTTCGCGACACGCGAGCGGTTCTATACGCAGGATTTCAGCCCGCAGCCGGTTCCGCGCCTCGGCCGGCCCGAGGAGATCGCCGCCGCCGCGGCCTTCCTCGCCAGCCCGCGCTCGGACTTCACCACGGGGGCGCTGCTGCGTATCGACGGCGGCAGTACGAAGGCACGCTGAGAGGATGACGATGAACCGCGAACCGCTCGACTGGGATCTGGGCACTAACAACCTGCGCGTGGAGCGCGAGGGGCCGCTCGTTTGGCTGACGATCGACCGCCCGCAGGCGCGCAACGCTTTCACCCCGGCGATGTATTTCGGCATCAAGAAGGCCGTGCGTCGGGTCAATGCCGACAAGCAGGTCCGCGCGCTGATCATCACGGGCAGCGGCGACGTCTTCGCGCCTGGCGGCGATCTCGGCGGGCGCAGCGAGATGGGCGATGCGCCGGTCCCTGAGGGTCTGGCCCAGGAAACCCTGCCTTTCGTCACGATCCGCGAGAGCCAGGCGCCGGTGATCGCGGCGGTCAACGGCATCTGCCAGGCGGGCGGGCTGCTGATCGCGATGATGGCCGACGTTGCCGTGGTCAGCGCGCGCGCGAGCTTCCGCGTGCCCGAACTGCTGCGCGGCATCATCGACGCGACCTATGCCTCGGTCCTGCCCGTGCATGTCGGCATGGCCCAGGCGCGTGACCTGCTGCTGACCGCGCGCAAGATCGATGCGGCCGAGGCTTATCGCATCGGCCTGGTCTCACGTATCTGCGCGCACGAAGAGCTCGAGGCAGAGGCGCGCAAGGCTGCGATCGAAGTGCTCCAGACCGCGCCCGAGGCGCGGGCCCACGTCAAGCGCATGCTCAACCAGCAGTACCCGCCGATCGACTACGAGACGATGTTCGTATCGCTGATGAGCGAGACCAGCGAAGCGCGCGAGGGCATGCGTGCTTTCATGGAGAAGCGGCCGCCGCGCTGGATTCCGGAAGACCTGCCGGACTGAGGTTCACGCGTCTTTCGGATGGACGAGAGCGCCCAGCGGATCGTCGCCGAGCGATTCGCGGATCGCGGGCAGCAGCCAGTCGCGGAAGGCGCGGACCTTGGCGAGGTTGCGCTTGTGCTCGGGATAGACGAGCCACATCGTGCGGGCTTCCACGGCGTAGTGATCGAACGGCGCGACGAGCCGGCCTGCGGCGATCGCATCGGGGAACATCGGCGGAAAGATCATCGCCACGCCGTGCCCGGCAATCGCTGCCTGGCCATCGAGCACCTGGGAATCGAAGCGCAGTCCGGGATCGTGCGCGCCGTCGTAGCCATCGCTGAGTGAAGCGAACCACGTGTCCCACCACTCGTCGTTGGGCGAGAGGCGCGTAACCTTGCGCAGATCGGCGGGCGTGGAGATCGGGTTGCGGGCCAGGAATTCCGGACTCGCCATGGGCGTGATGATCTGCCGCACCAGGAAATGCGTCACGACCCCGGGGCCGGGATCGATCACGCCGCGGATCGCCACGTCGATTTCTCCTGCGGCCAGATCGACGACCTCGTCGGAGACGTGCAGCCGCACGGCGAGGCTGGGCTTGGTCAGATTGAACGCGCCGATCCGCTCGGCCAGCCAGTTGGTCGCGAAGGTGCGCGAGCAGGTGATCGAGAGCACGGCCTCGTTCTCGGCCTGGGCGGCGGAGAAGGCCTCACCCAGCAGCGAAAAGGCCTCGCTCACGCGCGGGGCGATGCGCTTGCCGAGGCTCGTCAGCGCCACGCCACGGCCCTTGCGGGTAAACAGCTGCGCGCCGATCCGCTCTTCGAGCAATTTGATCTGATAGGAGACGCCGGCCTGGGTCAGCGCCAGTTCCTCGGCGGCGCGGCTGTAGTTTTCGTGCCGCGCGGCGGCTTCGAAAACGCGGACGGCGGCGAGCGGTGGGAGCGACATGTCATTATCATAAGCTGGGCTTGTCTATTGCGTCCATGCTTTTGTTGGAGTTGGCGGGCGGTCTGAGTCACATGCGGGGCATCCAAAGGGAAGGGACCCATCATGTTGAAGATCGCTCTTTCGGCTGCCTTTCTCGCAGCCGCGCTTCCGGCTCCGGTTCTCGCGCAGGACAACCTGCCCGATGTCCGCGTCTACTACGGCGACCTCGATCTCGCCGACCCCGCCGCAGTCCGCACGTTCGACCGTCGTCTCGCCAGCGCCGTGGAGGCTTCCTGCCCCAGCGATGCGGGCCTGCGCGAAGTGACGCGCCTGCGCGAAATCGCATCCTGCCGCACGGCCAAGCAGGCCTCGGTCGCGGCGCTGCGCCAGTCGGCACTGGCCGCGGCTACGACCGCCAAGAACAGTCTGGCTTCGGCGCGCTGACCCTCGCGCCGGCCGCCGTCAGCCGGGGTTGCGCCGGGAAGCGACATACAAGCCCGGCTGATGGCGGAATAGTATCTTGTGACGACTGCATTGATCGCAATCTCCGGGAAGCGATCGCGGCGATTGGGCGATAGGTCGGGAGCCGATAAGGAGGTTTCCATGACCTATGCTTTCAAGACCATGCCGTCGCCCGTCGGCGAACTCACCCTGATTGCGAGCGCGCAAGGGCTGGCGGCGATCCTGTGGGAGAACGACGATCCCGACCGGGTGCGGCTCGGGCCGCGGACCGAGGATCGCGACAATCCCGTGCTCGTCGAGACGGAGCGGCAGCTCGGGCAATATTTCGCCGGCGAGCGCTGGGCTTTCGATCTGCCGCTCGATTTCCACGGCACCGAATTCCAGAAACGCGTCTGGGACCAACTCCTGGCGATCCCCTTCGGCGAGACGCGGAGCTACGGCGAGATCGCGCGAGCACTTGGCCAGCCCAGCGCGAGCCGCGCGGTCGGCGCCGCCAACGGCAAGAACCCGATCTCGATCGTCGCGCCGTGCCACCGCGTGATCGGCACCAACGGCGCGCTGACGGGCTTTGCCGGCGGGCTCGCGGCCAAGCAGCGGTTGCTCGCGCGCGAAGGGCTCGAACTGGCGCTGTGATCAGATACCGAACCTGAGTTTGATGCTGCGATAGCGGTCCAACAACTGCTGCGCGCGCTCTTCGGGGGTAACCAGGACGGTATCCTTCGGCAGCGCGCTCAGCAGCTCGGCGCGCTTGACCAGCCGCGTGCGGAAGGTCGCCGGGTTCTGGCTCATGAGGTTGCGGTAGCCGAGATTGCCCTCGGAAAAGCCCTGGGTATCGAGCCAGTTGTGCACGCCGGGATCGTCATGGGCGATGACGAAGCGAACCACGTCGTCGCTGTCGATCTTCGTCCGCGCCGGCGAGAACGAGGTCGAGCGGTAGAGATAGTCCATCGACTCGACGAAGACCGCGTTCATGCCGAACAGCCAGAAGCCGTCGTGATTGTCCATCTCGACCACCAGCGCCTCGTCGGGCGCGAGCCGCCAGATCATGTTCGCGGCCATGCGCCCGCGCTTGGCATCGGCGGCGTCGTTGGCGTTCTTGTCGGCGGGGAAGACGTTGGGCTGCTCGGGATCGCAGACCCCGCCCGAGGTCATCCACGAATGCTCGGGCCAGTCGCGCATCACGCCTGTGACGAAATCGCCGGCCCAGGCAAAGGCCTCGATCATGCGTTCGGGCGTAGGCATCGGCCGCGGTGCGTCCATGCCGATCCGCTCGATCGACAGGGTGGTCGGCGTCTCGAACCATTTGTCGAAGGCTTCGCGGATGAACAGCTTGCGGCTGCCCGGCGTGGTCGGCAGCCAGTTCTTCGGGCGTTCGGGGCCGCCGATGAACAGCTCGAAGAAACCGTCGGGATCGGCCTCGATCTGGTGGCCGAACAGGTTGCTCTCGGGCACGTCGCCGAAGGGTTCGTGCAGCGGCGCGAAATCGGTGCCGGGGATCTTCGCGGGTTTGGGCCCCTGGACGGTAACGTTGAACCAGCGCGCCGTGCCCTTGCGGCCGGTGATCCGGTAGGCGTGGTCGCCCGAGATCCAGGCCTGGCGATAGGTGAAGTCCGAAACGTCGCCGCCGAGCTTCATGTAGGGATGGGTGAAATAGTGGATCTGCGGAAAGGCGGGGTCGGCCGTTTCGAGCGCCAGCGGGAAGGCCTGGCCGAGGTTTTGCGTGAGGAAGCGGAAGGCGTCGGCGCGCAGCAGCGACTGCGCCGGATTCGCCTCCTTGAACGCCTTGTCGCCCGCGGCCTTGAGCTGGTCGCAGAAGGCATGCCAGGCCTCGCGGAGCGGTTCGTCGGCGGGACTGTCGCCAAAGGCCATGTCAGGCTCCCAACTTGGTGAGGATTTCCGAGAGGTTCTCGGCGGCGCGCCGGGTCGCTGCGCGGTTACCCTCGGCGTCGATGCGCGGGCCCACCAGCTCCAGGTCGAAGACGCCGGTATAGCCCGCGGCGAGAATGTCGCCAAGCAGCCGTTCGAGCGGAATCGCGCCGTCGCCGGGCACCGCGCGGCATGGCGTCGCACGATCGCCGAGCACGTAGTCGCTGACCTGGACGAGCCCCACGAGCGGCATGACCCGGCGGAACAAAGGCTTCAGCCCGGCCTCCATCCAGCAGGCGTGAAGTTCGAGGCAGAGGCCGATCCCGGCGATCTCGGCGAGGGTCGCGGCATCGGCGAGGGTATGGGCGATGTGCAGGTCGGCATTGAGCGAATTGGCGTTCTCGACCAACAGCTGCACGCCGGCAGCGTCGGCCGCGGCCTGGCAGGGCGCGACCAGTTCGGCGAAGCGTGCCGCCGCCTGTTCCCAATCGAGCGTGCCGCGCGCGCCGGTCAGCATGTAGATCGAGCGCGCGTCGAGTTCGCCCGCGATTTCGATGGCACGGAGCAGGCCGGCGGTTGCCTGGCCGGTGTCCGCATCGAGGTCGGGATAGGTGGCGAAAGGGTGGTTGACGCATTCGACCGCGACGCCGCCCGTGGCGAGCGCGGCCTTGGCATCGTCTAGCCCGCCGGGCTGCATCAGCACGGGCGTGACCAGGGTCACGTGCTCGACGCCGATCTCGCGGCAATGCTCGACGAAGGTCGACGAGTTTTCACGGACGAAGGCGACCTGATGGAGGTTCACGCGGGGGTGCATTACAGTCCTCCCCGGTACGGGGAGGGGGACCGCCAGCGGAGCTGGTGGTGGAGGGGGCTCTCGTCGCCAGGCAACGCCGCGTCAGGAGGAGAACCCCCTCCGTCAGCCCTGCGGGCTGCTACCTCCCCGTGCTGGGGAGGATGAGAAAGCCCGTCCATCACCGCCTCTCGATCTCGACGCCGAAGCGTTCGCGGAAGGGGCGGAATTCCTCGTTCAGCGCGTCGATGTCGAGCCCGGCGTCGACCAGCGACTGGGTCGAATATTCGAACTTGCCGTGGCGATCGCCTTTGTTGTTCGCCAGGTAGTCGCGCATCGCCGTCTCGGCCTGTGGGGTCAGTTCTCGCCCGGCAAACGCATAGTAGCCGCGGATCGTGCCGATCGGATCGGCGACGAAATCCTTGTAACGCACGTGATGGATCCGCGGATCGTGGATCAGCGGGTTCGTCATCGTGTTCTGGTTGCTCATCCGCGTGCGAGCCAAGTGCTGCTGCACCTCGGCGACCATGTCGATCGGGCCGACGATGCCTTCCATGATGTCGCGCATCATCGCCGCGCTCGACGCGACGACCTGCACGGGATCGCGGTGCAGCCAGACCAGCGTCGCATCGGGATAGGTCTCGAAGAACTCCTTGAGCCGGTGGCCGTGGAAGCCCTTGAGCACCCAATGCTTCTTCGGCCGGCGGTACTGCAGCGCCTGGAGCATCATCTTGTGCAGCCGGTTCTGTGCGGCGCTGTCGGTCGGCAGGCCCATCGACAGGTTCTGCATCGGCACGCGCCACCAGGCCGTGGGCGTCATCACGCGGAAGTCGAAGGCCCAGGTGCGCTCGTCCTCGGGCAGACCATCGCCGAGCATGTCGTTGTAGGGGTGGCAGTGCAGCCACTTCCACATCTTCGCATTGATCTCCTGCCACTCGGCATCGGCCAACGCGATCCGCGGATCGACCCCGGCCACCGTGCCCGGCGGCGGCGAGGGGTGCATGACCTCCCAGAAGCGCAGCGCGCGCGCATCGGGATCGACCGACATCAGCGCGTGCATCAGGGTCGTGCCCGAGCGTGGCTCGCCCGTCGCGAACATCGGGCGTTCGATCACCTCGTCGGCCAGCGGATAGCGCTTGCGGTCCTCGAAGAAGCGCAGGCGATCGGTCAGCAGCCAGTCGATGTTGTCCGCTGCGGCCTGGCGACCGGCCGCGTCCATCGGGATCGTGTTGATGTGCGCGACGGCCAGGCCCAGCCGCTCCTCGAAGCTGGGATCGCCCCAGTCGTTGAGCCCGGTCTCGGCCTTCGCTCGGGCGAGCAGCGTCTGGGGATCGAGCGGCTCGGTCACGCGATTTCGCCGCAGAGGCGCAGCACTTCGTCCTCGACCTCGCGCACTTTCTGCGCCGACCGGGCGGCGAACTTGGCGCCGGCCATGCCGCCGTAGTCCATCACCTTGAACACGCGCATGCCGGCCTCCGCGAAGCCCTTGAACTTGGCGGCGACCTCCTTGGCCGTGCCGACGGGGAAGATGTCGCGGATTGCCTGGGTGTCGAGCGCGTCGCAGAACTCGATGATCTTCTCGCGGCTGAGGCGCACCGGATCGAAATCGTGGATGCCGCGCCAGCTATCGCCCATCGGGTGCCTGTAGCCGAACTGTTCGAGGTCCTTCGACGTCTGCATCAGGATGATCGACTTGACCATCGGCTGCTGCAGCATCTCGGCGACTTCGTCCTCGTCTCCGATCAGGCAGATCTGGTTCAGAGCGGGGACGAAGTGGCTCATGTCGCGGCCGACCGCGTCGCCGTGGTCGAGGATCACCTTGAGCTTGGCGGCGTAGTCCTCGGGCGTGTAGACGCCGGCCGGCCACCAGCCGTCGGCCTCGCGCCCGGTGATGCCGAGCATGCGCGGGCCGACGCAGCCGGTCCAGATCGGCGGCGCCTTGCCTTCGTAGAACTCGGTGTCCATCCGCGCGTGCTCGAGCCGGTAGAACTGGCCTTCGAAGTCGACCGGGCCGTCAGAGTGCCAGAGCAGCTTGATGACCTTGATCGATTCCTCGAAGCGGCTGACGGGCTTCTCGAAATCGAAGCCGTAGGGGACCGTGTTCTCGAGCTCGCCCGAGCCGAGGCCGAGGATGAAGCGCCCTTTCGACAGGTGGCTGATCGTCAGCGCCGACTGCGCCAGCAGCGAGGGGTGGCGCCGCACGGTGTCGATCACGCAGGTGGCGAGCGGCACGTTCTTGGTCAGCACCGCGGCCGCGGCCGATACGGCCATGCCGTCGAGGTGCCGATGTGGGCTGGGCGACGACAGCGCGAGGTCGGTGAACTCGGGCGTCCAGATCGAATCGGGCCAGAACGAGACCATGTGATCGGGCAGCCAGATCGAGTGGTAGCGCCCCGAATCGTACTGCTCGGCCAGGTCGATGCCGAGCGGCAGGGTCGTGCGCAGGAAGGCTGCGGGCTGGACTTTCATCGGATCTCTCTCCCCCGGCGTACCGACAGGCCGCGCGTTGTCTGTGATGGATTAGTCGGTTAGAGGCGGGGCGAGATAAATTCCCATTTGGGGATATGGCCTCGGGAGAAGGCATGGACGTGGATCTTGCGGAACTGATCCCGCCGCTGATCGAGGGGATCGTCGAGGACCCGCTGTGGTCGGCCTTCCTGGCACGGCTGCGTCTGCGGCTGCGGGCCGACTATGTCTCCATTGTTTTCCGGCCGCTCCCAGACGGCGCACCGCGCAATCGGCTGATCCATCTCTATGCCGGCCAGGCCTGGCCCGACGAGGTCAACCGCCATTTCCGCGAAGGCCTGGGCGGAAATGACCCGATGTCCTACCACGAACTCACCGCGGACCGGGTCTATGCGCTCAACGAGTTGCTCCGCTTCGGCGATCCCGAGCACGATCGCTACCGCCTGCAACTGCTCGCGCCGGGCGGCATGCGCTTCATGCGGATGATGCGCATCGAGGAAGCCGGCGGTGTCAGCGCCTGGCTGACCGTGGCGCGCGCCGACCACGAATTCGCCGTTACGGATGACGGCCTGATCGCCGCGATCGCGCCGTTCTGGCGCGCGGCGCTGACCAGCTATGTCGCGCTCGAGCGCGAGCGGGTCACCGCCTCGGTCGCCGAGGAAGCGATCCGCCGGCTGAACTTCGGCTGGCTGACGCTCGACGCGGCTGGGCGCGTGCTCGACGGCGACGCCCACGCCACGGGCATGCTCGCGGCCTCCGACATGCTGCGAAAGGGCCGCGACGGGCACCTCGTCGCGCGCGATCCCGGGGTCGCGCGCGAAATCCGTCAGGCGGTCCAGGCGCTCGCCGGCGACCCGCAGGCGCGCCCGCGCGCGGTCGTGCTCAGCCGGGACCCCTGGCTCGACATGCTCCTCGTGCCGTCGAGCATCGGTGCGGGCACGACGCGGCCGGCGCCGACCGTGGTAGCTTATATTCACGCTGACGACTGGTCATCGGCCGATCGTTGCGATCAGCTCGGCGAGCTTTTCGACCTCATCCCCAGCGAGGCGCGGCTCGCGCTTGCGCTCAGCCGCGGCATGTCGATCGCCGAGGCCGCGGGCGAACTCGGGTTGACGGTGGAATCGGCGCGGACCTATTCGAAGCGGATCTACGCCAAGACCGGCGCACGCGGGCAGGCTGACCTCGTGCGGTTCATCCACCGCAGCGTTCTGGCGATCGCGTGATTTCCCAGATCCTCCCCCAGAGGGGGAGGGGGACCGCTCGCGAAGCGAGTGGTGGAGGGGTGTCGCGCTATCGAGAGGGGGACACCCCTCCGTCAGGCGCTACGCGCCTGCCACCTCCCCTTGCAGGGGAGGATCCGAGCCTTCCCATTACCCCTGCGCGTTGGCTTCGGTCGCGGCCTTGCGCTGGGCGGCGGCGCGCTTCTGCCAGCCGTTGCCGTCGTCGATCGTGCCGAACATCCAGTCGTAGAGCAGCGTGATCGTCGCGAAATTGCCGCCGGTGAACTTGGCGTGGTGGTTGTGATGCATCCGCGACAGGTAGTTCATGTACTTGAACGGGAAGCGGTCGCTGGTCCACAGCGTGTGGTTGTGCAGGTTGATCTGCGAGAAGGCGGTCCAGGTGACGACGAAGGTCACGACATGGAACGGACCCATCAGCAGCGACAGCACGAAGATCGACGCCACGAACAGTCCCAGGCCCATCGCCACTTCGAGCGGGTGGATATAGCTCGAATCCTGGCGGCAGGGGTTGTGCTGGCGGTGGTGCACGGCGTGGACCCACATCAGCGGCCCGCCCAGGAAGCTGCTATCGTGGAACAGGAAGCGGTGCATCAGGTAGTAGAAGAAGTCGTAGAAGAACAGGATCACGACGATGTCGACGAGCATCTGCCACCACGGCTGCGCCTGCAGCGTCAGCGTGAAGGGCACGATCACCGCGAAGATCGGCAGGATGAAGATCGCGCCCCACTTGCGGTTCCACGCCTGGTTCTCGGCGTAGCTCGGCCGCTCCATCTTCTTGGCGAGCGTATCCTTGTTCAGCCTGTTCGCCGCCTTCAAGGTCGGCACCAGCTGCGTGATCAGCTTCCCCGCGAGCGTGGTGAAGATCAGTCCGCCGATCGCATAGAGCGTGGCCAGCCACTGATAGTTTTCGGCAAGCGAGGACAGCGCGGAGTTCATTCGGCAGGATCTTTCGTCAAGACGTCGCGTAGGACGGGCAGCGGTATTCCTTCAGATTATGTACTATGCAAGCGATTTGAGAACAGTGTTCTACTTATATCGCGGACACGTTGCACAAAGGCCATAGCGGTGGCGCGTTAACCAATCGCGAATTGCCCGCTCGCGCCCGTAACGGCGCAAGCGGGCAGAGCGGTTCGGTAGGTCAGCGGCGGATCGGGCGGTCGATGATCGCCTGGTGGCCTTCGGGCAGCACGACGCCGACCTGCCGGGCATAGGCGTCCCAGGCCTTGACCAGCGCCGCCTTGCGCGCGGGCTCGGCGGTCGAGAGGTCGCGGATCTCGCCGGGATCGGCGGCGACGTTGAACAGGTGCCACTGGCCCTCGCCGTTATCGACGATCTTCCAGTCGCCCTGGCGCAGGCCGCGGCCGCCGAACAGCTCCTCGCCGATCGTGTCCTGGGCGGTGTAGACTTGCGTCGCCTTGCCCTGGAGCCAGCCGGCCCAGGACTTGCCGCGGATCGGCGTGACCGCGCGACCGGCGAACTGCGCCCCCGGCTTGGCGACGTGCGCGAGGTCGAGGAAGGTCGGCACCACGTCGGCGACGTTGGTATAGGCGCTGCCCACGCCCTGGCGCACGCCGGGGCCCGAGAGGAACGAGACCGCGCGCGTGCCGCCCTCGGTCGAATAGGCCTTCACCCGCCACGACGGCGCGGTTGCGGCGAGGGCCCAGCCGGGGCCGATCGCTTCGTAGGAACTCGCCGCGCCGATGTTCTCGACGCGGTTGTCGGCCTTGGCATAGACCTGGTTGAGCATGCCCATCGACTTCTCGTAGAGGTTCGAGCCCTCGGCGCCGTTGTCGGCGAGGAACAGGATCACGGTGTTGTCGTATTCGCCCGTGTCCTTGAGCGTCTGGACCACCCGGCCGATCGCCGAATCCATGCGATCGACCATCGCCGCGAAGACTTCCATGCGGCGCGTCTCACGCAGCTTCTGTTCGGGCGTCAGGGTGTTCCACAGCGGCGCGAGATCGGCGTCGTGGGCAACGGTCTTGGCGTCGAGCAGGCCGAGGTCGATCTGGCGCTTGAGCCGGGCTTCGCGCAAGGCGTCCCAGCCGGCGTCGTAGCGGCCCTTGTACTTGGCGATCGTCTCGGCCGGCGCCTGCAGCGGGAAGTGCGGCGCGGTAAAGGCAAGGTAGGCAAAGAACGGCTTGGCGCCGTCGGCGCCGGTCTTGGCCGTCTTGAGCTGATCGACGAGCTTGTCGGCGAAGGCGTCCGACGAATAGAACCCCTGGGGCAGGGTCGTGATCTGCTGCCCGTTCACCGTATAGGTCGCACCATAGAGGCTGCGGTTCTGCGCGACGTTGAGGCCGAAGTGGTTGTGGCCGCCCTGGAGCATCGCAAAGCTGGTCTGGAAGCCGCGTGCGTGGGGGTCCTGATCGGCGGTGACGCCGAGGTGCCACTTGCCCGAAAGATGCGTGCGATAGCCGCTGGCCGAAAGGATTTCTGCCAAGGTGGCGGTATTGGCCTTGAGATAGCCTTCGTGGTTCGGCTTGCCGACCTGGTTGGGGGTCAGCATCTCGGACATGTTGCCGAGGCCGGCCTCGTGGTGGTCGAGCCCGGTCAGCAGCATCGAGCGCGTCGGCGAGCAGGTCGGCGCGGTGTGGAAGTTGGCGAGCTTCAGGCCACGCGCGGCGATGGCGTCGAGATTGGGTGTGGCGATCTCGCCGCCGAAAGCGCCGATGTCGGAGAAGCCGAGATCGTCGGCGACGATGATCAGGAAGTTCGGGCGTTGCGGCGCTGGCGCGGCGTCGCGCGCCATGGCGGGCACGGCGGTGAGCGCGACCAGCGCGGTCGCCATGCGGACGAAGTTTCGTTTCATGTCATTCTCCCTGATGAGGCTGCTGTCGGGGTGAGGGCTGGTTCAGAAAGGGCTGGCGCGTGTCGGGCTCGACCACTCCGACCTCGCGGGCATAGCCTTGGTAGGCGGCGAGCAGCGCGGCCTTGCGCGCGGGCTCGTGCCCGGCGAGATCGCGCGTCTCGCCGGGATCGCGCGCGAGATCGAACAGGCGCCAGACGCCGTCGCCGGTGTCGAGCAGCTTCCAGTCGCCCTGGCGCAGCGAGCGGCCGCCGAACAGTTCGGCGCCGATCGGCTGGCTCGCCGGGTAGACGGTGCGCGCCTTGCCGCCGAGCAGGCCGGTCCAGCTTCGCCCGCGCAGCGGCGTCGTGGCCGGCACCTTTGCCAGATCCAGGAAGGTCGGCGCGACGTCGGCGATGCTGGCATAGGCATGGCTGATGCCCGGCTTCACGCCGGGGCCGGCCAGGAAGGATACGACGCGGGTGCCGCCTTCGGTCTCGAAGGCCTTGAACCGCCACGAGGGCGCGGTCGCGGCCTCGGCCCAGCCGGGGCCTATGGACTCGTAGGACGTGGCCGCGCCGACATTCTCGAGCCGGTTGTCGGCCGCGTCGTAGCGCGCCATCACGCGCGGGATCGAGCGGTCGTCGAGCGCCGAGCCTTCGGCGCCGTTGTCGGCGAGGAACAGGATGACCGTGTCATCGTATTCGCCGCTGTCCTTGAGCGCCTGGACCACACGGCCGACGTTCCAGTCGAGCCGGTCGACCATCGCCGCATAGACTTCCATGCGCCGTGCCGCGCGTGCCTTCTGGTCTCGTGTCAGCGAGGCCCAGGGGACGGAGAGGTCGAGGTCGTGCGGTATGGTCTTGGCGTCGAGCAGGCCGAGTTCGACCTGACGCTTCAGCCGCGCGGTGCGCAGGGCTTCGTAGCCGGCGTCGTAACGCCCCTTGTACTTGGCGATCGTCTCGGCCGGCGCCTGCAGCGGGAAGTGCGGGGCGGTGAAGGCGAGGTAGGCGAAGAACGGCTTCTTCGCGTCGGTGCCCGCCTTGCTCGCGCGCAGGTCGGCGATCAGCCGCGTGGCGAAGGCATCCGACGAATAGAAATCGGCGGGCAGGCTCGACAGGGTCTGCCCGTTGTCGCGATAGGTGAAGCCGCCGATCTTGCTCGGATCGGTCGAGACGTCGCGCCCGAAATGGTTGTGCGATCCCTGGAGCATCGCGAAGCTGTGCTGGAAGCCGCGTGCGTGCGGATCCTGCGCGGGCGTCAGGCCGAGGTGCCACTTGCCCGAGAACAGCGTGCGATAACCGGAGGCGCCGAGGCGTTCGGCCAGCGAGACGGCGTCGGGGCGCAGGTGGCCTTCGTAGCCGGGCTTGCCGCGCTGGTTGGCGGTCAGCGCCTCGGCCATCGAGCCCAGCCCGGCTTCGTGGTTGTCGAGCCCGGTGAGCAGCATCGCCCGCGTCGGCGAGCAGGTCGCCGCGGTATGCAGCCCGGTCAGCTTGAGCCCGCGCGCGGCCAAGGCATCGAGGTTGGGCGTCGCGATCTCGCCGCCGAAGGCGCCGATGTCCGAGAAGCCGAGATCGTCGGCGAGGATGATCAGGAAGTTCGGGCGCCTGGCGGCGTCCTTTGCCAGAGCCGGCGTGGTGCTTGCCAGCAAGCTCAGCACGGCGAGGCAGGGCCGCAAAAGTTTCCGCATTGGCTCTCTCCTGGTGCGGGGATCGATCGTCCCCTTCAATCCTGGCAGCGAAAAAGTGGCCGGGCCGCCGGAGCGGCCCGGCCCTAGGGGATCAGGTGCACACGGCAGCCCGATCGGGAGGTGACTTTAATATTTCACACGGAGCGTCGCGCCGACCGTCCGCGGCTCGCCCACCGATCCGGTGAGCAGGCCGAAGGTCCCCGGCGCACGGGTGATGTAGTAATCCTCGTTGGTCAGGTTGCGGGCCCAGAAGGCGAAGTCGTACTTGCCGTCGGCGGTGCGCAGGCCGATGCGGCCGTTGAGCAGGCCATAGGCGGGGATCACGCCGTACTGGCTCAGGGTCGCGGTCGAGTTGAACGACGAGCGGTGCAGGTAGTCCGCGTGGACATAGGCCTCGAAGTTCTCGGTCAACGGCTGCGAGGCGTCGAGGCCCAGCGAATAGGCGAACTTCGACACGCCCGGCAGACGCTGGCCCGACAGATCCTGGATGCCGCCCTGGTTGCTCTTGTCGGGGGCCTGCGGCGAGTTCGCGAAAGAGACGAACTTGGCGTCGGTATAGGCGCCCGAGGCGGTGAAGCGCAGCCAGTCGGTCGGCGCATAGGCGAGGTCTGCCTCGATGCCCTTCGACCGCACCTTGGGGATGTTGTCGATGTACTGGGTATAGACCGTGCCCGTGATCAGCTCCGAGACCGTGGTCTGGTAGTCGCGGATCTCGGTGAGGAAGGCCGCGAGGTTGAAGGTCACGCGGTTGTCTAGGAACTGCGACTTGAGGCCGATCTCGAACGAGTCGACCTTCTCGGGATCGACCACCGGCCGGGCGGCGCCGCCCGCCGTGACGTTGAGCCCGCCCGACTTGCTGCCGTGCGAATAGGAGCCGTAGAGCAGGACGTCGGGGGTGATCTTGTAGCCGAGCGTGATCAGGCCCGAGAGCGCATCGGACTTGGTCTTGGCCGAGAATGTCAGATTGCCGAGCTGATAGGCGGCGCTGTCGCGGATGGCCTGAAGCGCGGCGGCCTGGGCTGCGGGCAGGGTCGAGAGATTGAGCCCGCTGGTGGGAACCTGGAAGCGGGTGAACGAGCCTTCCTTGTCCTCATGGGTGAAGCGCAGGCCCGCGGTCAGGGTCAGCGTGTCGGTGATGTGCCAGTCGGCCTGGCCGAAGGCCGCGTAGCTCTTGGTCCGCGGGTCTGAGTAGCTATCGGCCTCGAAGCCGGTCAGCGCCTGCGACACCGCGGCGATCGTCGCGGCGGGCGTGGTCGGCGGAAGGTTCCAGGCGGCGAAGTCCTTGCCGTAGCCGGTGCGGCCATAGCCGCGGATGATCTGGTAGAGGTAGAACAGGCCGACCTGGTAATCGACCGTGTTGCGGCCGTTCGAGGCGAGGCGGAGTTCCTGGGTGAACTGGCGCTGGAAGTTCTGCTGCTGCGCCAGGGTGTTGATCGCCAGCGAGGTGCCGTCGATGTCGTTGGCCGGATACCAGTCCCACCAGCGGTAGGCGGTGATCGAGGTCAGCGTCGCCTTGCCGAAGTCCCAGTTGAGCTCGCCCGAGACGCCGTAGCTCTCCATGTTCGCCTGGTAGGGCGAGTCCGCATCGCCGACGCGCGCGAAGGCGTTGGTCGTCGGCAGCGTGTAGTTGAACCGCGCGGCGCGGTCGAAGATGTTGTTGGCGATCGGCGCGCCATTGGCGAAGGTCGTGAAATAGCCGTCGATCAGGGTCAGGTTCGAATGCAGCGTCTGCTTCGAATAGTCGCCGATCAGGCGGATGCTGACGTCCGTATTGGGCTTGATCAGCAGCTGGCCGCGCGCGGTGAAGTTGTCGTAGTCCTGCGCCTTGGTCAGGTTGGTGCGGTTGAGCAGGAAGCCGCCGCGGTGGGTGTCGGCCACGCTGATGCGGAACGCCACCTTGTCGTCGACGATCGGTGCCGAGGCCGAGAGGCGGATCTGGTGGTAATCGTAATTGCCGAGCGTTCCCTCCACGGTCAGGTCGGGATCGAAGCTGGGCAGGCGCGTGGTGACGTTGAGCGCGCCGGCTGTGGTGTTCTTGCCGAACAAGGTGCCCTGCGGCCCGCGCAGGACTTCGACCTGGGCGAGGTCGACCAGATCGAACTGCGACTGGCCGGGCCGCGCGAAATAGACGCCGTCGACGTAGAAGCCGACGCCGTATTCGAGGCCGTCGACCGCGATCGCCGAATTGGCGCCGAGGCCGCGGATGTTGATGTTGGAATTGCGCGGATTGGTCGAGGTGACCTGCAGGCTCGGCACGAGCTGCTGGATCTGGTTGATCGTGAAGTTGCCCGTGCGGTCGAGCGTGCCGGCATCGACGACGCTGATCGCGACGGGCACGTCCTGCGACTTTTCTTCACGGCGGCGCGCGGTGACCAGGATGGGTTCGCCATAGGCGGCATCGGCAGCTGCGACGTCGGCGGTCTCGGCGGCCGTGTCGGCAAAGGCCGGAGTGGCGGCGACCAGCGCCAGCGCGGCCGTGGTCGAATGAAGGACGATGGCGCCGCGGGCGGCGCGCAGACGAGCAGAATTCATATGTATTTTCCCTGAGCCTCCCGCGCGGGCAAGCGTCGTCGCTTTCGCAAGGACGTTGCGCGCATGGGGTCGCGGGCCGCTGGCCGGCCCCGCTTTCGATCTGTGAAGTGCCTGCCGTTGCCGGCTGGGCTGTTGGCCTTAAGGTCCGCCGGAGGGCGGTTCCGGTCAGTGGCCGAAAGGTTTAGTGCGCATCGTTTTCTCCTGGTCCCCTGGGAGATCACGATGCCTGGCGTTGTCGCCTGGGCACCGCGCGCTTTAGCCTTTGATTACGCGGAGCAAGCTGCATCTCGTCAAAAGCCGCGGGCCGTTCGCTGGAAGCCAGCCGGAGGACCATCCGATGAATTACCACTAAATCGGTTGAGTATTGTCGCAACGTAGCTTTCCTGCGCGACGCGCAAGCGAAGCTTTAGCGGACTGCTTCGGGCTGGCGGACCAGGCGGAGATAGGGTTTTTGCGCGGTCCAGCCCTGCGGGAACAGCGCTTCGGCGGCCTCGTCGTCGAGCGAGGGGACGATGATCACGTCGTCGCCCTGACGCCAGTCGGCCGGCGTCGCCACCTTGTGGTTGTCGGTCAGTTGCAGGCTGTCGATCGTGCGCAGGATCTCGGCGAAGTTGCGGCCGGTCGAGGCGGGATAGGTCAGGGTCAGGCGCAGCTTCTTCGTCGGATCGATCACCAGCACGGTGCGCACCGTGGTCGTGTCCGAGGCCTTGGGATGGATCAGGTCGAGCAGGTTCGAGACCTTGCGATCGTGATCGGCGATCAGCGGGAAGTTGAGCGCCGTGCCTTGCGTCTCCGCGATGTCCCTGGCCCAACCCTCGTGGCTGTCGACGGGATCGACCGAGAGGCCGAGCACCTTGACCCCGCGCTTGTCGAAGTCGGGCTTGAGCCGCGCGACCGTGCCGAGCTCGGTCGTGCAGACCGGCGTATAGTCCTTGGGATGCGAGAACAGCACGACCCAGCTGTCGCCGGCCCAGTCGTGGAAGTGGAGCGGACCCTCGGTGGAGTCCTGCGCGAAGTCGGGCACGGTGTCGCCGAGCTTGAGGGACATGGTCGAATCTCCTTTCAGCGGCTGGGGCGTTCGCCGGCGGCGACGACGCGCACGAGCTGGCGCTGCTGGTTGCCGTAGTCGGCGACGCCCTTGTGCTGGGTCGCGCGGTTGTCCCAGATCGCCAGCGAGCCGGGGCGCCACTTGAACCGCACCTGGTTCTCGGGCCGCGAGAACTGTTGCTTGAGATGGGCCAGCAATTCGCGGCCTTCGTCCTCGGGCAGGCCGACCAGCTCCTCGGTGAAGCCCTCGTTGACGTAGAGCACCTTCCTGCCGTTGAACGGATGGGTGATGACCACCGGGTGCTGCACGCCGCTGTACTGGTGCAGATAGGTGTCGAGCTCGGACTTGTCGTCGATCAGCTTGTAGGCCTTGGAGTTCGGGCGGTGGATCGCGGTCAGGCCGTCGATCTTGTCCTTCACTTCGGGCGACAGCGCCTCGTAGGCGGAAATGCCGCTCGACCAGACCGTGTCGCCGCCGAGTTCGGGAGCGATCACGCTGCGCAGGACCGAGACGAGATAGGGCTGTTCGAGATAGGTTGCGTCGGCGTGCCAGGGCGTGCCGTAGTAGGCGTTCGAATAAGGCCCGGTGTTCATCGGCAGGATGTCTTCGTCCTTGACCCCGTGGCGCTTGGCGATCGAGTCCGCGACCGGCGGGCCGAACACGCGGCCGATCGCGGCCTGCTGGGCATTGTCGATGCCGGTGTCGCGGAAGAACAGGACCTGATGTTCCCACAGCAGCCGACGCAGAAGGTCGGTCACTTCGGACGTGATCGGCGCGGTCAGGTCGAGCCCGCGCACTTCGGCGCCGAGATTGGCTTCGACCCGGATCACTTCGACCGCGCCGAGATCTTGCGTGCGGGGTATCTCGATGGTGGTGACGGCGTTCATCGGCGTTCTCCTGAGGGGCTGGGGAGGAAGTTCAGGCGGTAGCGGCGGCGCGGCGGTCTAGCTCGCGGCGGACCTTTTCGTGCGTTTCCTGGTCGAGCGTGAAACCGCGCAGCAGGGCCGCGGAAGCGAGGTGGGCGAGTGCCGGACCGACCGCGAAGACGATCAGCAGAACCTGCAGGGCGGCGGGGCTGTTATGCGCGGCGGCGGGATCGAAGCCGGCGGCACCGACCAGCGGCAGGGCGACACCGACTGCGAGTGCCATGCCCGCCTTCATCGAGATGCTGAAGGCCGAATAGAACAGTGCGGTGCGATCTTCGCCGGTCTCGAGCCGGTGCCGGTCGGCAATGTCTGCGACCATCGCCCGGAGCATGAGGTTGCCCGAGCCTTGGGCTAGGCCCTGGGCCAGGGTCAGGGCGATCAGCAGGCCGACGCTCCCTGGGGCGAGCAGCAAGAGAGCGAAATTTATCGCCACCTGGACGAGTTCGCCGGCTATCGCCGTATGGTGTTTGCCGAAGCGCTTGGCGATCGTCATCCAGATCGGCCCGGCGGCAATGCCGAAGATGAACTGTGCGAGCATCAGCGCCGCGCCGAGCTTGGGCAGCCCCATGTAGAACGTGACGACGAAGATGAAGAGCGCGCCGCGCACGCCCTGGCCGAAGGTGACGGCCATGTCGGAGAAGATCACGCGCAGCAGCAGCTTTTCGCGTGCGATCAGCCGCAAGGTCGTGACGAGGCCGGGCCCCTTCTGGCGCAGCGCGGAAGGAGCGGGGGCTTCGGGAAAGGCGCGCAAGGTCAGGAAAGCCGCGGGGATCAGCGTTGCCAGGATGACCGCGCCCATACCCGCCATGCGCAAGCGGTCGTCGCCGGGGCGGAACTGGTCGATCAGTGCCGGCAGCAGCATGACGAGAAGCAGTGACACAGAGCTGGCGACGGTCACGAAAGTCGCGATGCGCGTGCGCTCGTGGTACTCGCCCGAGATCTCGCCCGACCAGGCGAGATAGGGGATCTGGATCATCGCCCAGCCCAGATAGAAGGCGAAGAGCGCCAGGCCGAGATAAAGCGGGGTCACTCCCGCGGGTGGAAAGAACAAGGCGGCCGCGGACAGGCCGTAGATCGCGGCGCCGCCGGCGATCCACGGCCGGCGCCGGCCGAAACGGCTGCGCGTCCGGTCGCTCAGCACGCCGACGAAGGGATCGGCGAAGGCCCCCCAGAGCCGCTCGGCCAGGAAGATCATCCCGAGCGCCGCCAGCGAGATCCCGAAGGTCTGCGCATAGAAAGCGGGCAGGAAATTGGTGATCGGCACCTGCGCGGCCGCGACGGGCGCGGCGAGCGTGGAGAAGGCGGCGAGCCGCGCGGTGGGAAGACCTGCGGTCTTGCTGGCGCGCGGTGGCGCTTCGGCGAAGGTTGGTGCGAAGCTCGTGGCCATGGGGGTATCCGAAGCTTGAAGTCAGGGGAGGGGCCGGCAGCGCTAGCGCCGCCGGCCCAGGCGGCGGTTGTCAGGCAGCCTCGGTGGCCGCCGCCTTTTCTTTCTTCGTGGTGCGGCTGGTGCGGCCGTCGATGCTCACGGGAACGTCGCCGTTGACCGTCGCGCGGCGCAAGGTGCGGCGCTGGAGCGCGAAATCGGCGACGGCGCGGTGCTGGGTGGCGCGGTTGTCCCAGAAGGCCACGTCGCCGGGCTCCCAGCGCCAGCGCACGACGTTCTCGGGCTTGGTGATGTGCTCCTGCAGCACGTCGTAGAGCTTCGCGGAGTCGGCCTTGTTCAGACCGACGAAGTTGCGCACGAAGTGGCCGAGCAGCAGGCTGCGCTGGCCCGAGACGGGGTGGACGCGGACCACGGGGTGTTCGGTCTCGTAGACCGTCGAGGCGAAGACCGCCTTCTGGAACTCGGCGCGCTTCTGCTGTGCCGCTTCGGGGTCCGACGTGTCGCGCTTGAGGCCGAACTGCGCGGCATAGTCGTAGTCGTTGGTGTGCACGGCCCAGAGGTTGTTGGCGAGCTGGCGCAGCGGCTCGGGCAGGCCTTCATAGGCGGTCTCGGTGTTGGCCCAGACCGTGTCGCCGCCGGCTTCGGGCGCGGTGATCGAGCGCAGGATCGAGCCCTTGGGATAGGCGTCGACGAAGGTCACGTCGGTGTGCCACGACGAAGCGGCATAGCCTTCCTTGCTGTCGAGCTCGAGCAGGTAGCGCGAGCCTTCGGCCACGGGCACCGTCGGGTGCGCGACCGGATCGCCGAACAGGCCGGCGAAGGCCTCGTGCTCGGCATCGTCGAGGTGGGTCTGGCCGCGGAAGAAGATGACCTTGTGGCGGACGAGGGCAGCCTCGATGGCCTGGACTGTCTGGGCGTCGAGATCGCCCGAGAGCTGGACGCCGCGGATCTCGGCGCCGATGCGGCCGGTCACGGGGCGGATGTCGAGCGGCGAGGCGGGGTCCTTGGAATTCGGATAGCGGTCGATTGCGGTGGCCATAGGGGGGCTCCTGTCATGGCTTGGGAAGGGGGCACGGGAAGGGGTTCCGGCGGACGCAGGGCGCCGCACGAGGCGTGACGAGGTCACGAGAGCTGACGAAAGGGTGCAGGACGTCGCATGTCCGCCCGCGGGGGCTGGGGATCAGCCGGCGCCAGGATTGGCCATTGCGGCCGTCCTGCGCCCCGTCAGAGGGGGATCAGTTGTTGGTAGAACACATGCGCATCGCATCACCTCATCGTTGAGGGGAACACGAGGCCTGGCGCTGTCGCCTGAGCATCGCGCGCTTTAGCCGTTGGTAACGCGGAGCAAGCTGCTTCCCGATCAAAAGCCGCGGGTCAGGATCCGTTCGATGCACTGCGAGCCTGACCAGCCCATTGCCGTGCGGATTAATGTCTACTTATTCGGTTGACTCGCCGAAAGTCAATGCAAAGCTTTGCTATGGCGACGGATAGGGCGGGTTTTGCGACGGTGGGATTGTCGGCCGACCGTCTATCCGGAACCGACACGCGGCCTCACGGCGCAACCGATCGCGCGACCGTGAGTTTAGCGTCGCGGGTGCACACAGCGACAAATTGCGACTGGACGCGGGAACATGCCAAAGTCATCCAAAGCGCTGTGAAGCGTATTGTACATATCCTGCTCGCGACTGCGGTCTTGTCGGGCTGCAGCGTGGGGCCGAACTATCGGCCCAGGAGCGCGACCGAGCTCGGCGTTCCCGATGCCTGGTCGGTCACCGCGGCGCCGACGCGCGAGGACCTGACGCGCTGGTGGCGCAATTTCGACGATCCCGTGCTCGGCCAGCTCGTCGAGCAGGCGGCCGCGGCCAATCTCGATCTGGCTCAGGCCGTGGCGCGGCTGCGCCAGGCGCGCGAGCAACTCGTGGTCAGCCAGTCCTCGCTGTTTCCCACGATCTCGGGCTCGGGCGGCTTCAGCCGCAGCGAGGCGATCCGCGGCGGCGGCTCGACCCTGACCCTGCCCGACGGCACGGTGACCACGGCCGGCGGCGGCGGTCGCAGCAATTTCTCGCTGGGGCTCGACGCGAGCTATCAGCTTGACCTGTTCGGCGGCATCCGCCGCGGTGTCGAGGCGAGCCGCGCGCAATACGAAGCCGCGGGCTTCGACTATGCCACCGCGCTGCTCTCGGTGCAGGGTGAGGTCGCGCGCAATTACGTGCTGGCGCGCGCCTATCAGGCGCAGCTTGAGAATGCGAAGGCGAGCCTCGCGATCCAGGACGACAATCTCGAGATCGCGGGCTTCCGCGTTCAGGCGGGCCTGGTCTCGTCGGTCGATCAGGAGCAGGCCCGTGCCAGCCGTGCGCAGACCGCGGCGAACATTCCGCAGGTCGAGCAGCAGTACAACGCCGCGGTCTCGCGCATCGGCGTGCTGACCGGCCAGGCGCCCGGCGCGCTCAAGCCGCTGCTCGCGGCGGTCAAGCCGATCCCCAAGGGCCCGGCGAGCGTCGGTGCCGACATTCCCGCCAATGTCCTGCGCCAGCGCCCCGACGTGCGCGCGGCCGAGCGCAACCTGGCCGCGGCGACCGCGCAGATCGGCGTCGCCAAGGCGCAGCTCTATCCGGCGCTCAGCATCAGCGGCAGCCTCGATGCCAATGCCGGCAATATCGGCGGCCTGTTCGACGCGATCACCGGCGGGCTCTTCGCCGGGATCAGCCAGGCGATCTTCAACGGCGGTCGGCTCAACGCGCAGGTGCGATCGAGCCGCGCCGGCGCCGATGCCGCCTTCGCCGCCTACAAGCAGACCGTGCTGACCGCGCTCGAGGATGTCGAGAACGCCGTCGTCGCGCTGCAATCGGCGCAGGAGCGCGAACGCCAGTTCGCCATCGCCTATGACGCGGCGAGCAATTCGACCTTGCTCGCGCGCAGCCAGTACCGCTCGGGCCTGACCGACTTCACCACGCTCAACACGCAGGAAGCCTCGCTGATCTCCGCGCGCAACGGGCTGGTCCAGGCGCGCTCGGACAAGGCGACGGCGCTGATCGCGCTCTATGCCGCGCTCGGCGGCGGCTGGGATCCGGCGGTGACGCCCACCGTGGATACGACGCCGGAACTTAACGCGACAAGCGCGGCTCCCGGGCCGGCAGGGACGAATTGACCATGGCAGATGAAAACCTCGACGAATTCCTCGGCGTGAAGCCGCAGCCGGCCTGGTATCGCTATGCCAAGTGGGGCGGCGTGGTCGTGGTTGTGCTGATCCTGGTGCTCGTCCTCGCACGCTGCGTCGGCGGTTCGAGCGAGCCTGAATATACCACTGTCGCGGTCGAGCGCGGCCACCTCGTCACCACGGTCTCGGCTACGGGCAAGCTTGCGCCGACCAATCAGGTCACCGTCGGCTCGCAGCTGTCGGGCCTCGTCGTCAAGGTGCTGGTCGACGTCAACGACCGGGTCGTAGCGGGTCAGGCGCTCGCCGAGATCGACCCCGAACAGATCGACGACCAGATCCGCCAGGGTCAGGCCCAGGTCGCCGCGCAGCAGGCGCAGGTCGGCCAGGCACGCGCCACGGTGGCCGAGGCACAGGCCCAGCTCGCGCGGCTCGAAGAGGTCTATCGCCTGTCCAACGGCAAGGTCCCCTCGGGCACCGAACTCCAGACCGGCCGCGCCAATGCCCAGCGCGCGGTCGCCGCGCTCCGGGTCGCGCAGGCCAACGTCACCGCGGCTCAGGCCACCCTGTCGCAGAGCCAGACGCAACGCGCGCGCGCGATCATCCGCTCGCCCGTCGCCGGCGTGGTGCTCGCGCGCCAGGTCGATCCCGGCCAGACCGTCGCCGCTTCGTTCAACACGCCGACCCTTTTCGTCATCGCCGAGGACCTGTCGGCGATGAAGCTCGAGGTCGCGATCGACGAGGCCGACGTCGGCGCGGTCAAGCAGGGCCAGCGCGCGACCTTCACCGTGGACGCCTTCCCCGGAAAGTCCTTCCCCGCCCAGATCACGCGCGTCGAGATCGGCTCGAACCTGAGCGCGCAGGCGGCCAGTTCCTCGTCTACGACCTCGACCACTTCGACCACGGGCCAGGTCGTCTCCTATGCGGCCGATCTCTCGGTGAGCAACGGCGGCCAGCAATTGCGCCCCGGGATGACCGCGACAGCCGACATCGTCACCGCCGACAAGCAGAACGTGCTGCTCGTGCCCAACGCCGCGCTGCGCTTCACGCCGCAGGCTTCGGCCGCAAGTGGGCAGGACCAGGGCGGCATCGCCAAGCAGTTGTCGATGGGCCCGCCGCGGCGCAACCGTGCCGAACGCCAGGTGACCCTGAGCCGAGGCGCGACGCAGACCGTCTACATCAAGGGGGAAGAGGGCAAGCCGCAGGCCGTGCAGATCGTCACCGGCGACAGCGACGGTTCGCAGACCGAGGTGATCTCGGGCGGGCTCAAGCCGGGCATGCAGGTCATCACCGGGCAGCTCGCGGGCGCGGGTGACAACCAGAGCAAGGGCGGCGGCCAGCGCCGGCGCCAGGGTGGCAGCGGCGGAGGCGGCGGCGGTGGTCAGTGATCCCGACCCGCTGATCCGGCTGCGCGGCGTCACCAAGGTCTACGGCGAGGGCGCCACCGCGTTCCAGGCGCTCAAGGGCGTCGACCTCGACATCCAGCGCGGCGATTTCGTCGCGGTCATGGGGCCTTCGGGGTCGGGCAAGTCGACGACGATGAACATCCTCGGCTGCCTCGACGTGCCCAGCGCCGGCACCTTCCTGTTCAAGGGCCGCCCGGTCGAGGCGCTCGACCGGGACCAGCGCGCGCTGCTGCGGCGCAAGTACCTGGGCTTCGTGTTCCAGGGGTTCAACCTGCTGGCGCGGACCTCGGCGCTCGAGAACGTCGAGTTGCCGCTGGTCTATCGCGGCGACGACAAAGAGGCGCGGCGCGAGGCGGCGCTGGCGGCGCTCGACAAGGTCGGGCTCAAGGACTGGTGGGACCACACTCCGGCCGAACTCTCGGGCGGCCAGCAGCAGCGCGTCGCGATCGCGCGCGCGATCGTCACCAACCCCGACGTCCTACTCGCCGACGAGCCCACGGGCAATCTCGACAGCGAGCGCTCGGTCGAGATCATGCAATTGCTGACCAGCCTCAACCGCGATGCCGGGATCACCGTGCTGATGGTCACGCACGAGCCCGACATGGCGGCCTTCGCGCACACGATCGTCCACTTCAAGGATGGCCTCGTCGATCGCATCGACCAGGGCCAGAGTGCGGGGGCACCGGCATGAGCGGTGTGCATCTCATCCTCCCCGGTACGGGGAGGTGGCAGCGCGAAGCGCTGACGGAGGGGGCTCTCCTCATCGCGCGACGTTGCGAAAGGACGAGAACCCCCTCCACCACCACCTTCGGTGGCGGTCCCCCTCCCCGTTCCGGGGAGGATTTCCCATGCTAGGCACGATCTTCCTTCTCGCACTGCGGTCTATCCGCCGGCACATGCTGCGCTCGTTCCTGACGATCCTGGGCATCGTCATCGGCGTCGGCGCGGTCGTGGCGATGACCACGCTGGGCAAGGCGACCACGGCGGCGGTGCAGCAGCAGATTTCCGCATTGGGCACCAACGTCCTGCAGATCCGCCCGGGCCAGGGCTTCGGCCGCGGTGGCGGCGGACCGCGCCCGCCCGACTTCGATCCCAGCGACGTCACCGCGATCGCCCAGCAGATCGCCGGCGTCACCGCGGTCGCGCCGCAGGCACAATCGACTGCGACGGCGATCTACGAAGGCGCCAACTGGTCGACGACGATCAACGGCACGACCTCGGACTACTTCAAGGTCCAGCCTTGGCCGCTCGCCTCGGGGCGGTACTTCACCCCGGCCGAGGAAGCCGCGGGCAAGGCGGTCTGCATCATCGGCAATACGGTGCGCTCGAACCTGTTCCGCGGCGGCGGCGCGGTGGGACTGCGCTTCCGCATCGGCAATGTCAGTTGCGACGTCATCGGCGTGCTCTCGACGCGCGGCCAGGCAGGCTTCGGCGGCGATCAGGACGATGTCGTGATCATGCCGATCAAGGCGGTCCAGCGCCGCTTCACCGGCAGCACCGACGTGCGGCTGATGCTCGTCGGGGTCGACCAGGCCTATTCGACGAGCCAGGTCCAGGCCTCGATCAGCGACCTGCTGCGCGAACGCCGGCGGATCACCGACGGGCGCGAGGACAATTTCAACATCTTCGACACCAGGCAGATTTCGGACACGCTGACGGGCACGACGACCCTGCTGACGGGCATCGTCACCGCCGTGGCGGCGATCAGCCTCGTCGTCGGCGGCATCGGCATCATGAACATCATGCTCGTCTCGGTGACCGAGCGCACGCGCGAGATCGGCATCCGCCTGGCGATCGGCGCGGTCGCCAACGAGGTGCTGCTCCAGTTCCTGGTCGAATCGATCGTGCTGTCGTGCCTCGGCGGGGTGATCGGACTGCTGCTGGCGCAAGTGGTGATCGCCGTGGCGACGCCCCTGATGCAGGTGCCCTGGACCTTCGACGTGCAGATCAACGTCGTCGCCTTCATCATCTCGGGGCTGATCGGCGTGGTCTTCGGCTATTTCCCCGCGCGCCGCGCCGCCTCGCTCAATCCGATCGACGCCCTTCGCCACGAATAGGCACTTCGGCCCCGCGATATGCTGAACACTTGTTCGGCATGCTGGATTGCCAAGCTCTCCCGCAGCATTTAGCCCTCGCGGCGGGAGAACGAATCTATGTGGCATGTCCTGACTTCTGACCAGGAGCTCTTGCGCGACACGACCGCGCGCTTTCTGGGCGATCACGTACCTTTGAGCCGGCAGCGCAAGGATCTGCGCCACGATCCGGCGGGCTTCGATCCGGCCTACTGGCGCTCGGGCGCCGAACTCGGCTGGACCATGCTGCTGGTGAGCGAGGACGACGGCGGCGGCAGCGTCAGCGGCCGCGGTGCGGTCGATCTCGCGCTGATCGCCTACGAATTCGGCCGCAACGCCGCACCGGGGCCGCTCGTGGACTGCAACGTCGTCGCATCGGCCTTGAGCGGCCAGGCGGGCGATCTTCAGCGCGGCGTGCTCGGCGACGTGCTGACCGGCGGCGTTATCGCCACGAGCGTTCTCGGCCACGCGCCCTGGCAGAACCCCGGGGAGGCCGCGATCACGATCCGCAAGGACGGCGAAGACCTGGTGATCGACGGCACCCTGCGTCCGGTCGAGTCGGCCAAGCAGGCGGGCTACTTCCTCGTCACCGGTCGCAGCGACAGCGGCATGACCCAGGTGCTCGTTCCCGCCGATGCGCCGGGCGTCACGGTCACCGCACTCAAGGGCATCGACGTGACGCGCCGCTTCGGCGCGGTCTCCTTCGACGGCGTTCGCGCGCCTGCGTCTGCGCTGATCGGCGAATACGGCCAGGCCGGCGCGCAGGTCTCGCGCCAGGTCGAGAACGCCGCGGTCATGCTCACGGCCGAGGCCGTCGGCGCGATGGACATGGCCTTCGCGATGACGCTCGACTGGGCCTTCGACCGCTACACCTTCGGCCGCGCGCTGGCCTCGTACCAGGCGCTCAAGCACCGCTTCGCCGACATGAAGTCCTGGCTCGAAGGCAGCCATGCGATCGCCGACGCCGCGGCCGAGGCCGTCGCCGACCGGACCGCATCGGCGACCGAGAAGGCCAGCGCCGCCAAGTCCTACATCGGCGAGCAGGGCCCCGAGCTGGCGCAGGACTGCGTCCAGCTCCACGGCGGCATCGGCGTGACCTACGAGCACGACCTGCACTTCTTCCTGCGGCGCGTTTCGCTGAACCGCCTGCTCTACGGCACGCCGGCCGACCACCGCCGGCTGCTCGCCAAAATCCAGATCGAGAAGGAGGCCGCGGCATGAGCGAGGGCAACAATGCCATTGGCGAAAGCGTCGAAGACTTCCGCTTGCGCGCCCGCGACTGGATCAAGGCCAATCTCGGCCCGATCCAGCCCTTCGACCTGACCCAGGACTGCGCCGACGACGAAGAGGAACTCGTCGCCGTGGCGCGCGACCGCGCGCTGCAGCGCAAGCTCTACGACGCCGGCTTTGCGGGGCTCTGCTTCCCCAAGGAATACGGCGGCCAGGGCCTGACCCCCGACCACAACCGCGCCTTCAACGAGGAACTCGCGGGCCACGAATACCCCTCGCGCTTCACCGTGCCCACCTTCACGCCTTGCGCGACGGTGATCATGGAATTCGGCACGCCCGAGCAGAAGGCCGCGCATATCCCCGCGATCCTCAAGGGCGACGAGTTCTGGGCGCAGATGCTGTCCGAGCCCGGCGGCGGTTCCGACGTTGCCGGCGCGACGACCTCGGCCGTGCGTGATGGCGACGACTGGATCCTCAACGGCGCCAAGGTCTGGACCTCGCGCGCCTGGTGGCACGACTGGGGAATCGTCCTTGCACGCACCAACTGGAACGTGCCCAAGCACCAGGGGCTCACCGTGTTCCTCATGCGGCTGCAGCAGCCGGGGGTCGAGATCCGCCGGATCGAGCGCCTCAACGGCGAGAGCGAGGCCTGCGAGGAGTTCATGACCGACGTCCGCATCCCCGACAGCGATCGCGTCGGCGAGATCGACGGCGGCTGGACCGTCGGCCAGCGCTGGATGTTCCACGAGCGCATGGGCCACAATTCGCCCTATGTGACGCAGCCCGTGGGCCTGTCGCACGGCCGCAGCGAGGTGACGCCCGTGGGAATCGCGCGCCAGGCGGGGCGTCTCGAAGATCCCGCCGCGCAGGAGCTGATCGGCGAATCGCGCGCGCTCGGCCTCGTCGCGAACGAGCTGCAGCGCCGGCTCGCCTCGGGCGCGGCGGCGGGTAAGGGCAATACCGACATGTCCTCGGTCGCGCGGCTGTTCCGCGGCATGGCCAATGTCCGCCAGCGCACGATCGCCTTCGATCTCGCCGGCGCCGGCGCGGCCGGCTGGACCGAGGAAGAGAGCGACGGCGTCGGCGTGCAGGGCATGGAGTTCCTGATGCGTCAGGTCTCGTGCATCGGTGGCGGCACCACCGAGATCTCGCGCAACGTCATCGCCGAGCGCGTGCTTGGCATGCCGCGCGAGGCCTCGGGCGACAAGGGCGTCGCCTTCCGCGAGGTCCCGCGCGGGCCCAAGCGGGGCTAGGCTCCTAGTCCCTCTCCCGACGGGGGAGGAATGCTTGCGCTGCCACCGCCGCCGCTCTAGAGCGCCCGCAGATCGCGCCGGTGCCCCGCAAGGGGCTTAATCGGGAACGGGGTGCGGGCGTTCGCCGCTCAAAACCCAGGCTGTCCCTGCAACTGTAAGCGGATAGCGCGCTGCACTGGCTTCCCGGTTTCCGGGAAGCGGCCACTGGACCGGCATGCCGTCCGGGAAGGCTCGTGCATCGCGTGACGACCCGCGAGCCAGGAGACCTGCCGGCGCACCGGTCGCTCTTGCTGCGGTCCAGGGACTGGCCATGGCACGGTATTTCTCCGTCTGAGCGGCGCACCAGGGCCGGTGCGCGCGGACGGGCCGCGCGTGCGGTCCGCGACGAGGAGAATGCGCATGAGCAAGGTGCCGACCACAGTCATCACGGGTTTCCTCGGCGCGGGGAAGACCACCCTGATCCGCCACCTGCTGCAGAACGCCAAGGGCAAGCGGCTGGCGCTGATCATCAACGAGTTCGGCGACGTCGGCGTCGACGGCGAGCTGGTCAAGGGCTGCAACGACGAAGCCTGCCCCGAGGACGACATCGTCGAACTGGCCAACGGCTGCATCTGCTGCACCGTGGCCGACGATTTCCTGCCGACCATGCAGAAGCTGCTCGACCGCGAGAACCCGCCCGAGCACATCATCATCGAGACCTCCGGCCTCGCGCTGCCCAAGCCGCTGGTCAAGGCCTTCCAGTGGCCCGACATCCGTACCCGCGCGACGGTCGACGGCGTGGTCGCGCTGATCGATGCCGATGCCGTGGCCGCGGGCCGCTTCGCCCATGACGAGGCGGCGCTGGCCGCAGCCCGCGCGGCCGATCCCAATCTCGATCACGACAGCCCGCTCGAGGAGCTGTTCGAGGAGCAGCTCGCCTGCGCCGACATGGTCGTGCTCAACAAGACCGACCTCGTCGATGCCGCGACCTTGGCCGCGGTGCGCCAGCAGGTCGAGGCCGAGACGCGCCCCGGCGTCGGCATCGTCAACGCGAACCACGGCGCGGTCGACATCGCCGCGCTGCTCGGTATCACCGCCGCCGCCGAGGACGATCTCGACAGCCGCAAGTCGCACATGGACGGCGCCGAGGAGCACGACCACGACGACTTCGACAGCTTCGTGCTGAACGGCGGCGAAGTGGCCGATGTCGACGCGCTGGTGAGCAAGCTGGGCGAGGTCATCGCCGCGCACGACGTGCTGCGGATCAAGGGCATGGTCGCGGTCGCGGGCAAGCCGAGCCGGCTGGTCATCCAGGCGGTCGGCCCGCGGATCCAGCACTTCTTCGACCGCGCCTGGAAGCCGGGCGAGGCGCGCAAGACGGGGCTCGTCGTGATCGGCCAGAAGGGGCTCGACCAGGCGGCGATCGAAGCGGGATTGCGCGGCGTGGTGGGGTGAGGGCTATGATGGAGCAGTCCCGATCCTCCCCTGGAAGGGGAGGGGGACCGCGCGCGCAGCGCGTGGTGGAGGGGTGTCGCCCCCTCGATAGCGGGACACCCCTCCGTCACGCGCTACGCGCGCGCCACCTCCCCTTTCAGGGGAGGATCTTGCCGTAATGCACCTCCTCTCCGCCACCCCCGGCACCGTATCGAACGGCGACGAGGCGATCGATCTCGATCAGGCGCCGGGCGACATCGTCGTGTTGACCGTGGCCGACAGCGAACTCGCCTGCTTCGCCGGTGCCGCCGCGCTGTTGCCGGATGGCGCGCCGTCGGTTCGGCTGGCGAACCTGCTCCAGCTCAAGCATCCCTATTCGGTCGATCTCTATGTCGAGAAGGTCGTCGCCAAGGCGAAATTCGTCTGCGTGATCCTGCTCGGCGGCAAGTCCTACTGGCCCTACGGCATCGACGAGATCGCGCTCGTCGCGCGCGAGAAGGGCATTGCTTTCGCCGCGATCGCCGACGGGCGCGAGGCCGATCCCGCGCTTGACCGCGCCTCGACGGTGCCGGCCGAGGTCCGCGAGAAGCTGCGCGAATACCTGCGCCAGGGCGGGGTGCCCAATGCCCTGTCGTTCCTGCGCCAGGCCGCGCGGCTGATCGGGCACGATGTCGGCTTGCCCGACGATCCCGTGCCGATCGCCGATGCCGGGCTCTATCTCGCGGGCGTCGAGCGGCCGGGCCTTGCCGACCTCGGGGCGCGCTGGGTCGAGGGGCGACCCGTGGCGCTGTTCGTGTTCTACCGCGCGCTGATGATCGCCGGTACGCTCGGCGCGGCCGATGCGGTGATCGCGGCATTGGAAGCGCGCGGCTTCAACGTTGCCGCGGTCCACGTCCGCGCCTTGCGCGAGCCTTTCGCGATCGACCTGCTCGGCGGGCTGATCGAGGCGGTCTCGCCCCAGGTCGTGGTCAACGCCACGAGCTTCGCCGCTTCGTCCTCGGGCGAGCCGCGGTTGCCCGGCGTGCTCGAACGCGCCGACTGCCCGATCCTCCAGACCGCCTTCGCGGGGATCGAGGAGAGCGAATGGCAGGCGGCCGCGCGCGGCCTCGGCCCGCGCGATCTGGCGATGAACGTGGCGCTGCCCGAGGTCGACGGCCGGCTGTTCACCCGCGCCATCGCGTTCAAGGCGGCCGAACGCTTCGACGAACGCACGCAATGCGGGATCATCGTGCCGCAGGTGGCGCAGGATCGCGTCGATTTCGTCGCCGATCTCGCCTGGAACTGGGCGCGGTTGCGGCGCACGCCGGCGGCCGATCGCCGCGTCGCGCTGGTGCTGGCCAACTATCCCAACCGCGACGGACGGATCGGCAACGGCGTCGGTCTCGACACGCCCGCGAGCGCAGCGGCGATCCTGACCGCCTTGCGCGAGGAGGGCTACGATACGGCGGGCGCGCCCGAGGACGGCGCGGGGCTGATGGCGGTGATGACCGGCGGTGTGACCAACGATCTGACCTCTATGGATCGGCCCGGCGAGATCGCCTTGCCTCTGACGATCTACCGCGAGGCCTTCGCCGCGATCCCCGAAGCGGCGCGTGCGGGCATGACCGAGCGCTGGGGCGAGCCCGAAGCCGATCCCTTCGTCCGCGACGGGGCGTTCCGGCTCGCGGTCCATCGCTTCGGCAATACCGTCGTCGCGGTGCAGCCGGCGCGCGGTTACAACATCAATCCCAAGGAGAGCTACCACGACCCGGCGCTGCCGCCGCCGCACGCCTATCTGGCCTTCCACGTCTGGCTGGCGCGCGCGTTCGACGTCCAGGCGCTGGTCCATGTCGGCAAGCACGGCAATCTCGAATGGCTGCCGGGCAAGGCCGTCTCGCTCTCGCGCGATTGCTTTCCCGAGATCTGCGCCGGGCCGCTGCCGCAGCTCTATCCGTTCATCGTCAACGATCCGGGCGAGGGCACCCAGGCCAAGCGCCGCATCGGCGCGGTGATCGTCGATCACCTGACCCCGCCGCTGACCCGGGCCGAATCCTACGGCCCGCTCAAGCAGCTTGAGGCGCTGGTCGACGAATACTATCTCGCCGCTGGCATGGACCCGCGCCGGCTCGACCGGCTGCGCCGCGACATCCTCGACCTGGCGCGCGGGCAGGGGCTCGACCACGACGCGGGCGCCGTGGGCGACGACGACGATGCCCTGGCGGCGATCGACAACTACCTGTGCGAGCTCAAGGAAATGCAGATCCGTGACGGGCTGCATATCTTCACCGCATCGCCCGAGGGCCGTTTGCGCCGCGACCTGATCGTGGCGCTGGCGCGTACGCCGCGCGGCTACGACCGGCCCGGGCAGGCCTCGCTGCTGCGGGCTATTGCCGACGATCTTGCGTTGGGCTTCGACCCGCTCGACTGCAAGCTCGGCGATCGCTGGGACGGGCTGCGGCCCGCGGCACTGGCCTCGGTTTCGGACGATCCCTGGCGGACCATGGGCGATACGATCGAGCGGCTGGAATTGCTGGCGGCGAGTCTCGTGGAAGCCGCATCTCCTCCTGACGGTTATGGTGAGAAGGTCGCGAGTGTCCTCGCCGAGATCGTCGACAATCTCGCCCCGCGCATCGACGCCTGCGGTCCGGCCGAGCGCGCGGCCTTGCTCGCGGGCCTCGACGGCCGTTTCGTCGCCCCCGGTCCTTCGGGCGCGCCCACGCGCGGCCGTCCCGACGTGCTGCCGACGGGGCGCAACTTCTACTCGGTCGATACCCGCGCCGTGCCCACCGCGGTCGCCTGGGAACTCGGGCGCAAGTCGGCCGAACTGCTCGTCGCCGACTATCTGCAACGCGAGGGCGAATACCCGCAGACGGTCGCGCTCTCGGCCTGGGGCACGGCCAACATGCGCACCGGCGGTGACGACATCGCCCAGGCCCTGGCGCTGATGGGCGTCAAGCCGCGCTGGGAATGGACCTCGGGCCGCGTGGTCGGCTTCGAGATGATGACCCTGGCCGAGCTCGGCCGACCGCGCGTGGACGTCACCTTCCGCGTCTCGGGTTTCTTCCGCGACGCCTTCCCCGAACAGATCGACCTGATCGACAGCGCCGCGCGCGCGGTCATGGCGCTCGACGAATCCGAGGTGGACAACCCCGCCGCGGCGCGCCACCGCGCCGAGCTGGCTGCGCTGGTGGCCGATGGCGCCGATCCCGCCCAGGCCGCGCGCCGCGCCGGCGTGCGCGTGTTCGGCTCGAAGCCCGGGGCCTATGGCGCGGGCCTCCAGGCGATGATCGACGAACGCCTGTGGCACAGCCGCGCCGATCTGGCGGAGGTCTATCTCGACTGGGGCGGCTATGCCTATGGCGCCGGGGTCGAGGGCGACAGCGAGCGCGACCTCTTCGCTTCGCGGCTCGCCCAGGCCCAGGCGGTGATCCAGAACCAGGACAACCGTGAGCACGACCTGCTCGACAGCGACGACTATTACCAGTTCGAGGGCGGCGTCGCCGCGGCGATCGAGCACCTCTCAGGCCGCAAGCCCCAATCCTATCACAACGATCACTCGCGCCCCGAAAAGCCGGTGATCCGCACGCTCGAGGACGAGATCGGCCGCGTCGTCCGCGCCCGCGTGACCAATCCCAAGTGGATCGCCGGGGTCATGCGCCATGGCTACAAGGGTGCCTTCGAGATCGCCGCGTCGGTCGACTACCTGTTTGCCTTCGCTGCGACGACGCACGCGGTGCGCGATCATCATTTCGACGCGGTCCACGCCGCCTTCATCGAGGACGAGGCGGTGCGCCTGTTCATGGCCGAGGCCAATCCCGCGGCGCTGCGCGAGACCGCGGCGCGACTGGCCGAAGCGCTCGAACGCGGGCTCTGGCAGCCACGCTCGAACAGCGCTGCCGCCCTGCTCGCGGAACTTGCCGAAGCCGGTTAGGACGGGCGCAGCAGATCGACCTCGCGTACCTTGCGATCGATCACCGCGGCGATCGCCTCGGGCGCCCAGCTCTCGGGATCGAGCGTGCGCTGGACCGACATGCCGTAGACCAGCGAGATCAGCTCCATCGCCAGCGGGCGGATCTCGCCGGCGCTACCCGTGCGCGCGACGATGACCTCGCCGATCAGGGCCAGGGTCTTCTCGATCCACAGCCGCTGCTCGGCGGCGAAGCGAGGGCTGCGCGCGGCCTTGTCCCAGAAGGCGACGTAGACGCGCCAGCGCTTGAGCGTGGCCTCGTCGCTGCCGCACAGGACGTTCAGCGCGCCGGCGAGATCGGCGGGATCGCGCGCCAGCACTTCGGCGATCGGCGCCTGGCCCTGCAGCGCCAGGATCCGATAGACCGCGAGCAGCAGCGTGTCTTTGTCGGCGAAATAGTGGGTGATGACGCGAATGCTCGCGCCCATCTGCCGGGCGATGCGGTTGAGCGTCGTCGCTTCGAGCCCTTCGTGCGCGATGAGGTCCATCGCCACTTCGGCGATCTTCTGCCGCCGCTGCTCGTGATCTACGATGCGCATGTCCGCTGCGTCTCCCGCGTGCGGGATACCGTGCGGCCCGCGCAAATGTAAATCTGGTTACATGTAATCGGCGGGCTAAGCGTGGTGGCACAAGACTTTGGAAGAGGTGAATCCCATGCCCCGCGCGACCGAACTCGACCTGCCTTTCCTCGACATCGGCCAGGACTGGTTCGCCGCCGATCCCTATCCGCACTTCGCCGCGGCGCGCGAACAGCACCCCTGGCTGGCGACCTCGCCGTTCGGCTATCTGATCAACGACTACAAGGCGATCCGCGAGTTCTTTCATAGCGAGGACCAGTACGCGCCGCCCTATGGCGGCCTGCTCGACGTGATGCAGGCGCACGGCACGGCCTGGGGGCGCTTCCAGACCAACCACATGCTGGCGATCAGCGGTGACAAGCACCAGCGGCTGCGCGCGATTCTCGCGCCTTCGTTCACGCCGCGGCAGGCGAACAAGAACCGCGACGTGATGCGCGAGGTGATCTCCGACCTGCTCGACGAATGGGTGCCCAAGGGTGGGTTCGACTTCGAGGAATTCGCCTCCTACTTCCCGATCACCGTCATGTGCCGGCTGATCGGGCAATCACCCGAAGCCATCCAGCCGATCCGTTCCTCGCTCGAGACCTTGGGGCTCAGCGTCTGCATGGATCCGAACTTCCTGCCGCAGCTCGAGGAAGCGACCCTCGTGCTCGAGAAGTTCGTCGGCCAGTTCGTCGCCGACCGCCGCGCGGGCAAGCGCCTGTCCGACACCGAGGACCTGCTCGACCTGATGCTCAAGAACCAGGAGGAGGGCGGCCTCGACGACGCCGAGCTCGAGAACATCCTGATCTTCCTGTTCGTGGCGGGCTATGACACCTCGAAGAACATCCTGACGATCATGATGTCGCTGCTCGCCGACCGGCCCGAAATGTTCGCGCGCTGCGGCGAATCGATCGACTATTGCCGCAAGGTCATCCGCGAGACCTTCCGCCACATGAGCACGGCGCCGGCGCTGCGCATGCTCGGCCGCGACTGGGAATACCGCGGCGTCGTGCTGCCGAAGGACAGCATGATCTGGTTCCCGCTCAACGTCATCGGCCGCGATCCCCGCGTCGCCGAAAATGCGGAAACCTTCGATCCCGACCGCGTCCACACCAACCCGCCGATCCCGTTCGGTCTCGGCGCGCACATCTGCCTCGGCCAATACATCGCCAAGGCGCAGCTCGAGGAAGGCCTGCACCTGATCGCCCAGCGCATCACCAACCTGCGCTCGACGGGGCCGGCCGGCTGGCGGCCCTATCCGGGCACCTGGGGGATCAAGGGGCTACCGATCGCGTTCGATCCCGCCGAGGCCAAGGTCTCCGAAGCCGCGCATTAACCAAAATCACCTTTGCGACATGTGGTTCATAATGGCGAAACTCAGCACGGCTTCGGGGCTCTCGCGTCGGGCTGGGATGTCCTAGGGAGTCCACGCGGGCGGGCGGACGGCGATTCGTTAACCATCTTCGTGTCTATGGGATGACGGTGTTGCGCGCGGCGCGGCCAGGCAGATGGACACTCATATCGTGCAGCAATCCGACAACTTCCTCGACCGTTGGTTCGTCCGCATGCCGATTGCGCAGCGGCTGAACTTCCAGGTGATCGCGGCGCTTGTGCTGAGCGCGTGCCTGATCGTGGCGATTACGATGGGTGCGGGGCTGAGCTGGCGGATGGGCCAGGAAGACAACCGCGTTGCCGAGCAGGCGCTCAAGATCGCGCTGCTCGAAAAGGACTTCACCTCGCTTGAGCGCGACGCCTTCCGCTACGCATTGCTGCGCAGCCCCGAAACGCTCGAAAGCTATCGCGGCAATGCCACCGATTTCGGCACGTCGCTCAAGGAAACCCAAACCGTTCTCGACGCCTCCGAGCACCAGCTCGTGCGCGAGGTCGAAGCCGGCGCGGCCGAATATGTGAAGACCGTCGACGGTGTGATGGCGGCCGGTCCGGCCGATGCCGAAGGCGCCGCCGCGATCGTCGCTGCCGGCGACGTCGTCGACGCCAAGATCGAAGAGATCCGCAAGCCGGTCATTGCGCAGGCGGCGGTCATCGCCAAGCAGCAGGAGCAGCTCTCCATGCTGACCATGGCGATCACGATCGCCATCGCCGCGCTCGCGGGCATGGCCTCCTTCGTGCTGGCGCGCGTCATCAAGCGCACGATCGGCAGCGAACTGGGCATCATGGCGGAAGCCATTTCGCGGATCTCGCGCCAGGATTTCAACGTCGAGGTGCTGCATTCGAGCCGTCAGGACGAACTCGGCAAACTTGCCCGCGCGGCCGAGCAATTGCGCGAGACCAGCCGCTCGAAGGTCCAGTCCGACCAGGACATGGCGCGCATGGTCGACGTCGTCGGGCAATCGCTGCGCAAGCTCGCGGGCGGCGACCTGACGGTCAACCTGCCCGATCTCGGCGCCGGCTACGAAGGCGTGCGCTCGGACTTCAATGCGGCGATCACGCGCCTGCACGATACGATGATCGCGGTCGCCGAAGCGGCGAACAACATTCGCGGCGGCTCGGGTGAGATCAGCCAGGCTTCGGCCGATCTGGCGCAGCGCACCGAACACCACGCATCGGAACTGGCCAGTGCCGCCGAGGCCGTGGACGCGCTGACGACGGCCGTCGGCAGCACCGCGGCGAATGCCCGGATGGCCCACCAGGGCACCTGCGACGCCGTGGCCGTGGCCAGCGAGGGCACCGACATCGTCCGCCAGGCGGTGGGCGCCATGTCCAACATCGAACAGTCGACCGCGCAGATCGGCCAGATCATCTCGGTGATCGATTCCATCGCATTCCAGACCAACCTGCTGGCGCTCAACGCCGGCGTCGAGGCCGCGCGTGCGGGCCAGGCAGGCAGCGGCTTCGCCGTGGTCGCCAGCGAAGTGCGCGCGCTCGCGCAGCGTTCGTCCGACGCGGCGACCGACATCCGCACGCTGATCGAGAGCAGCACCCAGCAGGTCGGCACCGGCGTCGCGATGGTGCGGCGCGCGGGCAGCGTGCTCGAGCGGATCAGCGGCAGCGTCGAAAGCGTGACCGGGACGGTGATGGACATTTCGCAGGCGGCGAGCGAGCAGTCGACGCGTCTGCGCGAAACCAACAGCATCATGTCGGCGATGGATCGCGTAACCCAGCAGAACGCCGCGATGGTCGAACAGAGCCACGCCGCAGCCCGGAATCTCGATCACGCGGCGAACAATCTGACCGAGCTGGTTGGCCGTTTCGCCCTCGCAAAGGCGGCCTGATCGTCGCAGGCAGTCGCTGCGACGAGCGGAGGAACTGCCTGCAGTTCAACGAGTTATTCCGTCATACCCGACGGAGTGAGCGCGAATGCAGGTTGTGACGACCGCCGATAGAGAAGCCGCCTTGGCCTTGCGGGAGGCCTTGGCCGACATTTCGGGTTTCTGGTATCGGCTCGATGACGATGGCCCGCTCTGCCAGGCCATCGCGCGGCATCGCGTTCAGACCGAGCAACGGCTCGTGCGTCAGGCTTTCCTCGAAGCGCAGTGCGTTCCCGTGGCGCTCGATGCCGCGAAGGGATCCGAGCAGCCGATGGCGGCCAGAGCGCCGCGGCGGCTGCTTCCGGCCCTGGCGGTCGGCAGTCCGATCTCCGGCATGAACTGCGGCTGACGGGCACTCCCGTGCGATTGACCAATGTCGACTTTCGGGCGCCGTCGGTCCGGCTGTCCGGCACGGTAGACTATGCGATGTATCAGACCTTCCGGCAGCAGCTCGACCTCTGCGCCCAGGAGGGCCTGGTGACGATCGAGCTTTCCACCCTCGGCGGCGATCCCGAAGTGGCGCGCATGATGGGCGAGGACGTCCGCTTCCACAGCGAAGTTTCGCCACAGCGGCGGATCGTGTTCCTGGGCAAGGCCGCGATCTATTCGGCGGGCACGACCTTCATGTCGTTCTTCGCGCGCGAGAACCGCTATCTCACGCGCGGTACGCGGCTGATGATCCACGAGCGAAAGCTGACCAAGACGCTGCAGATCGAGGGGCCGCTGACCACCTGCATCGCCTCGGTCGAAGCGACGCTCAACGAGATCCAGGCGTCGATCGAGATCCAGAACGAAGGCTTCCGGAACCTGATCTACGGATCGAACGTCACGATGGACGAGGTGCTGCGCAAGGCGCCGTCGAACTGGTACATCGAAGCAAGCGAGGCGCAACGGCTCGGGCTGATCGAAGCGGTGCTCTAGCAGCCGGGCATCTCCCATACCAAGGTATGCCGATCCCACGCGCGGGGACAGGTTGGCGCATCGGGCGCTCTCATCGATCATCCTGGCGCGGGGGCGCTTCCGACCCGCGAGGAGAGCCCGATGACCGTCACCGCCGTCGCCACGCCCGCGAAGTCGCTGCTCACGCCAGGCGATCACGCGCTCGTGCTGATCGATCACCAATCGCAGATGGCCTTTCCCGTGCGCTCGCAGGACGTCGCCGTGCTGCGCCTCAACGCCGGCCTGGTCGCCGAAGCGGCGGCGGGCTTCGGCGTGTCGACGATCCTGACGACAGTGGCGGCGGAGAGCTTTTCGGGACCGATCTTCGACGAGATCCTTGCGGCCTTTCCCGATCGGCGCGTGATCGACCGGACGACGATGAACGCCTGGGAAGACGCCGATTTCGTCGCGGCGTTTAACGCCATCGGCAAGCCGAGAGTCGTGATCGGCGGGCTCTGGACCTCGGTCTGCATCGTCGGCCCGGTGCTGTCCGCGCTCGAACAGGGTTTCGAGGTCTATTTCGTCAGCGACATCTGCGGCGACGTTTCGGCCGAAGCGCACGATCGCGCGATCGATCGCATGATCCAGGCGGGCGCGCGGCCGCTGACGGCGCTGCAATACCTGCTCGAGCTCCAGCGCGACTGGGCGCGCGGCGAGACCTATGGGCTGACCACGGGCATCGCGCGCAAATATGCCGGGGGCTATGGCATCGGCATCGTCTATGCCAAGACCATGTTCGGCGCCGCGGAGGGCGGCCACGGCTAGGCTCGGGTGCACAAGAGGACCGAAATGATCCGGGTGGACGATGTTCTGATCGGGGCGGTGCGCCCGCTGGGGCCCAAGGGCATCGCGAGCGGCATCGCCAAGCAGGCCGTCGACCGGCAGATCCGCCTCGAAACCTTGGGTTTCGTCGGCGACGAGCAGGGCGACACCCGCCATCATGGCGGACCCGACAAGGCCGTGCACCACTATCCGCAGGAGCACTATGCGGCCTGGCGCGACGAAGTCGAGGCGGTGGACCTGCTCGCTCGGCCGGGCGCTTTCGGCGAGAACGTCGCGACGTCGGGCTTGACCGAGAACGAGGTCGCGGTGGGCGATCGCTTTCGCCTGGGCACGGCGCTGGTCGAGGTCAGCCAGGGCCGCCAGCCCTGTTTCCGCCTCAACCTGCGCTTCGGGGTGAAGGACATGGCGCTGCGGATGCAGCAGTCGGGCCGCACGGGCTGGTACTATCGCGTGATCGAGCCGGGCTTGGTCGCGCCCGGCGATGCGCTGGAACTGGTCGACCGGCGCGCGCCCGACTGGACGATCGCGCGGCTCTGGCGCCTGCTCTACGTAGACGTGCTGGACCGCGAGGCGCTGGCCGCCATGATCGCGCTCGAACACCTGCCCGAACGCTGGCGCGAGATCGGCCAGGCGCGGCTGCAGCGCGGCGAAGTCGAAAACTGGGACCGTCGCCTCAAGGGTGAATGATCGCGGGTCAGGGCTTGGCGAAAACCGCGATCTGCGCCGCGACTTCCTCGGGATACTGATGCTGTGGCCCGTGGCCGGCCTGGGGCATGACCAGCAATCGCGTGGTCGCGAGCCGGCCGCTGAGCGCGAACCAGTCCTCGACCCGGCAGCAGACGTCGCGATCGCCGGCGACCACCAGGATCGGCATGCGCGTGGTGAAGAGGAACTGGCTGACCCCGTGCGTATCGGCGCGGAAATCGGCCACCGCCTTGGCCTGGTCGGCGAAGGCGGCGGGGATGACCGGCGGCGAGAGATCGCCGGTGCGCGCGTGGATCCGGTCCCACGAGGCCTTGGCTGCGGCGCGGCTGACTTCGGACGAGGGGCGGAAGAACAGCACTTCCTCGTCGGCGAGATCGTTGACCGGCTTGGAAGCGGCGTCGAGAAAGGCCTTCTCGGGCACCCAGAAGGCCTGTCCCGGCGGCCCGGCGGCGATGACCACGAGATGCGAGACGCGATCGGGCATCCGCGTTGCGGCTTCCTGGACCACGGCGCCGCCCATCGACCAGCCGCCGAGCACGAAGCGGTCGATCTTGAGCCCGTCGGCCAGGTCGCGGACGTCGTCGACCATGGCTTCCATCGTCCCCGCGCGCGCGCCGGTCGAGCGGCCGATGCCGCTGTATTCGAAGGTGATGACGCGGAAGTCCTTGGCCAGCGCGTCGATGAAGGCCGGATCCCAGGAATCGAGCGTCCCGCGGAAGCGCAGCGCCAGGATCAGCGGCCGGCCGGTGCCGACCGCGCGATAGGCGAGGCGGCGACCCTCGGCCTCGACGAAGCGGGTGGGCGCGTCGACCGCGCCGGCCCAGGCGAGGGTCGGCGCCGCAGCGAAGGCTAGCAGCGTCGCGAGTATGGCGGTTTTCATCATGGCCGCCTCAGCCGAACAGCTTGCCGGCGACCTGGGCGACGATGCCGCCCTGGTGTCGCGCGCCCGCGAGGTCGATTTCGCTTGGCTGGCGCGAGCCGTCGCCGCCTGCCACCGTCGTCGCGCCATAGGGCGCGCCGCCGACGATCTCGTCGATGCTCATCTGGCCCTGGTGGCTGTAGGGCAGGCCGACGATCGTCATGCCGAAGTGCAGCAGGTTGGTGATGATCGAGAACAAGGTCGTCTCCTGCCCGCCGTGCTGCGTCGCCGTCGAGGTGAAGGCCGCGCCGACCTTGCCGTTGAGCGCGCCGCGCGCCCAGAGGCCGCCGGCCTGGTCGAGGAAGGCTGCCATCTGCGAGGGCATGCGGCCGAACCGCGTCGGCGCGCCGATGACGATCGCGTCGTAGTCCTCGAGTTCGCCGATCGTCGCGACCGGGGCGTCCTGGTCGAGCTTGAAGCCGGCATTGCGCGCGACCTCGATCGGCGCGGTTTCGGGGACGCGCTTGACCGTGACGTGGGCGCCTTCCTGGCGAGCACCCTCGGCGACGGCATTGGCGAGGGCTTCGACGTGGCCGTAAGTCGAATAGTAGAGGACGAGGATCTTGCTCATGGTGGCTCCTTGGTGGGGTCAGGCGGCGATCGGGGCCGATCGGGGCGCGCGGGCATGGGCGAGGGCCCAGCTCAGGGCGGTATCGGCGACCTCTTCCCAGCCTTCGTCGATGCAGGTCCAGTGCGACCGGCCGGGGAATATCCGCAGCTCGGTCTTCGACGGTGCGCGCTTCTGCTTGTCGTAGATCGCCTCGGTCATCGAGGCGTCGGCGATGAGGTCGATCTCGCCGCCGATCAGCAGCAGCGGGGCCCGGTCGGGATTGTCCCAGCGGATCGACATCGCGCCGATCACGCCGTTCCAGTAGACCCGGCCCGGGGTCGGCACGATGTAACGATCGTAGAGCGCGTCGACGCGCGCGGCCGGTGCGGTCTGCGCGAAGCGCGTGGCGAAGAACTTGCGCGACATGACCTTGGCCTTGCGCCAGGACAGCGGGTCGATGAACACCGGCAGGGCCGAGCGGATCGCGTGGGGATGGAGCGGCACGCCGGGCGTCGGCGCCGGGTCGATCGAGACGCCGGCCAGGCCCAGCCCGCGGTCGAGCAGGTGCTGGACGATGACGCCGCCCAGCGAGTGGCCGATCAGGATCGGTTCCTCGGGCAGGGCTTCGATGATACGCTGGTAGTGGTCGACGATTTGCCGCTGCGACAGCCGCGCGAGTTCGGGCGCGGGAGACTGGCGCAGCTCTTCGGGCGGACGATCGTCATAGGGCCAGTCGGGCGCGATCACCGTGTGGCCGGCGGCTTCGTAGCGCGCCTTGAAGCCCTCCCAGCTCCGCGAATTCAGCCAGGCGCCGTGGATGAGGACGATCGTCTTCGACATCGTAGTTCTCCTGTCGTGCGTTCGCGCGGGGACGCCGCCCGAATGCGGCAGCGGCGCGCATGCTAGCCCTTCGCTTTGGCTCGCGACGCCTAGACGAAGGTTTGGTCGGCAAGCTTTGGCGGGCCCGGCCGGGGATGCGGCCGGGCCCGCGCGGGGGGCTCGGTCAGCCGCGGACGAAGGCCAGCAGGTCGGCGTTCACCACGTCGGGATGGGTCGTGCACATGCCGTGCGGCAGGCCGCGATAGGTCTTGAGCGTGCCGTTCCTGAGCAGTTCGGCCGAGAGCGGCGCGGAATCGGCGTAAGGCACGATCTGGTCGTCATCGCCATGCATGACGAGGGTCGGCACCTCGATCGTCTTGAGATCCTCGGTGAAGTCGGTCTCGGAGAAGGCCTTGATGCAGTCGTAGTGCGCCTTGGCGCCGCCCATCATGCCCTGCCGCCACCAGTTCTGGATCACGCCCTGGTCGACCTTCGCGCCGGGGCGATTGTAGCCGTAGAACGGCCCGCTCGGGATCTCGAGGAAGAACTGCGCACGGTTGTCGACCAGCGCCTTGCGGAAGCCGTCGAACACTTCGATCGGCAGACCGCCGGGGTTCGCGTCCGACCGTACCATGACCGGCGGCACCGCGCCGATCAGCACGGCCTTGGCGACGCGGCCGGGCTTGGCCCGCGCGACATAGTGCGCGACTTCGCCGCCGCCGGTCGAATGGCCGATGTGGATCGCGCCCTTGAGATCGAGTTCGTCGGTCAGCGCGGCGACGTCGGCCGCGTAGGTGTCCATCTCGTTGCCCGTCCAGGTCTGGGTCGATCGCCCGTGCCCGCGCCGATCGTGCGCGATGACGCGATAGCCCTCGGCCAGGAAGAACATCATCTGGTTGTCCCAGTCGTCGGCGGTCAGCGGCCAGCCGTGGTGGAACACGATCGGCGTGGCCTCTTTCGGTCCCCAGTCCTTGTAGTAGATTTCGGTACCGTCGGCGGTTTCGATGAAAGGCATGATCTGCGTCCTTGTGTGACGAAGGGGGAGGCGGCTCGGGATTTTCAGGCGAGGCGTTCGCCCAGGAATCTCCAGGTACGGCCATTGGCGAGCGCGGCTGCATCGGCGTCGAAATGGACGCCGGTGTGACGCGCGAAGGCGTGGTGGCAACCGGGATAGGCGAAGACCTCGACCTGCGGATTGTCGGCGAAGGCGCCGTGGATCGCGGTCTGCGCGGCGGGGGTGATGAATTCGTCCTGCTCGGCCAGATGCACGATCATCGGTGTCTCCACCTTGTCCGACTCGGCCAGGTAGTCCTCGGCCGAACCCGGATAGTACGCGACGCTCGCGTCGGCGCCATGACGCGCTGTGGTGAGGAAGGTCATCAGCCCGCCGAGGCAATAGCCCATGACGCCGACCTTGCCCGAGGCGCCGTCCAGCGCGCGCGCAAAGTGGATGACGTTGGCGATGTCCTGCGCGCCGCGATCGCGGTCATAGGCCTGATAGAGCGCGAGGCCCTTCTGCCATTCGGCTTCGGTCCAGTGCGAAAGCGCCAGGCCCGGCTCCTGGCGCCAGAACAGGTCTGGCGCGAGCGCGATGAAGCCGCGGTCGGCCAGTTCGCGGCAGCTTGCGCGGATGTCGTCGTTCACGCCGAAGACTTCGTGGAGCACGATCACCACCGGTGCGGTGTCCGCGGCCGGTCGCTCGACGAAGGCCTGGAACGAACCGTCGGCGACGGCGATGGTCAGATAGTCTCCCATGGTCGGTCTCCAGTCTCGCGTTTGTTCAGCGCGCGATCGTGCCGGGCAGGCTGAGGTCGCCCGAGGCGACGTCGAACACGTTCGAGATGCACAGCAGCGGCGCGTGCAGGTTGGCGTTGACCTTGAGCGCGGAGGTCACCCCGTCGAACTTCACCCCGGCGGTCGCGCCGATCACCGGGGCGGGAACCCGGACTTCGACGGTGTCGGTCGCCAGCGTGGTCGGATAGGTCGGGCTGTCGATCAGCAGTGGCACCTTGGGCCAGGTGGCCGGCACCTTCGGCGTGGTTCCGGCGGGAATGTCCTTCACCTTGAGCGAGCCCTTGCCGCAGGCGTCGTCGGGCACGAGCACGACCCAGTGCGGGTGCCAGACATGACGATTGGCGCCGCCGTCTGCCGCGTCGTCGAAATCGGGATGGAAGGTCACCGCCAGGGCGAGAATGCCCTGCTTGCTCCCGAAGCCGACGCCGGCGCTGTCGAGGCTGGTCGGCCAGACGTAGGAATAGACCGCGCTGCCCGCGAACTGACCCATCGGCTTCGGCCGGATCGTCCCGGCCTTGCCGCGCACCTGCACGCGGAAGACCACGTCGGGTCCCTCGCTCTTCACCTCGGTGCGGACGATGTCGAAGGCGGCGTCGATCTTCTCGTTCGGGGGCGAAGCGATGTGCCCGGCGTGCTGGGCGAAGGCGGGGACGCTCGCCAGCGCGAGGGTTGCGGTCATTGTGGAACGGAGGCGTTTCATGGCAGGCTCCCTGGCATTTCGGCGATCATTCGGCGGCGACGGCGACATCGAGGCCCAGCGCGCGAGCGACGCCGGCGCCATAGGCGGGATCGGCGCGCGTGCAGTTGTCGACGTGGCGTTGCTGCACCTCGAGCGAGGCCCCGCCGACCTGGCGCGCGGTGTTCTCGAACAGCGCCTGCTGCTGGCCGGGCGTCATCAGCCGGAAGAGATCGCCGGGCTGCTCCCAGTGATCGTTGTCGACACGGTGATCCCAGTGCGCCGCGGGGCCGTCGAGGGGAAGGCCGGGCTCGGACAGTTCGGGGCTGTCGCGCCAGACTCCGGCGCCGTTCGGATAGTAGCTCAGCGTCGCGCCGAGATTGCCGTCGGTGCGCATGGCGCCGTCGCGGTGATAGGAATGGAACGGGCACTTGGGCGCGTTGACCGGGATGTGCAGGTGGTTGACGCCGAGCCGGTACCGCTGCGCGTCGCCGTAGGAGAACAGCCGCGCCTGCAACATCCGGTCGGGCGAGAAGCCGATGCCCGGCACGACGTTGGCCGGCGAGAAGGCCGCCTGCTCGACCTCGGCAAAGACGTTGTCGGGATTGCGGTCGAGCGCGAACTCGCCGACCGGCATCAGCGGATAGTCGGCCTTGGGCCAGACCTTGGTCAGGTCGAACGGATTGTGGCGATGGGTCTTGGCCTGGGCCTCGGTCATGACCTGGATGAACAGCGTCCACTTGGGGAAGTCGCCCGCGTCGATCGCTTCCAGGAGGTCGCGGCCGTGGCTCTCGCGGTCTCCGCCGATCAGCGTCGCCGCCTCGGCGTCGGTCAGGTTCTCGATGTCCTGCTGGCAGCGATAGTGGAACTTGACCCAGACGCGCTCGTCGGCGGCGTTGATCATGCTGAAGGTGTGGCTGCCGAAACCGTGCATGTGGCGATAGGACTTGGGAATGCCGCGCTCGGACATGACGATCGTCACCTGGTGCAGCGCCTCGGGCAGCAGCGTCCAGAAGTCCCAGTTGTTCTGCGCGCTGCGCAGGCCCGTGCGCGGGTCGCGCTTCACCGCGTGATTGAGATCGGGGAAGCGAAGCGGATCGCGGAAGAAGAACACGGGCGTGTTGTTGCCGACGAGGTCCCAGTTGCCCTCCTCGGTGTAGAACTTGATCGCGAAGCCGCGGATGTCGCGCTCGGCATCGGCCGCGCCGCGCTCGCCGGCGACGGTGGAGAAGCGCACGAATATCGGCGTCTGCTTGCCGATTTCGGCGAACAGCTTGGCCTTGGTGAAGGCGGAGACGTCGTGTGTGACCGTGAAGGTGCCATAGGCGCCCGAGCCCTTGGCGTGCATGCGTCGCTCGGGGATCACCTCGCGGTCGAAATGCGCGAGCTTCTCGATCAGCCAGATGTCCTGGAGCAGGGCGGGGCCGCGCGCGCCGGCGGTCATCGTGTTGAGATTGTCCACCACCGGTGCGCCATTGGCGTGCGATAGAGGCTGGTCGCTCGGCATTGCGGGCTCCTGTCTGAGGTGCGCCGCCAGGATAGACCGCCGGTTCGAGCCGGATCGATTGTACCCGCTGGTCCTGAGACCAAACCAAAGTATGGATTATGCCGGTGCGGCGGCCGAATGCGTAGCGCCGGGCTCCGGCGCGGCTTCCGCGATCGGCAGGTCGAAGTGGAAGCGGGAGCCTTCGCCGACCGTGCTCGTCGCCCAGAGCCGTCCGCCGTGCGCGGCGATGCAGGTGCGGCAGATCGCCAGGCCCATGCCCATCCCGCCGGCCTTGGTCGAATAGAACGGCTCGAACATCAGCTTCATCGTTTCGGGATCGATGCCTGGGCCCCGGTCGGCGACTTCCATGCGCACGCGCGCGCCGTCCTGCCGGGCGGTGACGGTGATGTCGCGCGGGCCGGAGCGGCCGTCCATGGCATGCGCGGCGTTCAGCAGGAGGTTGATCAGCACCTGCTGGATGTTGATCGGGTCGGCCAGCACGCGCGGCAGGCGATCGGTCGTATCGACGTGGATCGACACCTTCATCGAGCACAACTCGCGATCGACCAGAATGATCGCGTCCTGGATCAGCCCGGCGACGTCGTGCGGCTGCATGTCGGCGGGCGAATTGCCGAGGAAGGCGCGCGTCCGCTCGACCACGCCCTTGGCGCGCACCGCGGCCTCGATGATATGCTCGACGCCCGAGAGCGCTTCGGCGAGGTTGGGATCGTCGCGGCGCAGCCAGCGCAACGTCGCCTCGGCATTGGCGATGATCGCGGCGAGCGGCGAGTTGACCTCGTGCGCGATCGAGGCGGACAGAGCGCCCATGGTCGTGACGCGCGCGGCGCGGGCGACCTCGAGCTCGGCCTGCGCCAGTCGCGCCTGGGTGGCCTTGTATTCGGTTATGTCGAGATCGCTGACGATGATGTTCTCGAAGTCGTCCATGTCGCGCGGCAGACCGGCGGCGAACAGCGTGTTGACCGGGCCCTCGGGTGTCTGCAGGTGGGTTTCGGAGCGATAGAGCGCGTCGCCGCGGGCGAAGGCGACCAGCCATTGCACGAAAGTGCCGTCGGTATCGGGCAGGATCCGATCGAGCGGGCCGACGATGTCTTTCTTGTCGGGCGCACCCATGCGGATCGCGGCGAAGCGGTTGACGTCCTTGATGATCACCGCCCGGCGCAAGGCGCGAAGCTGATCGGGCCGCGTGGCGTAATGGGCCTGCATGTCCTTCACGCCCGATCGCAGGAGCTTGAGCACCTCGTCGCGGACCACGGTCCAGTCCTCGCGCCACAGCGCGATGCCGGTCCGTTCGAACAGCATCTCGTTCCAGCGCCTGCTGCCGTCGAGCTGTTCGTTCAGCGCGCCGATCGCGCGCCGGTGGGCGCGCAGGCCGATGGCGGCGAGGACGATCGCCACGCCTGCGACGAGCAGGGTGGCGAGGGGGGCGTCGGACAGCTGCGGGGCCAGCAGCGCGCTTGCCGCGAGGATCAGGGCGAAGACGGCAAGGCGTCGCGTGTCCGGTCTGGTCCAGCGCGGCGGGCGGGGCCGTTCCTTGTTGCGTGAGGCCCACAGCGGCATGCCGTCTGCGTCGAGGCCGCCGTCCGAGGTGATGGCCTCTTCGCTCGGCCAAAGCGTGAAAACCTGCCTCATCCGAAGTCCACCATTGCTCGCGTTTCCCGGATTTCACTCGGGCCGTTCCAAGGCCCATAGTCCACTAAACTATCGTATAGTCGCTCGGCCCCGGCGAACCGGAATACCTTCGCGGCGGCTCATTGTCGCATGATGCGGCCAGAGAGAGGCTATGTCGTTCGGGTCCATCGCAGCGAGTTGGCGCTTTTGCGCTCCTATGAGGCTGCCGTCCTATGCCGGCGCAAGCCGTGACTATCTACGCTGACTCCGCCATAGTCGGCGAAGCCGCATCGAACCTGGCGAGCTATGGTGAGCGGCCGCGCGGTCCTTCGGAGTATCCGGTGACGACAACGGCTGCCTCCACCCGCCCGTCGATGTGGGCGCACCAAGCCTGGAGCCTGGCAGGTGTGGTCTCGCTGTGCATCGCCGCCACGGTCGGCGCTGTCCTGCTCAACACCGACGGTTATCACGTCGCCTCGCTGTTCGCGATCATCGCCGCGGCCGGCGCCTCGATCGGGTTCTTCCGCCGCGCCTGGCGCATCCATTTCGAGGTCGAGCGCGAGCTCGAACGGATGGAGCGCAAGTATGGCGAGGTCTATGGGCGTGCCGGGATCAGCATCTGGGAGGAAGACTGGTCGGCGGTCGGCGATGCCATCGCGCGGCTGCGCGAACGCGGCGTGATCGACATTGCGGCCTGGTTCGACGTGCGCCCCGAAGAGGCCCGCGCCTTGCACGCGCAGGTCATGATAACCGGCGTCAATCGCTATACCGTGGGACTGATGCGCGCCCATTCCGAAGCGCAGTTGATCGGCAGCCTGGCTCAGATCCTGCCCGGCTCCATCGCGTCCTTCGGCCGCTGGCTGGCCGCCTTTGCGCGCGGCGACACGGTCTATGTCGGCGAAAGCGTGATCCAGCGCTGCGACGGCGAACCGCTCGACTGTTTCGTGACCGCGGCGCTGCCCAAGGAAACCGGCGATTTTCGCGAGATCATCGTCAGTGTGATCGAGATCACCGGCTACAAGCGCGATCAGGCGCGGCTGGCCGAGGCGCGCGACGAGATCGCCCGTGCCCAGCGCATCGCCACGGTCGGCGCGCTGACCGCCTCTATCGCGCACGAGATCAACTCGCCGCTGGCCGCGGTCTCGTCCAACGCGGCGGCCTGCCGCCGCTGGCTCGACCGCCCCGCGCCCGATCTCGCCGAAGCCAAGGACGCGGTGGGGGCGGTCATCGCCGACGTCGAGCGGGTCTGCGCGGTGATCGAGCGGACGCGTGGCTATCTGCAGAAGGCCGACCGTGCGCAGGAGAGGCGTGACCTCAAGGCCCTCATCCGGGAATCGCTCGAACTCGTCGACCGTGAGGCCGACAGCCACGAGGTGTGCATCAGCCTGGTGCTCGCCGATGACCTCGGCGAGATCGTCTGCGATCCGGTTCGCCTGCAACAGGCCTTCGTCAACCTGATGGTCAACGCCATCCAGGCGATGGGTGCGAGCGATCGCGAACGCCGCCTGATGATCGCTGCCGCGCGCGGCGAGGGCCTGTTCCGGATCACCGTTGAGGACACGGGGCCCGGCATCGCGGCCGAGGATCTACGGCGGATCTTCGAGCCATTCTATTCGACGAGGACTGGCGGCATGGGAATGGGGTTGTCCATCTGCCGGACCGCGATCGAGGCACATGGTGGCACGCTCTCCGCCCGCAGCACGCTGGGCATGGGAACCTGCTTCGAGATAAGGCTGCCCGACCCCCTGACATGATTACCGAGCCTCTTATCCTGGTCGTCGACGACGATCCTGCCATCCGCACCGGCCTTTCCAATCTGCTTCGTTCGGCCGGCTATGTCGTGGCGCTGGCCAAGTCCGCGGAGGATTTCCTCGCCGATCCTCCGGCCGTCGCCCCGGCCTGCGTGATCACCGACATTCAGATGCCCGGGCTCAGCGGTTTCGAACTCCAGGCGATCCTCGCGGAGATGTGGCCCGCGCTCCCCGTGATCGTGATGACCGCCTTTCCCGAACCCGCCGTGCGCGATCGCGCGCTGGGCGCCGGCGCGATCTGCTTCCTGGCCAAGCCGTTCGATGCGGAGGAACTGCTCGGTTGCGTCGAGCGCGCCCTGGTCTGACGCGGCGCGGTCACGAACAAACCAAGGTACAGTTTCATCGTACCAACGGATGATGATAGGTCGTGCCTATGGAGCAATCGGTCGTTCACATCATCGACGACGACGAGTCGCTGCGCGGCGCGATTTCGACATTGCTTCGATCGGTCGGCATCGGTGCGATAAGTTACGGGACCTGCGGCGAATTTCTCCAGTCTATCCCGCCCGACGTGCCCTCGTGCCTGCTGCTCGACGTGCGCCTTCCGGGGCTCAGCGGGCTAGAATTCCAGAGCCAGCTCAGCACGCACGGCATTGCGATGCCGGTTGTCATGATGACGGGCTACGGCGACGTCCCCATGTCGGTGCGGGCGATGAAGGCGGGTGCAGTGGACTTCCTGACCAAGCCCTTCCGCGATCAGGATCTGCTCGACGCCGTGAGCGCGGCGATCGAGCGCGACAGCCAGCTACGCCATGCCAGCGCCGGGCTGTCCGAACTCGTCGCTCGGCATGATGCCCTCTCGGTGCGGGAAAAACAGGTCATGCGGCTCGTCACCGCCGGGCGCCTGAACAAGCAAGTGGCCTTCGATCTCGGCCTCAGTGAGATCACGGTGAAGCTCTATCGCGCCTCGGCGATGAAGAAGATGGAAGCGCGGACTTTTGCCGAACTGGTGAAGATGGCCGAGCGGCTCAATGTCCAGGCAATGGCCTAGCCCGATTTTCACCGTTCTCGCGACAAATCGATTTCGCCTATAACTCTGAGCGCTTTCATCGGTTTTGCGATGAAGTAATCGCGGTTTACCCCTTCGCGCCTCGATAAGGCACAGGAGGGGATTCATGACGAAGACATCGGTATCGCTGTTCGCATTGCTCGCGGCGGCGCTGGCGCCAGCCATGATGGCCAGCCCGGCTGCAGCGCAGGAAACGCCCCAGACCGCGCCCCAGCCCGCGCCGATGACCAACCGCGACTGGTGGCCGCAGAGCCTCGATCTCTCGGCGCTGCGCCAGCACGAAACCCACGCCAATCCCTATGGCGACCAGTTCGACTACGCCAAGGAGTTCGCCACGCTCGATCTCGAGGCGGTCAAGGCGGACATCCGCAAGGTTCTCAAGACCTCGCAGCCGTGGTGGCCGGCCGACTATGGCCACTACGGTCCCTTCTTCATCCGCATGGCCTGGCACTCGGCCGGCACCTATCGCGCCGGTGACGGTCGCGGCGGTTCGGATGGTGGCGAGCAGCGCTTCGAGGCGCTCAATTCTTGGCCCGACAATGCAAGTCTCGACAAGGCGCGCCGGCTCGTCTGGCCGATCAAGCAGAAGTACGGCCGCAAGCTGTCCTGGGGTGATCTGATGGTGCTTTCAGGCAATGTCGCGCTCGAGGACATGGGCTTCAAGACCGTCGGCTTCGCCGGCGGCCGCGTCGACGCCTGGCAGCCCGACCTCGTCTTCTGGGGCCCCGAGCGCAAGTTCATGGAAGACCGACGCCGCGACGCGAAGGGCGGCCTGCGCGGGCCGTTGGCCGCGACGCAGATGGGCCTGATCTACGTCAATCCCGAAGGCCCCAACGCCAACCACGATCCGCTGTCCGCCGCCGCCGACATCCGCCGCGCCTTCGGCAATATGGCGATGAACGACGAGGAAACGCTGGCGCTGATCGCCGGCGGTCACACATTCGGCAAGGCGCACGGCGCGCACAAGCCCGACGACTGCGTCGGTGCCGATCCCACCGCCTCGGGCATCGAGCAGCAGGGCCTCGGCTGGGCCAACAAGTGCGGCAAGGGCAATGCCGAGGATGCGGTGACCAGCGGCCTCGAAGGCGCCTGGACCTCGAGCCCGGCGCAGTTCACCCACGAATATCTCGACAACCTGTTCCGCTTCGAATGGGTGAAGAGCAAGGCGCCCTCGGGCGCGACGCAGTGGACGCCGACCGATCCGAACGCGGCCAATCTCGTCCCCGACGCCCATGTCGAGGGCAAGCGCCACGCGCCGATCATGTTCACCACCGACATCGCGATCAAGGAGGACCCAGGCTTCCGCAGGATCGCCGAGCGGTTCCACAAGAACCCCGAGGAGTTCACCGCCGCCTTCGCGCGCGCCTGGTTCAAGCTGACCCACCGCGACATGGGGCCGCAGGCGCGTTATCTCGGCAAGGACGTTCCGACCCAGACCTTTGCCTGGCAGGACGCGCTGCCCAAGGCCGACTATGCGACGATCAACGACGCCGACGTGGCCGATCTCAAGCGCAAGATCCTGGCTTCGGGCCTGACCGTCCCCGAACTGGTGCGCACGGCCTGGGCATCGGCCTCGACCTTCCGCGGCACCGACATGCGCGGCGGGGCCAATGGTGGTCGCCTGCGGCTCGATCCGCAGCGCAACTGGGCGGTCAACGACAAGGCCGAACTCGCCCGCGTGCTCGCGAAGTACGCGACGATCCAGCGCGACTTCAACAAGGCGGCCAAGGACGGTCAGCGCGTGTCGATCGCCGACCTGGTCGTGCTCGGCGGCGGTGCGGCGATCGAGCAGGCGGCGAGCAAGGCCGGCTATGCGGTCTCGGTGCCGTTCACCCCGGGCCGCGTCGATGCCACCCAGGCGCAGACCGACGTCGCCTCCTTCGCCTTCCTCGAGCCCAAGTCCGACGGCTTCCGCAACTACCACGCGGCCGATGCGACGCTCGCGCCCGCCGCGGCGCTCGTCGACAAGGCCGACGCGCTCGACCTGACGGTGCCCGAAATGACCGTGCTCGTGGGCGGCATGCGCGCGCTCGGGGCCAATACCGGTGGATCGTCGAACGGCGTCTTCACCAAGCGGCCGGGCCAGCTCAGCAATGACTTCTTCGTCAACCTGCTCGGCATGAAGACGGTCTGGGCCAAGTCGGCGAGCAATCAGGGGCTCTACGAGGGCCGCGATCGCGCCAGCGGCAAGCTCGAATGGACGGCTACCCCGGTCGACCTGATCTTCGGCTCGAACTCGGAACTGCGCGCCGTGGCCGAGGTCTACGGTTCGGACGATGCCGGCCAGATGTTCGCGAACGACTTCGTCGCCGCCTGGACCAAGGTGATGAACGCCGACCGCTACTGATCGGACGGAAATACGAGAACCCCGCGGCGGCTTCGGTCGGCGCGGGGTTTTCTATTGCCCGCGGCGGGCCCATTCCTTGTTGATGCCGAGCGCGGCGAGCGTGCAGGCGGCGCCCGAAAGCAGGTAGGCGCCGACCGACCACAGCCCGAACTCGCTGGCGAGGAACAGCGCCACCAGTGGTGCGAAGCCCGCGCCGAGGAGCCAGGCCGAATTGGCGACGATCGCGGCGCCGGTGTAACGGTACTCGGCGGGGAAGCTGGCGTTCACCGCGCCCGACGACTGGCCGAAGGCGAGCCCGAGCAGAGCGAAACCGGCGATCATGTAGACGATCTCGCCCAGGCTGCCCGCGCCGAGCAGTTGCGGTGCGAAGCCGCTGTAGGCACCGATCAGCACGGCCGAGACGCCGAGCACCGCGCGCCGGCCGACCCGGTCGGCGATCAGTCCCGAAGCCAGCATCGCCAGCACGCCGACCACCGCACCGACGATCTCGATGACGAGGAAGGTGACCGGCGTCTCGCGGCCGTAGAGCGTCACCCAGGAGAGCGGGAAGACCGTGACCAGATGGAACAGCGCGAAGCTGGCCAGCGGCGCGAAGGCCCCCAGCACGATCGTGCGCCACTGGCTGAACAGCGTGGCGAAGGCGGGCGAGGGCTGGAGCTCGCGGCTTTCGAACAGCTCCTGGAATTCGGGCGTGGCCACCAGGCGCAGCCGCGCGAACAGCGCGACGACGTTGATCGCGAAGGCCACGAAGAACGGATAACGCCAGCCCCAGGAGAGGAAGTCCTCGGTCGAGAGCGAGGCCATGAAGAAGGCGAAGAGCGCGGCGGCGACCATCAGGCCCAGCGGCGCGCCGAGCTGCGGGATCATCGCGTACCAGCCGCGGCGGTCGGCCGGCGCGTTGAGCGAGAGCAGCGAGGGCAGGCCATCCCAGGCGCCGCCGAGCGCGACGCCCTGGCCGATGCGCAGGATCGCCAGCAGCCAGATCGCGGCGTTGCCGATCTGGGCATAGGCGGGCAGGAAAGCGATCGCCATGGTCGAGCCGCCGAGCAGGAACAGCGCGATCGTCAGCTTCACTCCGCGCCCGTGCGCGCGGTCGATCGCCATGAAGACGAGCGTGCCGACCGGCCGCGCGACGAAGGCCAACGCGAACAGCGCGAACGAATAGAGCGTGCCGGTAATGGCATCGACGAAAGGAAAGATCAGCGACGGAAAGACCAGAACGGATGCGATTGCGTAGACGAAGAAATCGAAGAATTCGCTGGTCCGCCCGATGATCACGCCGATCGCGATTTCGCCCGGCGCGATCGGGCGGTCGTGGGCGGAAAGGGCCCTTGCGTCGCGTTCCAGAGGCGTCGAATTCGACGTGGCGATCGATCCTGTCATGCAGTTCGCTCCGGCGGCCTTGGCCTCAGATGGTATTGCAATCGAACGTTCATTGCACCAGAAAAGCTCCGCGGCGGGAGGACAATTCTCATACGTCGGCGTGTCTGCGCCGGGGGCAAGCGAGGTCCATGCGCGAAGACGAGTCGGTATCGATTCTGCGACGGTGCCTTGCGCTGGTGCCGCTGGTTCTGCTTGCCGCCTGCAACCGCGCGGTGCTCGATCCGGCCGGCGACATCGCCGTCCAGCAGCGCGACATCATCTACATTTCGACTGCGCTCATGTTGCTGATCATCGTGCCGGTCATGGCGCTGATCGTGGTCTTCGCCTGGCACTATCGGGCGAAGAACAGGCAGGCGACCTACGACCCCGATTTCGACCATTCGACCTCGCTCGAACTGGTCATCTGGTCGGCGCCGCTGCTGATCATCATCTGCCTGGGCGCGCTGACCTGGTGGTCGACGCATCTGCTCGATCCGTTCCGGCCGCTCAACCGCATCGCCGCGGGCAAGCCGATCGATCCCAAGGTCGCGCCGCTGACCGTCCAGGTCGTCTCGCTCGACTGGAAATGGCTGTTCATCTACCCCGAACAGGGCATCGCGACGGTCAATGAACTCGCGCTGCCCGTCGATCGGCCGGTCAAGTTCGACCTGACCTCGACCAACATGATGAACACCTTCTACGCGCCGACCCTGGCAGGCATGATCTATACGATGCCCGGCATGCGTTCGACCCTGCATGCGGTGCTCAACCGGCCCGGCGAATACGAGGGCATGTCCGCCAACTATTCGGGCGAGGGCTTCTCCGACATGCGCTTCAAGCTCAAGGGGCTGGACCAGGCGGGCTTCGACGCCTGGGTGGCGCGGGTCCGGTCGGGACCGAAGCTCGACACGCCGGGTTTCCTCGCGCTCGAGAAGCCCAGCGAGAAAGTGCCGGCGATGTACTATTCGGCGGTCGAGGCGAAGCTGTTCGACCGGATCTACAACCGCTGCGTGAAGCCCGGCACGCCCTGCATGAGCGATGTCATGCGCCACGACCAGCGCGCGGGTGGCGCGCCGCACGACACGCACGTCGGCGGCGGCATGCCCTCGGGTCGCAACAATCCGGGGCCGCCCGGTACCAAGCCCGAGGGTGCGCTGTTCAAGGAAGGTGACGAGAAGGGCAAAGGCCCCAACGTGACCCAGCCGCGCGCGCCCGACGGCACCGCGCCGGGTTCGCCCAAGACCGGCAAGACCTCGCTCAACCTGCTGCCCGTCGGCCGGAGTTTCGCATGACCGGAGAGACCGTCACCAGCGCCATATTCGGCCGGCTGAGCTGGGAATCGTTTCCGATCCACGAGCCGATCCTGATGGTGACCTTCGCGGTCGTCGTGCTGCTCGGCCTCGGTATCGTCGGCGCCGTCACCAAGTACCGGCTCTGGGGCTGGCTCTGGCGCGAATGGCTGACCAGCGTCGATCACAAGAAGATCGGCATCATGTACATCATCCTCGGCATCATCATGCTGCTGCGCGGCTTCGCCGATGCGCTGATGATGCGCGCGCAGCAGGCCATGGCCTTCGGCGCGAGCCAGGGTTATCTGCCCGCGCACCACTACGACCAGGTCTTCACCGCGCACGGCACGATCATGATCTTCTTCGTGGCGATCCCGCTGGTCGTCGGGTTGATCAACTTCGTCATGCCGCTGCAGATCGGCGCGCGCGACGTGGCCTTTCCCTTCCTCAACAACCTGTCGTTCTGGCTGACCGTGGCGGGCGCGCTGCTGGTCATGGTCTCGCTGTTCGTCGGCGAGTTCTCGCGCGGGGGCTGGCTCAACTACGTGCCCGTCACCAATCTGGCGAACAGTCCCGACACCGGGCCAGACTATTACCTCTGGGCCTTGCAGATAGCCGGCGTCGGCACGACGCTCTCGGCGATCAACATGGTGACGACGATCATCAAGATGCGCGCGCCGGGCATGACGATGATGAAGATGCCCGTCTTCTGCTGGACCGCGCTGTGCAGCAACGTCCTGGCCATCGCGATCTTCCCGGTGCTCACGGGCGCCTTCGCGCTGCTGATGCTCGACCGCTACGTGGGGACGAACTTCTTCACCAACGATCTCGGCGGCAACCCGATGATGTACTGGAACCTCGTGTGGATCTGGGGGCATCCCGAGGTCTACGTGCTGGTCCTGCCCGTCTTCGGCATCTATTCGGAGATCACCTCGACCTTCACCGGCAAGCGGCTGTTCGGCTATTCGTCGATGGTCTACGCGACCGTGGTCATCACGATCCTGTCCTATCTCGTCTGGCTGCATCACTTCTTCACGATGGGTTCGGGCGCCAGCGTCAACTCGTTCTTCGGCATCGCCACGATGGTGATCTCGATCCCGACGGGGGCGAAGATCTTCAACTGGCTGTTCACGATGTACCGCGGCCGCATCCGCTACGAGCTGCCGATGATGTGGGTGATCGCCTTTATGCTGACCTTCGTGGTCGGCGGCATGACCGGCGTGCTGCTGGCCGTGCCGCCCGCCGATTTCGTGCTGCACAACTCGCTGTTCCTCGTCGCGCACTTCCACAACGTGATCATCGGCGGCGTGGTCTTCGGGCTCTTCGCCGGGCTCGACTACTGGTTCCCCAAGGCCTTCGGCTTCAAGCTCGATCGCTTCTGGGGGCGCATCCACTTCTGGGGCTGGGTGATCGGCTACTGGGTCGCCTGGACGCCGATCTACGTGGTCGGCCTGATGGGCACGACGCGTCGCGTACGCCACTTCGACGATCCCAGCCTGCAGATCTGGTTCGTTCTGGCCGCGATCGGCGCGCTGATCATCCTCGTCGGCATCGCCGCCTTCGTCATCCAGATCGCGGTTTCGATCCTGCGCCGCGACCAGTTGCGCGACACCACCGGCGATCCCTGGCACGGTCGCACGCTCGAATGGTCGACCGCTTCGCCGCCGCCGGCCTACAACTTCGCCTTCACCCCGCAGGTCCATGCGCTCGACGCCTGGTACGACATGAAGGACCGCGGCGCGCAGCGGCCCGTCGCCGGCTTCGCGCCGATCCACATGCCGCGCAACACCGGCGCGGGGGTGATCCTCTCGGCCCTCGCCATGGTGCTGGGCTTCGCGATGATCTGGTACATCTGGTGGCTCGCGGCGCTCTCGGCCGTGGCGCTGCTGGTCTACGGCGTGGTGCATACGTTCAACTACAACCGCGACTACTACATCCCGGCGGATGAAGTGGCGCAGGCAGAGGACGCGCGCAGCCGGCTGCTCGCGGCGGGGGCGTGACCATGGCAGACGCGCAACAACCCGCCGACGCGGCACCGGCCTTCTACGTCCTCGACCCCCACGAACACCACCACGAGCCCGGCTCGGGCACCTTGCTGGGGTTCTGGATCTACCTGATGAGCGACGCGCTGATCTTCGCGACGCTCTTCGCCACCTACGGCGTGCTCAGCACGAGCTATGCCGGCGGCCCGTCCCCGCGCGAGATCTTCGAGCTGCCGCTGGTCGCGCTCAACACCGCGATCCTGCTGGTCTCGTCGATCACCTACGGCTTCGCGATGATCGCCATGCAGGAGGGCAAGCTCGGCGGCACCAGGCTGTGGCTCGCGATCACCGGCCTGCTCGGGCTGGCCTTCGTCGGGGTCGAGCTGTTCGAGTTCGGCAACCTCATCGCCGAAGGCGCGACGCCGCAGCGCAGCGCCTTCCTCTCGGCCTTCTTCACGCTCGTCGCCACGCACGGGCTGCACGTCTCCTTCGGCATCCTGTGGATCGGGGTGATGTTGGTCCAACTCGGCCAGCGCGGGCTTCATGCCGAGAACCAGCGGCGGCTGCTCTGCCTGTCGATGTTCTGGCACTTCCTCGACGTCGTCTGGATCGGCGTCTTCACCTTCGTCTACCTGCTGGGAGTCCTGCGATGAGTGATCACGCGGAAGTCCCGCACGGTTCGCGCCGCGGTTACCTGATCGGCTTCCTGCTGTCGGCCGTGCTGACCGCGGTGCCGTTCTGGCTGGTGATGACCGGGGCGATCAGCGACGTTGGGACCGTCGCGGCGATCATCATCGCGCTCGCGGTGGTGCAGATTCTCGTTCACACGGTCTGCTTCCTTCACGTCAACACGCAGTCCGAAGGCGGCTGGACGCTGCTTGCCTATGCCTTCGCGGCGGTGATCGTCCTGATCGTGATCGCCGGCTCGCTGTGGATCATGTACCACCTGAACACCAACATGATGCCGATGACCGAGATGGACGGCACATCCTGAAGCGGTTGGCCAAGGAACGGGGGGTCGTGGCGCTGGCTCTGTTCGGCGCCGGCCTGTTCGCGGCACTGGGCATCTGGCAGGTCGAGCGGCGCGCCTGGAAGCACGATCTGATCTCGCGTGTCGAAGCGCGGATCCACGCGCCGGCGGAGGCCCCGCCGTTGGAGACCGAATGGCCGGGCCTGAAGCCGTCCGCCTTCGAATATCGCAAGGTGCGGCTCAGCGGCATGTTCCTCCACGATCGCGAAGCACTGGTCCAGGCGCTGACCGAGCGCGGCGCGGGGTTCTGGGTGCTGACGCCGCTGCGCACCTCCGAGGGCATCGTCCTCGTCAACCGCGGCTTCGTGCCCGGCGAGCATCGCGCGGTAGCAAGCCGACGCGAGGGGCGGAGCACATCGCCTGTCACCGTGACCGGGCTTATGCGCGCGAGCGAGCCCGGCGGAGGCTTCCTGCGCGCGAACGATCCCGCCGCCGACCGCTGGTATTCGCGCGACGTCGCGGCGATCGCGCGGGCGAAAAGGCTTGGCCCGGTCGCGCCGTTCTTCGTCGATGCCGACGCCGCGCCCAATCCGGGCGGCTATCCGCTGGGCGGGCTCACCGTCGTGCGGTTCGCCGACAACCATCTGGTCTATGCGCTGACCTGGTTCGCGCTCGCCGCGCTGTGCGCCGGAGCTGCGATCGTCGCGCTCCGGCGATAGCCTCGACCTATTCCTCGAGCAGGCTGCGCAGCATCCAGGCGGTCTTCTCGTGGACGTCGAGCCGCTGGGTCAGCAGGTCGGCGGTCGGCTGGTCGTTGGCCTCGTCGACCAAGTCGAACAGGCCGCGCGCGGTCCGCGCGGTGGCTTCCTGCGCGGCGACGAGATGCTCGACCATCTCGAGCGCCTTGGGCTGGCCGCGGACTTCCTTGATCGAAGCCAGTTCAGCGAATTCGGCATAGGTCCCCGGCGCGGGAAAACCCAGCGCGCGGATGCGCTCGGCGATCAGGTCGAGCGCGTTCCACTGCTCGGTATACTGCGTCATGAACATCAGATGCAGCGTGTTGAACATCGGCCCCGTGACGTTCCAGTGGAAGTTGTGGGTCATCAGGTAGAGCGTGTAGCTGTCGGCCAGCAGCTTCGAGAGGCCCTCGGCGATGTCCGCCCGCTGCTGTTCGGTCAGACCGATGTTGATCGCTCGACTCTTTCCCATGGCTTGGCTCCGCTTGTTCGTGATCCGCACTATAGCCGGCTGGCGCCTCGGCGCGCTCATACCCTGGTATAGTAGAGCGGCACGGCCCGCCGTCCAGAGGCCTCGAGACGGCGCGTGGGGATCAGGCGGCGACGCCGCCTTCGACCATCAGGGTCGAGCCGCTCATGAACATCGCCAGGTCGGAAACCGCGAAGAGGATCACGCGGGCCACGTCGTCGGCGACGCCGAGCCGGCCGACGGGGCTGCCGCCGATGCCCGGGATGGGAATGCGCTTGAGCGCTTCGGCGTCGAGGCTGGCGAGGTGCATGGTCTTCTCGGTCAGGCAGACGCCCGGCGCGATCCCGAGGACGCGGATGGCCTTGGGGCCGAACTCGAGCGCCATCGTCTTGGTCAGGCCGACGACACCGTGCTTCGAGCCGACATAGGCAGCCTGGCCCGGCGCGATGCCGCGCAGGCCGGCGAGCGAGGCGACGTTGACGATCACGCCGGGGATTTCGGCGGCGATCATGCGTCGCGCCGCTTCGCGCGCGCCGACGAAGGTGCCGCGCAGGTTGATCGCCTGGACCCTGTCGAACTCTTCGTCGGTCAGGTCGAGCAGCGGCTTGTGCAGCGGGATGCCGGCGTTGTTGACCCAGATGTCGATGCCCCCGAATTCGGCGACCGCGAGGTCCGCTGCGGCGGTGATCGATGCGGCGTCGCTGGCGTCCATATGTACCGACAGGACGCGGGTGCCATGGGCGGCGCTCAGCTCGGCGGCGGTCGCCGCGGCCGCTTCGGCATCGATGTCGCCGATCAGTACCGTGGCGCCAGCTTCGGCGAGGCGCCGCGCGGTGGCCTTGCCCAGGCCCCAGGCGGCACCGGTGACGACGGCGCGGCGTCCCGCGAGCGAAACGAGCTCGGCGATCGAGCGGGCGGAGACGTCGGCTACGGCTTGGGGCATGGGCTGCGCTCTCAATTATGTGCGATAGTGTGTCGCATATAATGCTGCGACGCTGGGGTCAACTGGTTGTCCCGGCCATGGCGCGGATGCGCGAATGACCGTGCGAAGCCCCCGATCCGGTGCGATCGGTTACCGCGAATGTTCGGAATTTTTACGGTTCTTTAGGTTGTTAACCATAATCCGCAGAGCTGCATTTCCCTTCGCCGCAGGCTTCGCTTGCGGTCGTGGAGCCGCCGATGAGCATCGCGAACTGGAATCCCGCCAAATTGACGCTGGTCGTCGATCTCGATGACACGCTCATCCAGACGGATTCGCTGTTCGAGACCTTCTGGTCGGCCTGCACGGCAAAATGGTACACGCCCCTCGTCGCCGCCTTTGTGCTTCATAAAGGGCCACTCGCCCTCAAGCAGCGGCTGGGGGCGATCGCCAGCCTCGATGCGGCGCGGCTGCCCTACAACGCCGAAGTGCTCGACCTCGTCCGCGACTGGCGCGCGCGCGGCGGGCGCGTCGCGCTCGTCACGGCCTCGCTCCAGGCCACGGCCGATGCCATCGCCGCTCACTTGGATCTGTTCGACGAGGCGCACGGATCGGGCGGCGGGATCAATCTCAAAGGGGCCAACAAGGCGCAGTTCCTGCAGGAGCGGTTCGGCGCCGGGGGCTACAGCTATATCGGCGATGCACCGGCGGACCTGCCCGTCTGGGAGCATTCGGCGGGCGTGGTCACGGTCAACCCCAGCGCGGCTTTCCGCGCCCGCGTCGACGCCTTGGGCAAGGACACCACGCATCTCGAGGCTTTGCCTTCGCAAGTGCGCGACTATTTGCGCGTGTTGCGTCCGCATCAGTGGCTCAAGAATGCGCTGATCCTCCTGCCGATGCTCGCCGCGCATCAGTTGACGCCCGCGACGCTCTGGCAATCGCTGCTCGCCGTGATCGCGTTCAGCCTCGTCGCTTCGAGCACCTATGTGCTCAACGATCTGCTCGACCTCGCGGCCGACCGCGCACACCCGCGCAAGTGCCGGCGGCCTTTCGCCTCGGGTGCGGTCAAGGTCAGCCACGGCACCTGGATGGCGCCCGTCCTGGGGCTGGCCGGGGGCGCCGTCGCACTGCTGTCCGGACCCGGACTGTTCGCCATGCTCGCCGGCTACTTCGCGCTGACCACGGCCTATTCGTTCTGGCTCAAGCGGATGGTCGTGATCGACATCTGCATGCTCGCGGTGCTCTACACCATGCGCATCCTGGCGGGGTCGGTGGCCACGGGGCTGCCCGCCTCGGTCTGGCTGCTGGCCTTCTCCACCTTCTTCTTCTTCTCGCTCGCCAGCGTGAAACGCCAGGCCGAGCTCGTCGACGGCATCGCCTCGGGAACGGTGCGTGCGCACGGTCGCGGCTATCATGTCGACGATCTCGCGATCGTCAGCAACATGGCGGTTTCTTCGGGCTTCGTCTCGGTGCTGGTGCTTGCGCTCTATGCGAATTCGGAGCCGGTGCGGCAGCTCTACTCGACGCCCGAGGTGCTCTGGGGAATCTGCCTGGTGCTGCTGTTCTGGAACAGCCGCATCGCCATCCTGACCCATCGCGGGCAGATGCACGACGATCCGCTCGTCTTCGCCGCGCGCGACCGGGTCAGCTACGGCTGCGTCGCCGCGGTCGGCCTGCTGGCCCTGGCCGGAACCCTGTTGTGAGCCCACTGATGCTGGTGCTGCGCTATGTGGTTTTCGCCTTGGTCGCGACGGCGAGCAATCTCGCAACCCAGCGCCTGGTCCTCGGGCTCGACGACGACCAGGTCGCCTACTATCCGGCGCTGCTGGCCGGCACGTCCGTGGGGCTCGTCATCAAGTACCTGCTCGACAAGCGCTGGATCTTCGCAGATCCGGCCCGCGGGCTGGTGGCGCACGGGCGCCGCTTCACGCTTTACACGCTGATGGGCGTGGTCACGACGGTGATCTTCTGGGGCACCGAGACGCTGTTCTGGCTTTCCTGGCAGACCCAGACCGCGCGCGAGATCGGGGCGATACTGGGGCTTTCGATCGGCTATTTCGTCAAGTATCACCTCGATCGCCGCCACGTGTTCACCGGCGGCGCAGGGGCAGGGCACGCCACATGATGATCTCGGGCTGGGGGCGCTATCCGCGGCAGGATTGCGTCGTCCATGATCCCCGGTCCGCAGAAGATCTGCGCGGGCTGATCGGGCAGAGGCCGTTGATCGCGCGCGGCAACGGGCGCGGCTATGGCGATTGCGCGCAACAGCCGGCGGGCACCGTGTCGACCTTGCGCCTCAACCGTATGCTCGCCTTCGATGCCGATACGGGATTGCTCGTCGTCGAGGCCGGCGTGCTGCTGGCCGAGGTCATCAATGCCTTCCTCCCGCGCGGCTGGTTCCCACCCGTGACCCCGGGGACCAAGTTCGTCACGATCGGGGGCATGGTCGCGGCCGACGTCCACGGCAAGAACCACCACCGCGACGGCGCCTTCGGCCGTTTCGTTGCCTGGTTCGACCTGCTCGACGGCACGGGCGAAGTGCGGCGCTGCAGCCCGACGAGCGATCCCGACCTGTTCGATGCAACGATCGGCGGCATGGGGCTCACCGGCGTGATCCTGCACATCGCCTTTCACCTGCAGCGGGTCGAGAGCGGCTGGATCCGCCAGACCACGCTGCCCGCGCCCGATCTCGACACGGCGATGCGGCTGTTCGAAGACCACGCCGAGGTCCGCTATTCGGTCGCCTGGATCGACTGCCTCGCCGGCGGGCGGAGTCTCGGCCGCTCGGCGATCATGCTCGGCGAGCACGCATCGATCGTGGACCTGCCCGAACCGCTGCAGGCCGCGCCGTTCGGCACGCCCCGCCGCAAGCTGCGCACGCTGCCGTTCGATGCGCCTTCGGGCCTGCTCAACGGCCTGACCGTCAGGGCCTTCAACGCCGCCTACTACCGTCGCCAGGTGATGAAGCGCGGGCTCCAACTCGTCGACTGGGACAGCTATTTCTATCCGCTCGACGCGGTCGGCCAGTGGAACCGGATCTACGGCCGGCGCGGCTTGCTGCAGTTCCAGTGCGCCTTGCCGCTCGCCTCCGCCCGGGCCGGGCTGATCGAACTGCTCGAGGCGATCGCGAAAAGCGGGCAGGGCTCGTTCCTGGCCGTGCTCAAGCGGCTCGGCGGGCTGCCGGGGGGAGCCTTCTCGTTTCCACTCGACGGCTACACGCTGGCGCTCGACTTCCCCGTCTCCGCCAAGACGCTCGCGCTGATGGAGCGGCTCGACGCGATCGTGCTCGCGCACGGCGGGCGGTTCTATCTGGCCAAGGACAGCCGGATGAGCGCCGCCACCTTGCGCGCGAGCGACGCCCGCGTTCCCCAATTCCTCGCCTTGCGCCAAGCCGAGGGCGCCGGCGCCTTCGCCTCGAGCCAATCGGAAAGACTGGAGCTATGACCGCAGACCCCGTGCTCATCATCGGCGGCAAGTCCGACATCGGCCTCGCCCTCGCGCACCGCTTCGCCGCAGCCGGTCACCCGATCCAGCTCGCCGCGCGCGACGTTGGGGCGCTGGTCACCGACAAGGCCGACATCGAGCTGCGACACGGCGTCGCGGTAACCCTGCACGAGATCGACGTGCTTGCGACCGAAAGCTTCGCGCCGTTCCTCGACGGCCTTCCCGCTCTGCCGGGCACGGCGATCTGCGTGGTCGGACTGCTCGGCGACCAGGCGCGCTCGGAGAGCGATCCCGCAGCCGCGACGCTGACCTTCCGCAGCAATTTCGAGGGACCGGCGCTGCTGACCGGCCTGATCGCCAACCGCTTCGAACAGCGCGGCAGCGGCACCCTGGTCGGCATCAGTTCGGTCGCCGGCGAACGCGGCCGTGCGAGCAACTACGTCTACGGCTCGGCCAAGGCCGGCTACACGGCGTTCTTGTCGGGCCTGCGCAATCGCCTGGCCAAGAAGGGCGTCCACGTACTGAGCGTCCTGCCGGGCTTCGTCGACACGCGCATGACCGCGGGCATGGACCTGCCGGCCAAGCTCACTGCCCAGCCGACCGAAGTCGCCAGCGCGGTGTTCAAGGCGGTCGGCGCTCGGCGCAACGTGCTCTACGTCAAGCCGATCTGGTGGGTCATCATGACGATCATCCGCGCCATTCCCGAGCGGATCTTCAAGGGCATGAGCATTTGATCCAGCAGTCGCCGCCCGGACTGGCGACGAGCAGGCCCGTGCTGATCGCCATTCTGGCGGTCGCGGCGGTACTCGCGCTGGTCTCTGCGGTGCTGTTCCAGGCGCCCGGCCTGCTCGGGCGCGACAAGGTGTTGACCGACTTCGACGCCTTTTACATCGCTGGGACCATGGCTGCGCACGGCGAGGCGAACGAAACTTACCAGGCGGCCGAGATGCTGGCCGCGCAGCAGGCGATTACTAACGATCAGCTGCTGTTTCCGTGGACATATCCGCCGCCTTACATGCTCTTCGTCGCCGGGCTGGCGCAACTGCCGATCGGCCTAGCCTATATGCTGTTCGTGACGGGCAGCCTGCTGTTCTACTTTGCGGTCCTGCGGCGGATCGCCGGCGATCATCTGCCCGGCACCCTGATTGCGGTGCTGCCGGCGGTCCTGCTCACGGTCCGTACCGGTCAGAACGGATTCCTGACCGCCGGGCTCATCGGTGTTTTCCTGCTGGCCTTTCCGGCAGGGCGCGCGGGCGCGGGGCTGCCGCTGGGGCTGATGTGCATCAAGCCGCACCTCGCCGCGGGGATCGCTTTGCTCGCGCTGATCGGGCGGCGCTGGAGCACCATGGCCGTGGCGGCGGGGGTGGTCATTGCCGCGGGAGCAGCCGCTACCCTCGCTTTCAGCCCTGGCGTGTGGGGGGCCTTCCTCGGCGGTGTGCGCGAGGCTGGGGATTTCCTCGCTGCCGGATACTACCAGCTGTTTCGCATGAGTTCGGTCTATGCCTGCGTCCGCAGCCTGGGGGCTCCGGCCTCGCTCGCGATCGTCCTGCACGGCCTCGGCGCGCTGATCGCGATCGGCCTGTTCCTGCGGCTCTGGCACGGCGGCGGCGAGCCGCGGGTCGTGGCGGCGGCGGCCTGCGCGATGTCGCTTTTCGTCAGCCCCTACAACTACGACTACGACCTCACGATCCTCGGCCTGGCGATCGCCTTCGTACTTCCTGCGGTCATCGCCCGCGCTCGCTCGAGCGAACTGACCGGGCTGTTGCTGCTCTCGTGGTTCACCACCGGCTACGGTTTCGCGGTCGCCTCGCTCGGCGAGAGCCGGCCCGGGAGCCTTCAGCCGGCCGAATGGCCATCGCTGACGGCACCCGCGCTGGTGCTCCTCGTCGGCGCTGCCGCCGCGATCCTGAAACGACCCGCTACGACCTAGACCTCGCGGCCCATCAGCGGATCGCTGACGCCGTGGCGGCCGCGTTCGAGCCTGCCGGCGGCCCGGATTTCCACCGTCGCGAGCGTGACGGTGAAGTCGTACCAGTCCTGGCTCTTGTCGGTCGGCCAGGCCGCCTCGGCCTTGCCTTCCGCGGGCAGCGCGGTCTGGAACCTCTCGACATGGCCATAGGCATCCTTGCCCAAGGTCGCGCGGCTTTCGACCTTTGCCGGATTGCGCAGTGCGACCGTCAGCGCGGCGCGGCTGGTGTGCGGACGGATCGTCACGGCGGGCAATGGGACGCCGTCTTCCAGCTTGCCATGCATGTGCCGCACGAAGCCGTTGGGGCCGAGCACCCAGAGATCGAACTCGCCGCCCGCGCCGAGGTCCCAGCTGTCGTCGATGCGCTTGCGCGCCTCGACCGTGTAGCGGCGCGGGATGCGGTCGAGCTGCTTGCGATCGTAGACCTGGAAGACCGCACCGACGCTGCCGTCGTTGACGAAGGTCAGTCGCACGCGGCGATCTGCCGCCTCTGCCGCGAGATCGACCGCGAGCTTGTAGGGCAGCGCGCGCGAGCGGCGCAGGCCGGGTTCCTGGAACAGGTCCTGCGGTCGGCGCGGCGGCAGCAGCTTGTCGCGCTTCTGGTGGACTGCCACGGTCTTGGGCGAATTGCTGACGTCGGGCAGGTCGGGGAACTGGGCATCGGCGGGGGCGGCGAAGTCGAAGCACGAGGTCAGGTCACTGCAGACCGCGCGGTGCCAAGGGCTGATCGCCGGCACCGTCACGCCGAAGCGCTTTTCGAGGAACTGGCCGACCGAGGTATGGTCGGCGACCTCGCTGTTGACCCAGCCGCCCTTCGACCACGGCGAGACGACGTAGAGCGGCACGCGCGGGCCGAGGCCCCAGGGGCGCGTGGTGCCGCTGATATTGTCGTCGCGCGAGGTGTAGGCGTCCTTGTGATCGTCGAAATAGTGGCCCTTGAGATCGAAGGTCGCTTTGCCCGCCAGCGAGCCGTCGGCGTTGTACGAAGGCGGCGCGGGGGGCGGCAGGTGGTCGAACAGGCCGTCGTTCTCGTCGAAGGTCTGGAGGAACACGGTGCCGGCCCACACCTCGGGATTGGCGGTCAGCGCATCGAGGACCTTGGCGGTGAACTCCGCGCCTTCGAGCGGCGACGAGGTCGACGGATGCTCGGACCAGGGCATCGGCGGCAGGACCCAGGAGACCTGCGGCAGGGTGCCGTTCTTGACGTCTTCGGCCAGACGTTCGAGCGAGAAGTGGCTCATGCCGCGCTTGTAGAGCCCGCTGTCGGGCTTGGCCTCGCGGAAGCCCTTGAAGGCCAGGCCGCCGTGCATAGCGCCGGTCCAGTTGTCGTTGGGGTCTTGGTAGATCTTCCAGTCGACCCCCGCAGCTTCGAGCACTTCGGGGATCGTCGCCCATTCGAGGTCGTTGCCGGCATAGGTATAGCCGGGCTCGGGCAGCGCGCCCTTGATCCAGCAGCGCAGGTTGTTGGGTTCGGACTTGTCGTCGCGGCAATTCACACCTTGGGCGCGCATCGCCGGATCGAAATTGCCGCCAGACCAGAAGACGATGCGGTTGGGATCGGTGCCCGTGGTGATCGAGCAGTGATAGGCGTCGCAGATCGTGAAGCTCTCGGCCAGGGCGAACTGGAAAGGCACGTCCTCGCGCTTGTAGTAACCCATCGAGTAGTCGGTCTTGTACTTGGGCCAGAGCCCGAACTTGCCCTGGTTCCAGGCGGCCTGGGCGTCGGCGAAGCTGTGCGGCGTGCCGGGCACCTTGAGCGCGTTGGTCTTGGCCGTGTCGAGGTGGAACGGCGGCAGTTCTCGCGCGCCGTTGCTCTGCCACCAGACGTCCTTGCCCGAGGCGAGCGGGATCGGGTGGCGATCGCCGAAGCCGCGCACGCCGCGCATCGTGCCGAAGTAGTGATCGAACGAGCGGTTCTCCTGCATCAGGATCACGACGTGGCGCACGTCCTTGATCGTGCCGGTCCGGCGGTTGGCGGGGATCGCCAGGGCGCGGCCGATCGCGGCGGGCAGGGCGCCGGCAACGGCAGCGGTCTTGAGGAAGTCTCGGCGGGTGTTGGACATCGGTGGTCTCCCGTTGGTCTGATCTGTCAGGTCTTTTTCCGCCGCAGGCGCGCGGCGACGTGGTCGAGCAGCAGCACCACGATCAGGATCCCGACGAGGATCGTACCGACGTGGGCATATTCGTACATGTCGATCCGGCCCTTGAGCTCCTGGCCGATCCCGCCCGCGCCGACGAGGCCGACGACGGTGGCCATGCGGACGTTGCGATCGAGGATGTAGAAGGTCGAGGAGACGAAGGGCGCGCGGACTTGGGGCCAGAGCGCGAAGCGGAAGCTGGCGAGCCGGCCGGCGCCGCTGGCCTGCAGCGCGCGCACGGGCGCTTGGTTCGCATCCTCGATCGCGTCGGCGTAGAACCGGCCGAGGAAGCCCGCGGCGTGCAGCCCGAGCGCGAGGATGCCCGCGGGCGGGCCGAAGCCGAAAGCGGTGACGAGGACCAGTGCGCTCAGAAGCTCCGGGACCGCACGCAGTCCCGCAGAAGCGGCGCGCGCGGCCTGGCGGACTGTGGGACTGCGCACCAGCGACGCCGAACCGGCGAGCCCCAGCGGCAGGCCGAGCAGGACCGCGATCAGCGTGCCCCAGATCGCGATCTCGATTGTCTCCAGCAGCTTGCTCGCCACTTGCGTGACATAGCCGAACGGCTGGACCAGCCAGACCTTGCGATGCCGGACTGTGGCCGGTGCGAGCCGATCGCGATCGAGTTCGCGCGTGGTCTCGTCGGTCGTCTGCAGATAGGCGAAAAGCGGCAGATGCGCGGGATCGAAGCCGGGGGTCTCTGCCACGTCCTGGCGGTCCGAGATCTGCAACGGCCACATCTGCGCGGCCATGCCGGCGAGCGCGCGGCTCGCGCCGGCCTGAGTGAACAGCCGCGGCACGTCGACCCGCACCGCGCTGACCGCGAGCAGGACGAGCACCGCGGCGAGCACGGAAATTCGCCGCAGGCTCCAGCTGCGCGGGAAGGCGGTCGCCGTGCTCATGTCTTTTCCACCCGGTGCGAGCGGCGATAGAGTTCGGGGCTTCCGTCGAAGGCGATCCGACCCTCGTCGATCACGACGATGCGATCGGCGAAAGCGCAGGCGAGTTCGGGCTGGTGCAGCGCGCAGACAACCGTCGCACCGAGCCGCGTGCGGTGTGCGGCCAGCACGCTCAGCACCTGGCGCGCGGTATCGGGATCGACACTGGCCACGGGCTCGTCGGCCAGGACCAGCGCGGGTTCGAGCATCAGCGCACGCGCGACGCCGACGCGCTGCTGCTGCCCGCCCGAGAGCCGTGCGACGGGCGCGGCCAGAAAGGCGGGATCGAGCCCGAGTTCCAGATGGAGCGCGACCGCGCGCTCGCGCGTCCAGGCGGGATAGAGCCCGATCAGCGCGCGCCACAGCGGCATGGCTGCGGCGGCACCGGCAACGATATTCTCGGCCACGCTCGCCTCGCCGACCAGCGCGCCGTCCTGATGGACCTGGCCGATCCGCCGGCGCAGCGCGCGGGGCATGGCCGGTGACAGCGCCATGCCGTCGATTCGCGCCGCGCCGCCCGTTGGCGCCACCATGCCGCCGAGCAGGCGCAGCAGGCTGCTCTTGCCCGCGCCCGAGCGGCCGAGCACCGCGCAGAACTGGCCCGACGGGATCGTCAGGGTGAGGTCGTCGAGCGGCCTGGTTTTATCGGCGTAGGCCAGCGAGACCCGGTCGAGTTCGATCTGCATCACCCGGCGCTCACCGCTGTGCCGCGCGTTCGAGCAGCGCGGCCTTGAGCGCCGGCGTCACGCGCGCGATGCGCCGGGCCATGCTGTCGAACGGGGCATCGGAAAAGTCGGTGGCATAGCCCTCGATCGCGCCGCCGCCGTAGCCGGTGATGCGCCCTTGGGAGATCGCCGCGTCCTGCGCGAGCCGCGCGAAACCTTTGCGCAGCGCTTCGCGTTTGGCCGCGGGCAGGCGCGTGGAGACGATGAAGGGCGGATAGGGCATCGCCCCGCTGCGCGCGAGCACGCGCAGGCGTTCGGCACCGGGCACGCCGGCGCGCAAGGCGCGATCGTAGGAATCGAGCGAGAGCGCGGCGGCATCGACCTGGCCCTGAAGCAACGCGTTGAGGCTGTTGGGATGGCTGCCGGTCAGTCGCACCGCCGAAAGGTCGCGCGCGGGATCGAGCCCGGTCTCCATCAGCATCGCCACGGGCATGAGGAACGACGAGGTCGAATTGATGTCGCCGAAGGCCACACGCTTGCCGCGCAGGTCCGTGAGGCTTTGCGCTGCGGCGTCGTCGCGCACGAAGAATGCGGCGTAGTAGCGCGGCTGGCCGTTCTTGATGCCGACCGCGAGCAATTGCGCGCAGCCACGGTCGCGCGCCTGCAGATAGGTCGCGGGCCCGACGAAGGCCAGGTCGGCCACGCCGTTGCAGATGCCTTCGACGGCAGCACCGTAGGATTGCGTGACGGTCAACTCGAACCTCATGCCGGTGGAGCGGGACAGGGTGGCGAACAGCGGGCGATAATCGGCGAGCGTTCCGGACGCGGTTCCGCCGTCGGCCGGGATCAGCACGACCCGGATCGGCGTCTCCGCTTCCGCGGTCCCGGCCCCTCCGCAGGCTCCCGTTGCCAGGGCGAGCAGAAACAGGGCCGCGATCCCGAGAAACGCGAGCACCACTCCCTGATGTTTTCGGCTTCCCGTCATATCGAGTCCGCGGGCGCCTACGCGGCGGCTGTGACATGACTGTGAAGCCGAAGAAGCACCCGACCCGCCCGATCCGGGCAGGCCGGGTCAGGGGTGGTCAGAACGAGGTGTTGTACGAGACGTAGAAGGCGCGCGGCTTGCCCTCGAAGGGATAGCCGTAGAAGTATTGCGGGCTGTTCAGCGCGATCTCGCCGCGGATGAACCGCGAGTCGTAGCGCCGGTTGCCGAAGCCGTAACGCTCGGCATAGACCTTGTCGAAAACGTTGGCGACGCGCAGCTGGAACTTGTGCTGGCGGTCCTCGCCCAGCCACAGGCCGATCGAAGCGTTCATCACGAAGTAGTTGCCGAAGTTGTAGCGCAGCGAGTTGTTGAGGCCGCCGGTCGAATATTCGGGCCCCTGATAGCGCGGGAACAGCGTGACGTGGAAGGTCTTGTCGGGGCTGTGCCACGCCACGTTGCCGCCGATCATATATTCCGGCGTCTCGTTGATCTGAAGGCTGCTGCCGGCAAGTCGGGCCTGCTGCTTGGTGAAGTTCACGTTGGCCGACAGCGTTTCGCTGATCCGCAGATTGACGTCTGCGGCAAGGCCGCGGATCTGGGTCACCGCGGTGTTGTTGAAATAGGTGTTGGGCGTCAGGCCCGAAGTCGCCTGGATGCGGTTGGTGATATCGGTCTTGAACCAGCCGAATTCCGCATCGAAGTAGAGCCCGCCGAAGTCCTTGGCGAAGCCGGCGGCAAAGTTGAACGTCTTGGTCTGCTCGGTCTTCAGGTCGGGGTTGCCGATGATCGTCGGTTCCTGGCGGAACAGCTCGTTGGTCCGCGGCAGGCTGTACGAGGTGCCGCCGTTGCCGCGCAGGTAGAAATCGCCGATCGGCTGGCGGAAGCCGAATTTCCAGATCGTCTTGCTGCCGAAACTCTCCGAGAAGTCAGTGCGGATCGCCAGCGACAGCTTGGTGTCGGAGCTGAACGGGATAACCGGCCGGAAATCGGCGTAAAGGCCGGTCACCGTCTGGCTTTCGCTGCCGATCCGAAAGACCGGGTCGGAATCGTCCTTGTAGGAAACGACCTGAACGCCGGCGACGACTTCGAGCGCGTTGGGCAGGTTGATCGTGTTGCGGAAGTTGAGGCCCATCTCGCGGAAGCCGCCGACCTTGGAGGCCTCGCCGAAACCCTTGTTGGGGAATGGTACCGAGCGGCCGGTCGAGAAGCCGAACTGCACGGTGCGCGCGGCGTTGGTCGGATCGACGCAGCCCGTGCGGATCATGCAGATTTCGGGGAAGGTTTCGGTGTTGTTGAGTTTTGGGTTCGACCAGTAGCCGGCCAGTTCGGTGAACAGCTTGTCCGACCAGCGACGTTCGAAGGTGAAATCGACGATCGGATAGCGCACGCGGTTGGGCGAGAAGGTCTCGGTGTCGGGGAACGGATCCTGGAACTCGATCTGGGTGTACTGGGCATTGACGCGGAACTGGGTCTTCTCGTCGGGCTGGAACAGGTACTTCACGCCCACGTTGCCGCGGTTGAGCGGATACTTCTGGATGCCGCCCGATGCCGCGACGTTGTCGATGATGTCCTGCGGACGAAAAATGCGCGGGCCATCGGTCTGGATCGAACTGCCATAGACCATGAAGCTGTGGCGCTTGTCGGCATCGATCGCGAAGCGGGCGTTGCCCCAGATCTCGCGCGTGTTGAATTCGCCGTATTGCGCGCCGAGCTCGACGCGATCGGTGCCGTCGGGGCGCTTGGTGACCAGGCTGATCACGCCGATGCCGCCGTTAGAGCCGAAGAACAGGCTGTTGCCGCCGCGATAGACCTCGGCGCGTTCGATCATGTGCGGATCGATCGTCGTCGTGCCCCAGATGTCCTCGAGCGCGGGGCCGCGATCGTAGAGCGGCACGCCGTCGAGCACGACGAGCGTGTCGCGGTCACCGCCGCCGTCGAGGCGGATCGTGTATTCGCCTTCATCGGGCGAATAGCCGACGTTGGCGCCCTTGATCAGGAACTGGGCGATCTCGGCGAAGTTGGTCGCGCCGGTGGCCTCGATCGCTGCGCGGTCGACGATCTGGACGTTGTTGCCGAAGGTGATCGCCTCGGCCGCCTGTTGCGTGGCCTTCTCGCGCAGGCCGGTCACGACGATGCTCTCGCGACCCTGGTCGTCGGCCGCGGCATCTGCAGCGGCATCGGCCTCATCGGCGGTCGCATGGGCCACGGCCGGCAGCAGGCTGGTGGAAAGCAACAGCGCAAGCGCCGTCAAACGCAGGTTTGGCGTCTTCATGGTCTCTAGTCCCCGTTTCCGTTGTTTCAGCGGCGGCCGCCCGATCCGAGGGTGCTCGTTCGCCGCTGTCGGAGTGCGACCTAGGGAGCGATTGTGACGGATGAATGAAATTCACTCATTTTTGAGTTTCATATTTCTAACCTTGTCGTACCGCTGTTTTCACTATCCTGACACAAAGCTATGCTGCATGGCCTCGTTGAGGGCGCGGGTGCTGCACGGGAAAGGTCTTCGGAAACAGTGTCGATTGATAGCCAGATCGTGCCGCTCGAACCGGCCACGGGCCATCGCCCGGTGGAGAACGCGCTCGCGAGAATCCGCACTTCCTTGCCGCAAATGTCGAAGATCGCGACGCGAGTCGCCGAGTATGTCCTGGCCCATCCGCGGGACGTGGTCGGCATGTCGATCACCGAGCTGGCCGATGCCGTCGATGCCAGCGAAGGCAGCGTGATCAATTTCTGCCGGGGAATCGGGCTCAGCGGATTTCAGCAGCTGAAATTGAGCTTGGCTCAGGAAATCGTCCAGCCGGTTCAGTTCATTCACGAAGACCTTGATCGCGACGACGCCACCGGTACGGTCTGCCGCAAGGTGTTCCATTCGGGCATCCAGGCGCTCAGCGACACGCTTTCGGTGCTCGATCCGTCGGCGCTGGCCCAGGCGGTCGAGACGATTCGCGCGGCCAGGCGCGTCGAGATTTACGGCATCGGCTCGTCGGCGCCGATCGCCGAGGACACGCATTACCGCATGCTGCGCATCGGTCTCGATGCGCGCGTGGTCATCGACAGTCACGTCCAGGCGATCTCGGCCTCGCGCTGCACTTCCGAGGTCGCCGTGCTGACGATCTCGCATTCGGGCGCTACCAACGAGACCGTCGCTTCGACGCGGCTCGCGCGCGAAGCCGGCGCGAAGACGATCGTCATCACCAATTTCGGACGCTCGCCGATCCAGGCCTATGCCGATACGGTCCTGTTCACGATGGCGCGCGAAACCCGCTTTCGCACCGAGGCCATGGCCAGCCGCATCGCGCAACTCTGCGTGATCGACGCGCTGATCGCGGCGCTCGCCCTGGCCGACTACGACCGCTCGACCGATGCGCTGCGGCAGACCTTCGACGTGCTGTCGATTAAGCGGTTCTGAGGCCTAGAACACCGCCGCCGCGCCGATGCGCGCGCAGGCGTCCTTGAGTTCCTGCGCCACGGCGATGACGCGCTCGCCGGCGATGGGCCCGGAGAATCCCATCAGCGAGAGGACGAAGGCCACGCGCTCCTGCCTGTCGAAGACGGGCGAGGACATCGAGGTCATCCAGTAGGAGCCTTGCGGGTCGAGCGCGGTCTCGATCTCGAGCGGCCGCTGCGTCGGATCGCGGACGTAGAGCCAGTCGATGCCACCATCCAGACGGGTATCGGGGAAGCGGTGGACCACGAACTGGAAGCGGTTCTCGCGCGCGAAAGCCATGCCCTCGCGTGTGCGCTCCTGCTCTTCGAGGCTCGGCCGCGGGTCGAGCGATTCGAACCAGGCGCTGACCTGGCGTTCGGTCGACCAGGCGAGGAATACCGAACCGAAGGGTGGGCGCAGCGGCCAGCGCGTCTCGCGATTGGCCAGCCGGTTGGTGTGCGAGCTCGAGATCGCGCGCTCACGCAGCACGACGTCGCCGCCATCGCGGAAGATCGCGGCGCAGACCGCGTCGTGGCGATGCGCCAGGACCTTCATCTCGGGCAGCGCGAGGTCGAGCGCGGTCGTGCCGAGGCTCGCCGCCCGGGCCAGCGCCGCTGCAGCCGGTCCCAGGACGTAAAGCTTGTCGCGCGTGCGGTAGAGATAGCCGGCCTCGACCAGTTCGTTGACCAGAGCGTGGCAGGTCGCGCGGTTCATCTTCAGCGCGGTGATCAGATCGGTCAGCGAAAAGGCACGGCCGGCATTGCTGGCGAGAAGATCGAGCAGGGCGACAACACGCTGGGTGCCTGGTGACGGTCTGGCCATGAGTTTGCATATACAAATTATCGTTTGCAATTGCGAACCAATTCCGTCGGTCCTATTCTCCGTCCATAATCACGAGGAGTTGGAGATGCTGGGCTCTTTGCCGATCGAGGCTGACCTGATGTTCGAGTCGCCGCCGCCGGCGCCGTTCGACTGGGTTCGCGAGGGCACGTCCTATTGGCTGTTCGAGGAGAACGGCGCGTTCGGTATCCCACGCAATGGCGTCGAGGCGGAGCCGCACAATTGGGACAGCCGTCGCTTCCAGGCCAATTTCGCCTTTCCCGACGGCCGCGTGCTTCAGCGTTCGGGCAGCGGCACGGCCGTGCCGACGCTCGATGCAGAGGGGCGTCCGGCGATCATGGGCGCCGGTCCGTTGACCTATCGCTGCATCGAGCCGTTCAAGCGCTGGCTCGTCCAGTTCGACGGCATGGTCGCCGATACCCACGTGTCGCATCAGATCGCTCAGACCGTCGATCCAGAGAGGCTCATCCCGCTCAAGTACGAGTTCGAACTCGACATGGTCGTGCCGCCGAACGAGCAGGACATCTCGCCCGAAAAGTTCTTCACCTGGGGCAAGGGCAAGCAGCGCGACGCCGCCTCGGTCGGGCTCGGCTGGCGCTTCGAGCAGATGTTGCGCGGCGAAGGCGTGGTCGAGGTCGACGGCACGAAATTCACCGCGAGGGTCAACGGCAGCCGCATCAAGCGGCGCAGCGTGCGCACCGACGGTCTGTTCCTGCGCGGTCATGCCTGGCAAGCGGTGGTCTTTCCAGACGGGCGCGCCGCCGGCTACGAGGCGCGGCCCGTGCACGATGACGGCAACGAGCCGTGGAACGAGGGCTTCGTCTACCAAGACGGCAAGATGTATCCGGCCAAGGCCACGAAAGTGCCCTGGCTCACGCATTTGCGCGAGAGCGGCGACGACGTCTCGTTCGAACTCGAATCCGAACTCGGCACGACGCGCATCGAAGGCGTGACCGAACTGACCACATTCCAGGTCGCGCGCGGCCATCTCTGGGGTTTGGCGCTCAGCCAGAGCGGCGCGCGCTACACCTGGGACGGCGTGGTCGCGCGAGGCATGGTCGAGCGCTCCTCGACTTCGGTGGTTGGGCGCGATGGCTAACGCGCGAAAGCATATGGAGCACGGCGTTTCATCCGAGCAGATCGTTGCGCGGGCCATCGAAGTCGCGGGCTCGGACGACTTCGGCGCGGATGGCTGGCAGGAGGGGCTGGCGCGTTCGCTGGCAGGTTTCGCGCGCGTGCCGATGACACAAGAGGCACTGGCCACCCAGCATGGCAAGCTGGTCCACGATCTCGTCATGCGGCTGAAGATCGAGCAGTGGTATCAGGATCATCCCGAGACCGCCGACGAGCAGCTCGACGGTCAGGTCTTCGTCGTCGGCCTCCCGCGCACGGGCACCACGGCCATGGTCGGCATGATGGCGCTCGACGAGCGCTTTCGCTTTCTGCGCGCCTGGGAGGGCGCGAGCCCGATCCCGCCGCCCGTGGCGGACGAGGAAGACACGGACCCGCGCGTCGTCGCAGCGCGCGGCGCGGTCGACTACACGATGGCGCACATGCACATCCGCGACGTCGACGGACCCGAGGAGGATCTCGCGATCCTCGCGGGCTTCGACATGAAGTCCTATCACGGCGTCTTGCCGATGCCCGACGACTACGTCGCCTGGTGGCTCCATGCCGATTTCACCTCGTTCTACGCCTTGCACGAACGCCTGCTCAAGCTGCTGCAGTCGCGACGCAAGCCCGGCCTCTGGCTGCTCAAGTCGCCGCCGCATCTGTTCCGCCTCAAGGAGATCGCGGCGCGCTATCCCAAGGCCAGGTTCGTCATGACGCACCGCGATCCGCGCAAGGTGATCGCTTCGGTCGCGAGCCTGCATTCGGCGCTGCACGAGGAGCGCTGCCTGCCCGGCACGATCGATCGCAAGGCGGTAGGCCCGCGCCATCTGGCGATCTGGGCCGAGGGCATGCGTCGTGCCCTGGCCGCACGCGCCGAGATCGGCGAGCACCGCTTCGTCGACGTGCGCAACGACGAGGTGGTCCAGCGCCCGATCGAGACCTTCGAGCGAATCTACGACCATCTCGGCATGGATCTGAACCCCGCGCTGCGCGCGCGGCTCGACGACTACAACAGCCGCAACGCGCCGGGCAATTTCGGGGCGCACCGCTATACGGCCGAGGAGTACGGCCTGACCGACGCGTCGATCCGCGCCGAGTTCAAGGACTACGTCGAGCGTTTCGCGCTCTGATCCGCGGCCATCCGCCCGACGAAGGGCGAGATGATCAGCCGGTCGATGAAATCGGCCATTTCCTCGGCCGAATAGGCCTCGCCCTGGTCGAGCCACCAGGCGAGCGCGTCGATCGCGGATCCCGCGGCGCAGACCGTGCCGAGATCGACCGGCACCGACGTTGGTCCGCCGTCGCCGTGCCGGCTCCACTCGCGCGCCTGGCGCACGAATTCGGCGCGCACGCGGTAGCCGGCGCCGCCGGTGAGCAGCGTGTGCCAGAGCGCGCGGCGTTCGAATACGTAGGAGCAGAGCGAGCGCAGGCCGGCGGCGCTGTCGGTCCGCTCGAAGGCGGGCACGGTCATGGCGAGCAGTTCGCGGATGAGCTCGCCCGCCACCTCGTCGAGCACCTCGACTGGCTGCGCATAGTGGCGGAAGAAGGTGGCGTAACCGACCCCGGCGCGGACGGTCAGTTCGAGGATCTGGATCTCGTCGAACGGCTTCTCCGCCAGCAGGTCGAGCATGGCCGCGCAGAGCGCTTCGCGCGTCTTGCGCTTGCGGGTGTCGCCCGAAAGACGAATTGCGCTAGTCATTTATCAATGATCCATGATATATCATGGATCATAAGCTAGCACGGTATGGTCCCGTGAACAAACGCCGACCGACCACGAAACAGAGGAATGCCGAATGACCGCAGTGGCGCAGGGATGCCCGGTTCACCAAGGGCGCGACGATCGCAAATCGGCGAAGATCGCCGAGGCCAATCTCGCGCCGCAGCACGGTGCGCGTCCGGTCGGAACCTTCGGCCTGTCGCGCGATCTCCTGCGTTCGCCCAAGGTGCGCCAGGCGGGTCCCGCAGGCTCGCCGACCGACGATGCCGAGATCAAGAACCCCGGCGAGGTCTCGTTCTTCTTCCTCGACGGTGAGGAGCACCGCAAGCGCCGCGCCGCGGTCGCCGGCCTTTTCGCGCCCAAGACGATCGTCACGCGCCACCAGGCGGTGATGACCAGCACGATGGACGACATTGTCGCCAAGCTACGCGCCACGGGCTCGGCCCCGCTCGACGAACTGTCCTGGCACATGGCCGTGGTCGTCGCCGCCGACATCATCGGCCTGACCGACAGCGACAGCACCGAGAATCTCGCCAACCGCGTCAAGGCCGTGCTCGATTCGTCGCTGAGCAAGAGCCGTGGTCCGCTCGGCAAGGTGGTCTTCATGATCCAGATGCTGACGCGCGTCGGCCGCTTCTGGAAGAAGGACATGGTCCCCGCGATCGCCGCGCGACGCGTGGAGCCCAAGGACGACGTGATCTCCTACATGGTGAAGGAGAACTATTCGAAGAAGGGCATGATCATGGAGGCGCTCAGCTATGGCGGCGCCGGGATGATGACCACGCGCGAATTCATCGTCATGTGCGCCTGGCACCTGTTCGAGAAACCCGATCTGCGCGAGCGCTTCCTCACCGGCGAGGAAGCGGATCAGTTCGCCATTCTCGAGGAGATCCTGCGGCTCGAGCCGGTGGCTTCGCTGATCCACCGCCGCGCGGCCGAGGACATCGAGACAAAGGACGGAGCCTCGGTGAAGAAGGGCGAGGTCGTCGCCGTGTCGATCCGCGATGCCAACACCGACGAGGCGATCACCGGCCCGTGCCCGTTCGAGCTCGATCCCGATCGGGCCAAGCGGATGAAGGTCGTCGGCCCCTACATGAGCTTCAGCGACGGCCCGCACCGCTGCCCCGGCGCGCAGGTGGCGTTGCACGAGACGCGAATCTTCCTCGATACGTTGTTCCGCCTGCCGGGTATCCGCATGGAGCGCGAGCCGGAAATCCTGTGGAGCCCGCAGATCCAGGGCTACGAACTGCGCGGCTGCGTCGTCGCCTGCGATCCTGCCTGACGCCAGCCATGGTCGCGATAACATTCATCGCCGCGGACGGCGCGGAGCGGACGATCGACGCGTCCGAAGATCTCTCGCTGATGGAAAACGCCGTCGGCAACGGGATCGAGGCGATCGAGGCCGTGTGCAGCGGCAATGCCTATTGCGGCACATGCCGGGTCTACGTCGATGCGGACTGGCAGGGCAGGCTGGGCGAAGCAGGTGACATCGAGCTGCCGATGATCGAAGCCTCGGGCGATGAGACGCCCGGCGTGCGGCTGTCGTGCCAGATCGTGGTGACGCCCGATCTCGATGGCCTGGTGGTCCGCACCCCGGCAAGCCAGGGCTGAGACGACCGACCGGCGCGAGTTTCCTTGACTTTAACCCGGCCAGTGCCTAGCTCGCCTGTCTTCCGCAGATTCTTGCCAGTGGAGTGCCCATGGCGCGCGTTACCGTCGAAGATTGCGTCGACAAGATTCCCAACCGTTTCGATCTCGTCCTGCTTGCCGCACAGCGTGCGCGTGAGATCTCGGGCGGCGCCGAACTGACCATCGATCGCGACCGCGACAAGAACCCGGTCGTCGCCCTGCGTGAGATCGCGGACGAGACCGTGCGTCCGACGCATCTGCATGAGACGCTGATCGGTTCGCTCCAGCGCGTCCTGCCCGACGACGACGACGAGGTCGATGAGATCGGCTCGCTCAGCCAGTCGGCCGAAGCGCTGCGTATCACCGCTGCGGCACCGGTGCGCAACACCTCGATCGGCGGCGACTACGACGGCTGAGCCGACTGTCCGTCCTGATACGAAAAAGGGCTCCGGAGCGATCCAGAGCCCTTTTTGATTGGGCCTTCAGGTTCGGGAGGCTCAGACGCCCTGCGGCGAGGCGTCGCCCGAATAGCGCTTGCCCGACTTCGGCACGGCAGAACCGCGCACGGGCGCAGTCTTGTTCGGGCCACGCGGCGTCTCGGGTCGGTCGATCCTGCCGTTGTCGAGCAGTTCCTTGATCTCGTCACCCGTCAGGGTCTCGAACTCGAGCAGCGCGTTGGCGAGCAGGTGCAGCTTGTCCTCGTTGGTCTTGAGGATGTCGGTGGCGCGGGCATGCGCGCCGTCGACCAGGCCGCGGATCTCGGTGTCGATCAGCTTGTTGGTCTCGTCCGAGGCGAACAGGCGGGCCGAGCCGCCCATGCCGAGATAGCCTTCCTGCTGCTCTTCGTACTGGAGCGGGCCAAGCTTGTCCGACATGCCCCACTTGGTGACCATGTTGCGCGCGAGGCCCGTGGCGTACTGGATGTCCGACGAGGCGCCCGAGGACACCTTGTCGTAGCCGAAGATGATTTCTTCGGCGACGCGTCCGCCCATCGAGACCGAAAGGTTCGCGTGCATCTTGTCGCGGTGGTACGAATAGGAATCGCGCTCGGGCAGGCGCATGACCATGCCGAGGGCGCGGCCGCGCGGGATGATCGTCGCCTTGTGGATGGGATCCGAGGCGTCTTCGTTGACCGAAACGATCGCGTGGCCCGCCTCGTGATAGGCGGTCATCTTCTTCTCTTCCTCGGTCATGACCATGGAGCGGCGCTCGGCGCCCATCATGACCTTGTCCTTGGCGTCCTCGAACTCCTGCATGGCGACGAGGCGCTTGTTGCGGCGAGCGGCGAGCAGCGCGGCCTCGTTGACCAGGTTGGCGAGGTCGGCGCCCGAGAAGCCCGGCGTGCCGCGCGCGATGACGCGCGGATTGACGTCGGGCGCCAGCGGCACCTTCTTCATGTGAACCGAAAGAATCTTCTCGCGACCCTCGATATCGGGGATCGGCACGACGACCTGGCGGTCGAAGCGGCCCGGACGCAGCAGTGCGGGATCGAGCACGTCGGGACGGTTGGTCGCGGCAATGATGATGATGCCTTCGTTGGCCTCGAAGCCGTCCATCTCGACCAGCAGCTGGTTCAAGGTCTGCTCGCGCTCGTCGTTCGAATTGCCGAGGCCGTGGCCGCGATGGCGGCCGACCGCGTCGATTTCGTCGATGAAGACGATGCAGGGCGCGTTCTTCTTGGCCTGGTCGAACATGTCGCGCACGCGGCTGGCGCCGACGCCGACGAACATCTCGACGAAGTCCGAGCCCGAGATCGTGAAGAACGGCACGCCGGCTTCACCCGCGATGGCGCGGGCGAGCAGAGTCTTGCCGGTGCCGGGCGAACCGACGAGCAGCGCACCCTTGGGGATCTGCCCGCCAAGCTTGGAGAAGCGCTGCGGATCACGCAGGAATTCGACGATCTCTTCGAGCTCCTCGCGCGCTTCGTCGATGCCGGCGACGTCGTTGAAGGTCACGCGGCCCTGGCGCTCGGTCAGCATCTTGGCCTTCGACTTGCCGAAGCCCATCGCGCCCGATCCGCCGCCCTTCTGGACCTGGCGAAGCGCGAAGAACGCGACGCCCAGGATCAGCATGAAGGGCAGGGCCTGGACGAGGATGTAGAGCAGCAGGTTCGGCTCTTCGGGCGCCTTGCCCGCATACTTCACGCCGTTGTCCTGCAGCAGGGTCGGCAGGGTCGTGTCGTTGGGGATGGGGATCGTGCTGAAGCTGTCGCCGTTCTTGTACTTGCCGACGATGCGGTCCTCGCCGATCTGGACTTCGGAGACCGTGCCTTCCGCGACCTTGGTGCGGAAATCCGAATAGCGGACCGCCGTACCGACGTCGGTACGAGCCCCGAACATCGAGACAACCATGAGGAGGGCAAGGAAGATGCCGCCCCAGACGAGGAGGCTCTTGATCCAGGGGTTACCGGTGGGCTGGTCGTCGTTCATGATGCGCGTGGAATCCTTTTCGTGTCCCAATGTAGGCCACAAGGACTGAATGGCAAGTTAGCGCGGGGCGATCAGTGTCATCGTCCGGGCGAATGATCGGGGCGAAGCGAGACAGCGTCTGTGGCCGGCGCTATTCTGGCGGAAACACGAAGGGAGAGCGCCTGATGCCGGTAACGACCGAGGACTACGTCGCCATCGCCGATCACCTCGCGCGCTATTGCTGGCACGTCGACGAGGGGAACGAAGAAGGCTGGATCGCGCTCTGGGCTGAGGACGCGGTCTTCGCGGGTGTCACGCCCGAACCCGTACAAGGCCGTGAGGCGCTGCGCCAGATCGTGCGGATGGGACAGGCCAGCGGTCCGGGCAAGACGCGCCACGTCGCCGCGAACCTCATGTGCGACTACCAGGGCGGTCGCGATAGGGTGCACGCCAGCTATTACAACTACGTCACCAACTGGGCCGACGGTGCAAAGATGACGGTCATGGCCATGTCGAAAGCGCAACTGGTGCGCAGCGGCGAGGGCTGGCTGATCCAGCGACAGGATTCGGCGATGCTGGTAGCCTGAGGGGACTCGCGGATGTCCATCAAGAGGATCGTCATGGTCAAGCGCAAGCAAGGCCTCACGCCCGATCAGTTCCGCGAGGGCTACGAGAACAGCCATTCGCGCATCGCCGTCGAACTGTTCGGCCACCTATGGCTCGAATATCGGCGCAACTACCTCACGAGCGGCTACAGCTTCGAGCCGGGAAGCGGTGACGGAACGGGCGGGCCCGAGGAGATCGGTTTCGATGCCGTCTCCGAATTCGTCCTGCGCGATGCGGCGGCGCTTGAAGAAATGGGCCGGATCGCCCTGGCTAACCATGACCGGATCAAGGAGGACGAGGCCCGCTGGTTCGAGCAGACGCGCTGTTGGCTGGTGGGGTGCGAGACCGTTGTGGAAGACCTGCACCCCGCCGCTTAGGCCTTGATCAGCTCGTAATCCCCGGCATCGTCGACGCGGGCCTTCCAGCCCGGGTAGACGACGATCGTGGTGAAGGTTTCCTCGATGATCGCCGGGCTGGCGACCTCGGTGCCCGGGGCAAGGTCCGAGCCGAGGTAGATCGGCGTCTCGGCAAAGCCCTGGCCGAGATTCGCGCGACGGGTCTTGGCGGGCCTGGGGGTGGCGCCAGAAGGGGTGAAGCCACCTTTGGCCTGCGGCGAGGGCGTCGCTATCTGCGCGACCAGACGCACGCCCGAGATCTCGGGCACCTCGTGCTCGCGGATGTGATTATACTCAGCCATGTGGCGCTGGTTGAACAGCTCGATCGCCTGCGCGCCGAAGCCCTCGTCGATGAACGACAGGTCGTGAAGCTTACCCTCGGCCTTGTAGTCGAAAGTCAGCGAGAAGTTCTGCCCCGGATAGCGCATGTTGAGCTGGTACTGGATCGTCAGGTCGGCCGGATCGAAGCCGGCGCCGCGGAAATAGTGATCGGCGCGCTTGGCGACGTCGGTCCACAGCGTGCGGACCTTGTCGAGATCGAGCTCGGTGGCCTTGGCGATGTAAGAGCGTTCCTCGTCGATCGTCGGATTGGCGACGAGCGTGCCGAGCGCCGAGAAGGTCGGCGAGGCCTTGGGAACGAGTACCTTGTTGATGCCCAGGTCCTCGGCCTGGATGGCGGCGAAGGCCGGACCGTTGCCGCCATAGGCGAGCATGACGAGATCCTTGGGATCGATGCCCTTGCCCGCCGTGGTGCGGCGTACGCCCTGGCTCATGTTGGCATTGACCACGCGCCAGGCGTCGAAGGCCGCGTCCTCGGCGCCATAGCCCATCTCGGCGCCGAGCTGGGCGAAGGCTTCTTCCACGCCGTCGCGCTTGAGACGGAACGAGCCGCCGGCGAAGCCTTCATCGGTCGAAAGGATGCCGAGCATGACCAGAGCGTCGGTCACGGTCGGGCTCGTGCCGCCGCGGCCGTAGCAGATCGGGCCGGGTTCGGAGCCGGCCGACTTCGGGCCGACCTGGAGCGCGCCGTTGTTGACGTTGACGATAGAGCCGCCACCCGCGCCGAGCGTCTCCACCTTCACCATCGGCACGCCGATCAGGTAGCGGTGGTGCATGTTCCAGCCGGCCTCGGCTGGGGCCTGTCCCCCGACCACGACCGACATGTCGTAGGATGTGCCGCCCATGTCGACGCAGAGCAGGTTCTCGTGGCCTTTGGCCAGGCCCGCGTGGGCAGAGCCGATGACGCCGCCCGCAGGACCAGAAGCCAGCACGCGGATCGGCGCGCCGTCGATGTATTCCTTGGTCATCACGCCGCCCGAAGCCTGCATGACCATCAGCTGGTTCTTGTAGCCGCCCTCGGCGAGGCGCGTGACCAGCCGCTCGAGATAGGCGGTGACGCGCGGGCCGCAGTAGGCGTTGACGATCGTCGTCGAGGTGCGATCGTACTCGGGCGCGCGCGGCAGGACCTCGTGGCTCGCCGAGATGTAGGCGTTCTGGATCTCCTGGGTGACGATCTCCTTGGCGCGCTTCTCGTGCTCGGGATTGACGAAGGAGAACAGGAACGAGATCGCGACGGCCTCGACACCCTGGAGGCGTAACTTGCGGCACTGTTCGCGCAGCGCGTCCTCGTCGAGCGCCTGGTGGATCGAGCCGTCGTGGAGAATGCGCTCGGGCACGGTAAGGCGGCGGCGACGCGGGGTGATCTGCTTGGGCGGCGCCAGACGCACGTCCCAGATGTCTTCCTTGAAGCCCCGGCGGTATTCGATCTCGTCGCGGAAGCCCTCGGTGGTGATCAGGCCGGTCAGCGCGCCGTTCATCTCGATCAGCGTGTTGTCGGCCACGGTCGTGCCGTGGACGATCGCCTCGCATGCCCCAAGGAAATCGCGCAGCGACAGGCCTTCCTTCTCGGCCAGCTTGCCGAGGCCTTCGAGAACGCCGACCGACCGGTCTTCGGGCGTCGACAGGTTCTTGTGGAGGATGACTTCCGTGCCCTTCAGGAGCGCGAAGTCGGTGAAGGTGCCGCCGATGTCGATGCCAACGCGATAGCTCATTGTATTCCCTTACCCCTGATCCTCCCCGGAACGGGGAGGGGGACCGCGCTGCGCAGCAGCGTGGTGGAGGGGGCTTTCCGCGAAATGCGGCGCCCGCCTGCCAACCCCCTCCACCATCCTGCGGATGGTCCCCCTCCCCGTGCCGGGGAGGATAATTATTACTCGGCCGCCTGCGGCAGCAGATCGTCCACACCCATCTTGCGGCGCAGCGCCGCGGTGGCGTCCCAGTCGACCTCCAGCGTATATTCCGCCAGCGAACCCGTCAGCACGACGCCATACTTGGCGCGCGCGGCCTCGACCGAAACGTACTCGTCGAGCACGTCTTCCTTCACCTGCTCGGGGTCGCGCAGCAGGGCATGGCCGAAGCCGGCGCCGCCACCGTGCTGGTAGGCGATGACCGCGCCCGTCGGCAGCAGGTCCTGCGCCGTGTGCTCGATCTTGCGCTCGTTCGCCGAACCGACCTCGAAGTGGTTCGAATAGGGGATCGCATCGTCGCCGCCGCACATGCCGCGCAGCGGGTGATCGGCCGAGACCATCCAAGCCATCGCCGAAGTGGGCTTGAGCACCTGCTTGACGTTGAGGCTGCCCGCCTGGCCGCGCCACTGGCCGGCGCCGCCGCCGTCGGTGGTCATCTCGCGGCTGATGTTGAGAATCGGGAAGCGGCTCTCGGCGTCCTCGGCCTCGGACAGGATCAGGCTACCGAGCGCATTGGGGCATGAGCCCCAGCCGTCGATGCCCTGTACGGCCGAGACGTCCATCGAGCGGCAGTCGACGCCCTGGTCCATCCACATCATGCCGTCGTCGTCGAAGCCGATCACGGCGTTGGGCATGCCGATCTTGTAGAGCTGCGGCTGCGAGCGCTCGGGCGCGACGTTGCTCAGCGCCAGGCAGACCGCCTCGGTGATCTCGCAGGCCGGGTGGAAAGAGCCGAGCGCGGCCGGCTTGTTCGGCGGCGGCTGGGCGATGCAGCCCTCGGGAATGACGATCTCGACCGCGTCGAAGAAGCCTTCGTTCTTGACGATCGTCGGGTCCATCGCCGCGACGACCTGGGTCATCACGTAGGAGCGGCTGTTGGCGAAGGTGTTCCACACGCCGATCAGGTCCTGACGGTCGTCGGTGCCCGTCAGGTCGACGGTGAGCTGGTCACCCTTGATCGTGCAGGTGACGTGGACCTTGATGTCCTTGGTGCCGGCGGTGTCGTGGTCGATCAGCACGGTGGCCTCGTAGGACCCGTCGGCCCACTTCGTCACCTCTTCGCGCACGCGCTTCTCGGTGTGCTCGATCGAGTGGTTGATCGCCGCCTTGATCGTGTCCGAGCCCCACTTGCCGATCAGTTCCTGCAGCATGCGGTTGGCATATTGGACGCCACCGATCATCGCCGCGAGGTCGCCCGCGAAGGTCGCGAAGCGGTTGTTGCGCGTGACCATGTCGAACACGTCGCGGCGTAGTTCACCGCGGTGGACCAGCTTGAGGCAGGGCAGGACCAGGCCTTCGGTGAAGATGTCCTTGGCGTCGAGCGAGAAGCCGCCCGGATCCTTGCCGCCGGTGTCGCCCTGGTGCGCCTGCAGGGTCTGGATGCAGATCAGCTCGCCCGTGTCGTCGTAGACCGGGCCATAGACGCAATAGTCGGGCAGGTGGCCGCCGCCGTGATCGGGGTCGTTGGCTACGAAGATGTCGCCCGGGCCCCAGTCGTAGCGGTCCTGGTTCATCAGGCCCCAGCGCGTCTCCATCTGGTTGACGAAGGTGAGGTGCGGGGTCCCCACCGCGCCCATCGCCAGGCGGCCGTTCGCGTCGACGATTGCAGCGTTGCGCTCGTTCGACTGGTTGATGATCGGCGAAGAGGCGGCGCGGCCTAGGAAGGTCGCGGACTCGAAGCAGACGGTCTCGAACGCGCCGCGGATGATGTCGGCGGTGACCTGATCGATCGTCACCGCGGTCGGCAGCGGGTCGCGCTTGGCGGCAAGCTTTCGATTGAGCTCGTAGGACATGGCGTGTGATCCTCTCTCCCGGGCGCTTCACGCCACGGTTATTCCCGGCGAATAGCTACCACGCGGGGCGCATTCTCGACAGAGCGCGCGGCGCGATAGGCAGATTGTGAAGTCGTGGGTTATGGCTCCGCGACAGACAGGAGAAGCGCCGCGTGATTCCGATCCACCCCGTCTATGCCGCCATGGGCACGACGATCTTCGAGCAGATGTCGGGCCTGTCGCGCGAACTGGGCGCGATCAATCTCGGGCAGGGCTTCCCGGACGAGCCCGGCTCGCCCGATCTGATCGCGGCCGCGGCGCGGGCCTTGGCCGAGAAATCGAACCAGTATCCGCCGAGCCCCGGCCTCCCCGAACTGCGCGACGCCGTGACCGCGTTCTATGCACGGCGGCAGGGTCTGGTGCTGCGCCGGGACGAGGTGATCGTGACTTCGGGCGCGACCGAGGCGCTGGCGGCGGCTCTGTTCGCGCTGGTGCGGCCAGGGGACGAGGTCGTGCTGTTCCAGCCCGCCTACGATGCCTATGCGCCGCTGGTCGAAAGGGCGGGCGGGGTGCCGGTCTCGGTGGCTTTGACCCCGCCCGCCTGGGCCTATGATGCGGCCAAGCTTGAGGAGACATTAACGGAGCGGACACGCCTCCTGATTCTCAACGATCCGCTGAATCCGGCGGGATCTGCGGCCAGCGAGGCAGAGCTCGCTGCCATTGCAGAGCTCTGTGGGCGATACGATCTCTACGCGATCTGCGACGAGGTTTGGGAGGACGTCCGCTTCGACGGTGTGCGGCATCGCTCGCTGCTCGATTTTCCGGGTATGGGCGAACGCGCGGTAAAGATCGGTTCGGCCGGCAAGATCTTCGGGCTCACCGGCTGGAAGATCGGCTGGATGTGCGCCCGCGGCGACCTCACACTTGCCCTGGCGCGTGCACATCAGTTCCTGACCTTCACGTCGCCACCGGCGCTGCAATGGGCCGTGGCCGAGGGCCTGACGAAGCCCGACGACTGGTTTGCCCCGCAGAACCAAACCTGGGCCGCGTCGCGCGAACGGCTGAAGGTAGGTCTGACGGCGGCGGGCTATGCCGTCCTGCCCAGTGTCGCGACCTGGTTCCTCTGCGTCGATCTGGCGGCTTCGGGCGTGATGCTCGACGATCGGACCTTCAGCGAGCGCGCGGTGCGCGAGGCGGGCGTCGCCTCGATCCCGGTCTCCGCGCTGTTCGATGACGTCGGCGCTCTCGGCGGACCGCGGCATGTCGTGCGGTTCTGCTTCACCAAGCCCGATGCCGTGCTCGACGCGGCCGTCGAGCGGCTGGCGACCTTCCGGCGCGAACTCGTCGCAAAACAGGGTTAAGGCGCTGGCGCGTGGGCAAGATTTACAATAGCTTCCTAGCCGGAAATCCCGACAGAAGGGGGCGTACAGAGGAATGAGGGAGGTCGCTTACGGGGCGAGTGTCGATGCGGACACGCCCGGCAATGATCCGACGCCGTCTCGCTTGACCATTGCCTTGGCTTGGGTCGCTGCGCGGCAGGCCAGAAATCGGGTTCTCGATTCTTCGCTGTTCGCCGATCCCGCCTGGGACATCTTGCTCGATCTCTACATCTGTCATGCCCAGGACGTGCGCGGAACGATCAGCGATGCCTGCATCGCTTCGAGCGTACCCGCGACGACGGCGCTGCGGTGGATCAGCATCCTCGAGAGCCGAGACCTGGTCACGCGTTCGCGCGATCCCAAGGACCGGCGGCGCACCTTCCTCAATCTTTCCGCCCAAGGCGTGCGGAAGATGGAGGAGGCGCTCGACGGAGCGTCGGCGAGCGATGCGAAACTGGGTCTGGGTCGGCTGCGAGCCGTGAAATAGTCAGTCCGATCCCGGCGGCAGGAGCGAAACATGCCTTTCTACGACTATAGCTGCCTGTCGTGCGATCACCGGTTCGAGGTGCTGCAGAAGCTGAGCGACCCTGCGCCGCGGCAATGCCCGGCCTGTGGCCGCGAAAGCGTGGAAAAGCAGGTTTCCGCACCGGCGATCCAGTCCTCGAGCGGCGGTGGTCACGTGCACGGACCCGGCTGCCGGCACTAGCCGATCAGGCGTTGAGCCCGCCGTTGATGCTGATGATCTGGCCGGTGATCTTCGCCGCGCCCGGGCCGCAGAGGAACACCGCCATCGGCGCGATGTCGGCCGGCGTCGGCAGACCCAGACCCGCGCGCTTGGCCGCGGATTCCATCCGTTCGGAACCCATCAGTTCGGCGGCGCGGCTTTCGAGCACGTAGCTCGGCGCGATCGCGTGAACACGGATGAGATCGCGCGCGGCTTCGACCGCGAGGTTGCGGACGAAGCCAATCTCCGCCGCCCGCGCGGCCCCTATGATCGTCTGGCGTGGCGCGGCGAACTTGCCGGCGTCGGAGATGAAACCGATCAAGGTGCCGCCGCGCTCGGCGAGAGCGGGATAGGCAGCATGGGCCAGGCGCTGGAACCAGGCGGCCGAGAGGTCGTAGAAGGCGGTGAAGTGCTCGGGCGTCGTGTCCTTGAACAGCCCGGTCAGCCGGCCTTCGCGCGGCCCGGTCGAGACGCAGTCGACCACCGCGTCGAGCCGCCCGAACCGCGCCTTGGCTTCGGCAACGATCCGCGCCGCGGCATCAGCCGTCGTCACGTCCTTGGCGACAAAGTCCGCCGCCGTGACGTGCTGCAGCGAGGTGGCGAACGCGGCGAGCTTCGCGGCGTCGCGACCCTGGATCACCACGGTCCAGCCCTGCGCAGCCGCTTCGCGTGCGATCGCTTCACCAACCGAGCCGGTGCCGCCGGTCACGAGCATGACCGGGCGCGACAGGGGCTCAGTCACCATCGTCCTGCACCTGTCCGCGCATGTCGTCGGGCGCGAGGTCGGAGAAGCGGGTGATCCGCGCTTCGAAGCGCATGCGCACACGACCGGTCGAACCGTGGCGCTGCTTGGCCACGATCAGTTCGGCAAGGCCGGTGACCTGCTCCATCTTCGCGCGCCATTCTTCCCATTTCGCGTGAACGTCGGGCGGATCGGTTTCAGCCGGATACTTCGGCTCGGTCGCGTTGACGTAGTAGTCCTCGCGGAACACGAACCAGACCATGTCGGCGTCCTGCTCGATCGAGCCCGATTCGCGAAGATCCGAGAGCATCGGCCGCTTGTCTTCGCGCTGCTCGACCGCTCGGCTGAGCTGCGACAGCGCGATCACCGGACAGGACAGCTCCTTGGCCAGCGTTTTCAGGCCGCGGCTGATTTCCGAGATCTCGTTGACGCGGTTGTCGTTGGCGCGGCCCGTGCCCTGGAGCAGCTGGAGGTAGTCGACCACGATCAGGCCGATGTTGTGCCGACGCTTGAGCCGGCGTGCACGCGTGCGCAGGCCCGCGATCGTCAGCGCCGGGGTGTCGTCGATGAACAGCGGCAGTTCGGCGAGCCGCTGGCTGGCATAGGACAGCTGCTGGAAGTCCTCACGGCTGATCTTGCCCATGCGCAGCGCTTCGGAGCTGATGCCCGATTGCTCGGCCAGGATACGCGTGGCGAGCTGGTCGGCGCTCATTTCCAGGCTGAAGAAGGCCGTGGCCGCGCCGATCGATTTTTCGTCGTCAATGCCGTCTGCGCGATCGCGCCGCATGCGGTCGGCGGCGTTGAAGGCGATGTTGGTGGCGAGCGAGGTCTTGCCCATGCCCGGACGACCCGCGAGGATGATAAGGTCGGAATCGTGCAGGCCGCCGATCTTCTGGTTGATCGAGGTGAGGCCCGTGGTCTTGCCCGAGACATGGCCGCCCGAATTGAGCGCCTTTTCGATGCCGGCGATGGCAACGCGGGTGGCCGTGGCGAAGCCCTTGGCCTCGTTGCTCGTACCCGCGCCCTCTGCGACCTTGTAGAGCGAGGCTTCGGCCCGCTCGATCTGCTCCATCGGCGCGACCGATTCAGACGTGTCCATCGCGCCTTCGACCAGCCCGCGCCCCACCGAGACCAGTTCGCGCAACAGGGCGAGATCATAGATCTGCTCGGCCAGTTCCCGGGGTGCGAGCAGACCCTGGCCGTCGGCGGTCAATCGCGCGAGATAGGAGAGGCCGCCGAGCTCCTTGAGCCCCTCGTCCGATTCGAAATAGGGCCGCAGCGTCACCGGGGTGACGATGGCGGCGCGATCCATCAGCTGGGTGATCCGCTCGAAGATGCGTGCGTGCGCGGGCTCGAAGAAATGCGCCGGGCTGATCTGCACCGGCAGCTCTTCCATCACGCGGTTGTCGATGAGCACAGCGCCGAGGAAGGCGGCCTCTGCTTCGATGTTCGCGGGCAGCGTGCGTAGCGCCGCATCGGGTTCGCGGGTCAGGGTCGCCAGGTCGGTCATAAGCCGCCGTCAATGCGCTCTTGCTGACTCGCGGGCAAGTGGGGGCATTGCAGGCCACGCGGGATAGCCCTGTGCAAAACCATGACAGGCTTCATGCCGTCCCGATGAAGCGCACTCTTGCCGCGCCTTGCTGCATTTGCGAATGCTGCGCGTGGAATGACGCGCATCACGCACATCGAACTCGACGAGGCCACGATCCTGTGGCGCAACGCCGATATCGAGCAGGAACGGCGGATCGCGATCTTCGATCTCAAGGAAGAGAACGTTTTTCGGCCCTTGCGTGCCCATGCCGCGGGGCAGGAGGGGCCCTATCGCTTGCGGCTTTCGGTCAATGACGGGCGGCTGGTGCTTGAGATCTCGAACGAGCAGGGCCTGCCGATCGAGACGCTGGTACTCGGCCTCGGTCGCTTCCGCCGGCCGATCCGCGAATACTTCGCGATCTGCGATTCCTACTACCAGGCGATCCGCAAGGCGACCGCGACCGAGATCGAGACGATCGACATGGCTCGCCGCGGCATCCACAACGAGGCGGCCGAGATGCTGCTCGAACGGCTCGATGGAAAGGTGGAAACCGACTTCGCCACCGCCCGACGCCTCTTTACCCTGATCTGCGTCCTGCATATCAGGGGTTAGGGATCGAATACGGGACGTTAGAATGGCCAGGAAGGCGAGCAGCCGCACGCAGTTGCGGGTGCTGGGCGCGCTCATACTGATCGCATTGGTCGGCGGCCTCTATGGCTGGTGGCATCTGCATCACTGGCGCCCCGAGCGGTCGATCTACCGCGTCCAGGGCGTCGAGATCGGCGTTGACGACGGTGAGGTCGATTGGCGCGCGATCAAGGCGATCGGCGCCGACTTCGTCTATATCGATGCCAGCGCCAGCGCCTTTGCGCGTGATCCCGCCTTCACGCGCAACCTGACCGGCGCGCGCGGCGCCAAGCTGCAGGTCGGCGCGCTCCACCGCTACGATCCCTGTCAGCCGGCCGATCGCCAGGCGGCGAACTTCGTCACCGTCGTGCCGCGCGATCCGACGATGCTGCCCCCCGCGGTCGAGCTCGATCGGCTGGCCGACGATTGCCCGGTCAAGGTCAGCGATGCCGCGATTCAGAGCGAGCTGACGACCTTCCTCAACCAAGTCGAGACGCATACGGGCAAACCCTCGCTGCTCAAGCTTACCGAGCGGTTCGAGACGCGTTATCAGGTCGCCAACACGATCGACCGCAACGTCTGGCTGGTGCGCAACCGCTTCCAACCCGACTATGCCGGGCGGCCGTGGGCCTTGTGGACCGCGAACGACGCCTTCTCCAACGAGGCCAGCGGAGCCGATTTGCGATGGGTGGTACTGCAACCGTGACGCCGAACCAGAACACGCTGATCGCCGCAGCGCGCGACGCCGCGACCCGGGCCTATGCGCCCTATTCGGACTTCCACGTCGGCGCGGCGCTGGCCTTTGCCGACGGCTCGGTGGTCACCGGCAGCAATGTCGAGAATGCCAGCTACGGCCTCGCGCTCTGTGCCGAGACGGTGGCCGTGGCGAGCGCGATGAATGCCGGCACGCGCGGCGGCCTCGTCGCGGTCGCGGTGATCGGCGGCAAGCCGGGCGGTGCGCCGGCCACGGTCACGCCCTGCGGTCGCTGCCGCCAGGTGCTCAACGAACTCGCGCAACTTGGCGGCACCGATCCCGTGATCTGGTGCGCGGGCGGGGCGGAGGTGCTCGAACTGCGCCTGTCGGACCTGCTGCCGCACGCCTTCGGTCCGGCCAACCTCGGCTAGAGGCAAGCTTTCGCACGATACGGGCATTGTGCGATTCCGCGTTTCTGCCCATCCTGATCCGCGACGATGGACATGCGCGTGTGACCGATTAAAGGTCGTATGCGTATCATAAAGCGAGAGGATGCGGGCAATGACGGATATCAGCGGCAAGGCGGCAGTGGTCACCGGCGGCGGCAGCGGCATCGGCATGGGACTGGCCAAGGAACTGGCGAGGCAGGGCGCTTCCGTCGTGATCGCGGACATCATTCTGACGAATGCCGAGACGGTTGCCGAGGCGATCAAGGCCGCGGGCGGTAAGGCCGTGGCGATCGAGTGCGACGTTACCGACCGCGACTCGATCCGCCGCCTGAAGGACCAGGCCAATGCCGCCTTCGGGCCGATCCAGCTCGTCTTCGCCAATGCCGGCGCGACCTCGTTCGATCCGCTGGTCGAGATGTCAGAGGACGACATCGAGTGGATCGTCGACGTCAACCTGATGGGCGTGATGCGCACGACCCGCGCCTTCCTGCCCGACATGATCGCGGCGGGCGGCGGGCATGTCTGCGCTACGGCCTCGATGGCGGGGCTGCTGCCCGGCTGGATCCCGACCCACGCGCCCTACTCGGCGGCGAAGGCGGGAATCATCGGCCTGATGATGAACCTGTCGCTCGAACTCAAGGAACACGGCATTCATACGACCTCCTATTGCCCCGGCGGCGTCGCCACGGGGATGAAGGTCAACAACGCCAAGTATCGTCCGGCCAAGTTCGGCGGGCCGGGTGAGGGCGAGGTCCATGTCAGCCAGGAATCGACCGACGTCGCCGCGAGCCAGCCATTCTACACGCCCGAGGCCGTGGCGCCGATCGTGCTCGATGCGGTGAAGCACAATCGTGCCTTCGCTTTCGACCATCCCGAACAGCGTGTGCATTTCCGCAGCACTTATTCGGACGTGGTCGAGGCCTGCTACGACGCGACCCAGGCCTGGGAGGACGAGCACGGCATGCCCGAGGCCAATCCCCACGGCGCGATGCTGCTCAACCCGACGGGGTAGTTTTTGATCCCTTCGTCGTCACCCTGAAGATGTTTCAGGGGCCATTTCCCGGTCGAGATCGGAGCGCTACTCGGCAGCAAGGCCGTGCCGCACAGGATCTCCGACCTGCCTGCGCTTTCCGCGCGATGGACCCGGAAACGGGTTCAGGGTGACGGGCTGGGTTGAGGAAGCGTCAATGGGCTCCTCGCCTCTTTTGCGAGCCGCTCGCAATGCCTATAGAGGGCCGATGTTCAACGATCTCTCCTCGCTCCCCGCCTTCTTCGCCACCCGCCGTTCGGGCAAGCCGCGCGACATGATCGCGCCCGGGCCCGATGCGGCGCAACTGCACCGCATCCTCGCCGCCGCGACGCGCGTGCCCGATCACGGCAAGCTCGCGCCCTGGCGGCTCGTCGTGATCGGCCCCGACAAGCGAGACGCTTTCGCCGCGCTGCTCCAGCGCGCGCTGCGCGAAGCCAAGCCCGATCCCAGCGAGCGCGAGATTGCCGCGGCCGAGGAGTTCGCGAGGCAGGCACCGGTGCTGGTGGTCGCGGTCTCGGTGCCCGATGTGGGTTCGAAGATTCCCCTCTGGGAGCAGGAGCTGTCCGCCGGCGCGGTCTGCATGAACCTGCTCAACGCCGCCCATGCCGAGGGCTTCGTCGGCAGCTGGCTGACCGATTGGCCGGCCTTTTCCGATACGGTGCGCGTGGCATTTTCGCCCGGTGGGCGGATCGCCGGGTTCCTGTTCCTCGGCACGCCGGGGCGTGAGTTGCAAGAACGCCCGCGGCCTGAGTTCGCCGACGTCGTGTCGGAATGGGTGCCGCCGGCCGGCTGATCAATCCCCGTCGAGCAGGTTGCCGAGACCGCCGAGGATCGAACCCTCGCCGCGGTTCTGGCCTCCGCTCGAGCCGGCGGCGGCGAGCATGCGGCCGGCCAGGCGCGCGAAGGGCAGCGACTGGATCCAGACCTTGCCCGGGCCGCGCAGCCGCGCGAAGAACAGGCCCTCGCCACCGAACAGCATCGAGCGCACGCCGCCCGCGCCGATCACGTCGAAGTCGACCGAGGGCGTGAACGCGGCGATGCAACCGGTGTCGACGTGGAGCTCCTCGCCCGGCGCCAGCTCGCGCTCGACGATCGTGCCGCCCATCTGGACGAAGACCCAGCCGTCGCCTTCGAGCTTCTGCATGATGAAGCCTTCGCCGCCGAACAGGCCGGTCAGGATCTTGCGCTGGAAGTGGATGCCGATCGACACGCCCTTGGCCGCGGCAAGGAACGAGTCCTTCTGGCAGATCAGGGTGCCGCCGTAGTCGGACAGCTTGATCGGCAGGATCGCGCCGGGGACCGGGGCCGAAAAGGCGACGCGCGCCTTGCCCTGGCCCTGGTGCGTGAAGACCGTGGTGAACAGGCTCTCGCCCGTGACCAGTCGCTTGCCCGCGCCGAGCAGCTTGCCCATGAAGCCGCCTTCCTGCGCGCGGCCGTCGCCGAACACCGTGGTCATGGCGACCGAAGCGTCCTTCCAGACCATGGCGCCGGCCTCGGCCACGGCGCTCTCGCCGGGATCGAGTTCGATCTCGAGGAACTGGAGCTCCTGGCCCTTGATCTCGAAATCGATATCGTCCGAGACATTGGCGTTGCGGCTGTGATGGGACCAGGGGCTCGAAGACATGGAGTGCTCCTCAGCAAGGAAATGTGCGGAGCCGTCTATCGGGGAATGGGGTGACGGGAAAGCGTCAGGCTCAGCCTGCTGTCGCATCCTGACGCATCCGCGTCGGCGAGGCGGCGAACCAGCGCTGGCAACTGCGCGCCATCACCGACTGCTCGGCGAAACCCAGCCGCTCGGACACCCGCAGGAAGTCGAGCCGCGTCTGCTGCAGATAATAGAGCATCATGTCGCGGCGCACCTCGTCCTTGATCTTCTGGAACGCGGTGCCCTCGGCGCGCAGCTTGCGGTGCAGGGTGCGCGGATGCAGGTGCAGCGCGGCGGCGATCGACTCGTTGGTGCAGAGGCCCGTGCCCAGGTGCTGCATGACCAGCCCGCGCACTTCGGCGTGGAGGGGCGGATGCTGGCGCGGGAAAGCACTGTCGATGAAGGCGGCGACGCGTGCGAAGGCTTCGGCATCGGGCTCGACCACGGGCGCGGCGAGATCGGCGGCGGAGAAGCGAACGCCGTCCTCGTTCTGGCCGAAGCGCACCTCGCAGCCGAAATGGCGGCGATAGGCGCGCAGCGGCAGCAGCGGCTGGTGGCGGAAATGGACGCGGCGCACGCGCGCATGGCCACCGGTGATTTCCAGTGCGGCGAGATGGCCGATGAGGATGATCTGCTCGACGAGCTGGGTCTTGACCGGCACGCCTTCGAGCAGGATGTCGTGCGCCGAGAACAGGCCGCCGTCCGCAAGCCGTGTCACCCGGATCCGCGCGGCGAGGCTGTGGGCATAGGCGTGCTCGCTGACATAGGTCAGCGCCTCGCCGAACGTGCGCGAGTTCTTCATCGCCAGGCCCAGCGGCCCGAACATGCCACCGCCGCCCTGCCGGTGCGCGAGCCGCAGGCCGAGGTCGGGGCAGCGCAGCTCAGTGGCGGCAAGCTCGAGCAGGTGGATCGCCTGGCGATAGGTCGCCTCGGGCGCGGCGATGCCGGCGCGGCGTAGCAGATCCTGCGGATCCCCGCCGAGCTCGGTGACGAGCTCGGGGAAATGGCGCAGCATCTGCGCGTGGACGGTGTCGAACAGGTCGGTCACGGTGGCAGGCATCACAGGGGGCATCCTCGCCGCTGTCCGAGCCGATTTGTCCAAATCGGTCAAGCGTTGCCTGTGCGGCTGCGCGTAAGCTCTCGCGACGTCGCGGTCCGGAGTCGGTGCCGACGCTTGGGAGAGACACATAATGGATGCCACCAGCGAGGACCTGCGCGCGCTGTTAGATCGGGATCGCATTCGCCAGTGCATCGAGCGCCTGGCGCGTGGCGAGGACCGGCGCGACGGGGCGATGATCAAGGCCGCCTACTGGCCCGACTCGGTCACCGACTACGGCGTGTTCCAGGGCGACTTCGATGCCTATTACGCCTGGGTGATCCCCGGCAGCGACGCGATCACCAACACCCAGCACGTGCTCGGCCAGTCCTACACCGAGCTCGACGGCGACAGCGCCCGGGTCGAGACCCACGTCGTTTCCTACCACCGCGTCGACATGGGCACCGAGGAGCGCGATACCGTGATCGGCGGGCGCTATCTCGATCTCTTCGAAAAGCGCGACGGCGAATGGCGGATCGCCGGCCGGACGATGCTCTACGACTGGTATCAGGACTGGGGGCAGTCGATCGACTGGTCGCAGGGCGTCATGGGCATGCCCTTCAGCCAGGAATGGTTCTCGGGCCGCGCCAATGGCGATCGTAGCGTAGACTTCTTCAAGGGATCGAATTGATGGGCGCACTCACGGGCAAGGTCGCGGTCGTTACCGGCGCCAGCCGCGGCATCGGCAAGGGCATTGCCCTCGTGCTGGCCGAGCAGGGCGCGACGGTCTACGTGACCGGCCGCACGGTGACCCCGGGCGAATACTACCTGCCGGGCACGGTCGGCGAGACCGCGGCGCTATGCACCGAGCGCGGCGCGGCCGAGGGCGGCAAGGGCATTGCCGTCGCCTGTGATCACGGCGACGACGCACAGGTCGCGGCTCTGTTCGAACGTGTGAATGCCGAACAAGGCCGGCTCGACCTGCTCGTCAACAACGCCTTCCAGCTTTCGGACGATCTGATCGTCAAGCAGCCGTTCTGGGAAAAGCCGCTTTCGAACCTCGAGATGTGGCAGGTCGGGGTGAAGTCCAGCTTCGTCGCGGCCTGGCACGCGGCGAAGATCATGGTCCCGCAGAAGTCGGGACTGATCGTGGCGATCGGTGGCTATGCGGCGGTCTCCTATACCTTCGGCGTCGTCTTCGGGACGGCCAAGTCCGCGGTCGACCGCATGGCGCGCGACATGGCGATCGAGCTCGAGCCGCACGATGTCGCCTCCGTCTCGTTGTGGCAGGGGCTCACCTTCACCGAGAAGGCGCATTACAACCTCAACGCCAATCCCGACATGAAGGGCAGCACGGTCACCAATCCCGACATCGGTTCCTCGGTCGAACATCCCGGGCGGGTGATCGCGGCGATGGCCGCCGATGACAAGATCATGCGCCTTTCGGGCGGCACTTTCATCACTGCCGAGGCGGCGCAGCTTTATGGCGTGACCGACACCGACGGGCGGACGATCCCTTCGTTGCGGGCCGAGCGCGGCTCGCCGATCTGGCAACCGATCCGGGCGCATGGATATGGCAATGGACGCTAAGCTCGCGGCGCTGCTCGACAAGCAGGACATTTCCGAGGCGCTTGCGCGATTCAGTCGCGGCATGGACCGGCTCGATCGCGCGCTCTACCTCTCGGCCTTCCACGAAGACGCCGAAATGGCGGCGGGGCCTTTCGTCGGGCTCGCGTCGGAATGCGCCGACTGGGCCTTTCCGATGCACGAGCAGGGGCAGATCCTGACGCACCATGCGCTGCTCAACACGACCATCGACCTCGATGGCGATACGGCGCACGTCGAAACCTATTACCTCTTTGTCGCGCGCAACAAGGACGAGAGCCTCGTCCAGGCGGGCGGACGCTACATCGACAGGTTCGAGCGGCGCGGCGATTCATGGAAGATCGCATTGCGCACCAATGCGATCGAATGGGCGGGACTGCTGCCCAGCATTCCGATTCCCTTCGCCGAAGTACCCGATCTTTACGGCAACGGCGCACCGGCGCGCGACGGATCGGATCCGTCCTACCGCCGACCGCTCACCAACCTGCGCGCGCGCAACATCCCATAGGGGCTTTCGCTCGCTCGTGACATTCCTGCGCTGAAAACAAAGCGCAATCGGAACCGACCGCTCGTTCAGGCGTTTTGCAGCCTGATCGGAAGCGCCATGATGGCGCCCGATATCGGTACGAAGAGCGAGATGATTTTACCCGATCCGCGAACGCTTGGAGCGATGGCCATGGCCTCAGAATCCTTGAGGCCTCCGCACTCGGTGGAGAACGGAGGCCTCGGGATCGGGTCACCACCGGTTTGCGGGGGGTGGGTACGGGAGGGCCAGTGGTGATACTGGCAAAACCCGATCCCAGGCCTTTGGTTCCGCGACGGGCGAAAAATATTTCGCGAGGCGCGGAACAGACGCTGTGTTAGGACGTCAAGGGATTTAGGAGAGGATGCCAAACGCGCCAGTGAACAGCCCAAATGGCCGGTGCTCTTTGACTATACCTTTCTAAACCCGTGTATTCTTGTTGAGGTATTCCATGTCGATGGCTGACCAGATTGCGGTCCAACTTCCCTACCTGCGCCGCTATGCACGCGCGCTGACCGGATCACAGACTTCGGGCGACACCTATGTGCGCGCCACGCTCGAGGCGGCGTTGGCGGACAAGGACCTGCTCGACCAGATCGGCGAGAGCCGCGTTTCGCTCTACGCGGCGTTCAACCGCATCTGGTCGACCGGCCATGTCGAGGCTGCCGTGGCCGAGGTGGATGAAGGCGGCGCACATGAACAGCTTGCGCAGACTCGTCTGTCGCATGTCACGCCGGCACATCGCCAGGCGCTGCTGCTGACGACGCTCGAGGATTTCACCTCGGAGGAAGCTGCGATCATCCTCGACTCATCGGTCGACAAGGTCGACGCTATGGTCGTCCAGGCGATCAACGAAATCGAGAGCGAGACTGCGACCGACGTCCTGATCATCGAGGACGAACCTTTGATCTCGATGCAGCTCGAAAACCTCGTCACGGATCTCGGCCATCGCGTCATCGGTACGGCTGCCACGCGCAGCCAGGCGCTTGAGATTTTCTCCGAGCATCCCGCCGGGCTCGTTCTTGCCGACATCCAGCTTGCCGACGGCAGCTCGGGTATCGACGCTGTCGAGGATCTGCTCAAGTTCGGTGACCTGCCGGTGATCTTCATCACCGCCTATCCCGAAAAGCTGTTGACCGGTGAGCGGCCCGAGCCGACCTACCTGGTTACCAAGCCTTTCCAGGAATCGACGGTGCGCACCGCGATCAGCCAGGCGCTGTTCTTCGGTACGAGCCGCCCGCTGGGCTGACTTCGTTCCGGCACGCTCGGCTTCGCTTCACACCCTCCCTAACGGGAGGGTGTTTTGCTTTGGGGACCTTGCTTTGCCCGCTTCGTAACCGAAACCCGCTCACCCTGAGCGTGTCGCAGGGTGTTGGCGCAATGGTTGCGCCTGGTGCTTCGACCGGCTCAGCACGACCGGCTTCGGGCGGCTTCCTCTATCGCGTCGAGCGGAGCGCGAAGCTCGTCAGCTTGCGCACGGGGACCTGCAGCGTGCATTCGACACCTTCGGGATCGAAGCGCAGGTCGACCTTCGATCCGAGTTCGTGGGCCACGATCTTCTCGAGCAGATCACGGCCGAAGCCGCGCTTCTTCGGCGCGATCACGGGCGGGCCGCCAGCCTCGCGCCAGTGCAGTTCGGCGACATCGGGCGCAATCAGCCGCCATTCGATATAAACGCGCCCCTCCGACGTGCTCAGCGCGCCGTATTTCGCGGCGTTCGTCGCCAGTTCATGGATCGCCAACCCCAGTGACATCGCGTCGTTGGGCGCGAGGTCGATCGCCGGCCCGGCCATGTCGATGTGTCCGTCCTTCTCGCCCATGTAAGGCGCGAGTTCGCTGCGGACGATCTCGGCAACCGGCGCGTCGGTCCAGTCGCTCTGCGACAGCAGGTCGTGCGTTGCCGAAAGGGCGCGGATACGGCCGGTCAGGCTCTCGGCGAAATCGTCGAGGTCAACCGATCGCCGCCGCGTCAGCGCGACGATCGACAGGACATTGGCCAGCGTGTTCTTCACGCGGTGATTGAGTTCGCGGGTCAGCGAGTTGCGGATCGCCGACTGGTCGCTGAACCATTCGAGCACGATCCGGTCCTCGGCCGAGCGCTTGGTGATCAGCCGCGCGATGAACATGACCAACACGCCGAGCACGGCGCCGAACACCAGGGTCGCGCGCGACAGCGCCGACAAGGTCCGTGCGCGCTTGAAGCTGACGCTGACGATCCAGGGCCGGTTGGCAACGACGATCCGCCGATCGAGCGAGACCGCATTGTCGCCATCGATCAGTCGCGCTGCGAGCAGCCGGTCGGGCCGGCGCATGCCATCGTAGATTGCAATCTCGACGCCTCGATCGCGCACCAACTCGACCGCCGAGCCGAGGAACTCGCGCGCGCGGAAGGGACTGTAGACGAAGCCGCGCACGCGGCGCTCTACGCCTTGCCCGGCAAAGACCGGCATGTAGATCAGAAATCCCTTGGCTTCGGGCGCACCGCGATCCTGCACCAGGTGGACGAGGCCCGAAGCCACCGGCTGCCCCAGCGCGGCGGCGAGGTTCATCGCTTCGCGGCGGACAGGCTCCGAATACATGTCGAAGCCGACCGCGGCACGGTTGGCGTCGGTCTTGGGTTCGACATAGACGATCGGCACATAGACTCCGCGCCCTGGCTGGACCCCCGGCTTTACGTGGTAAGCGGGGTCCACGACATCCTGGACTGCCTTTTCGAAGCGCGCGAAGTCGTCTGCCGGGGTCCAGCGGGCCCAGGCGATGCCCATCGAGCCGTGGTAGTCATTGTCGCTGTAGAGGCCCTTGGCGATCTCCTCGAAGGCTTCGGGAGACACGCGGTCGTTGGCGGTGAAAAGCGCCGCGCCCGCGCGCAGGATGGCGATGTTCTCAGAGGCGCGACGCTGCAGACCGGATGCGAGCTCGGTGACGTTGCGGTCGAGCTCGATCTGGCGGCGCTCGGCCTCAGCGCGCTCTATGGCCATGACGCTGAGAAGCGTACCCGCGGCGACGAGCAGGAACAGGAGGAGCGGCCAGCCGCGTGGGTAGCGGTGAAACCACGCCTGTTTTTCGACACGGGCGAGCAGCGCTTTATCCATGACGCCTCAAATACAAATGGGGATGACGGTCACGGACCTGCGCAAGTGCCCCCCTTCGACTACTTGGCAAGCTTTCGTCGGCAATGGAACCATGTCCAGTGTCGAAAGTTCCATTGCTGACTGTCGCAATGAGCGGTGTGCTTGACGCTCCGGCGGATTGGAAGGAAATAGGACCTTGCAAGATGGAGTTTGTTTTGAGCCAGCCACCGGGAATGAATGACCGGAAGCCTAGTCAGGTGCGTTCGGAACCGGCACGCGATCGCGCGGAGCCGGGCTGGGCCGATGGCCTGAGGCAGCTCTACAACTCCGTCGTGCACGAACCCCTGCCCGACAGCTTTGACGATCTGCTCAAAAAGCTCGACCGGGCGAAAAATGAGCGTGACTGACGGCTCGATCGCTCACGACGACGAGGTCTTCAAGCGCGATCTGCTCGCCGTTCTGCCGCACCTTCGCGCCTTCGCGCGCGGCCTTTGCGGCCGTCCCGACTTTGCCGACGACCTTGTGCAGGAAACCGCGATCAAGGCCTGGACCGCGCGCGAGCGTTTCACGCCCGGGACCAACATGCGTGCCTGGACCTTCGCGATCCTGCGCAATCATTTCCTCAGCGAACTCCGCCGCAACCGCCATCAGGCCGACTACGATCCGGATTCGGCCGAGCGCCTGCTGGTGATGGACGCCGATCAGGAAGCGCCGCTGCATCTCTCGGACATGGAAGTGGCGCTGATGAAGCTTTCGCCCGAACGGCGCGAAGCGTTGCTTCTCGTCGGCGCCGGCGGCTTCACGTACGAGGAAGCGGCCAAGATCAGCGATTGCGCGGTCGGTACGATGAAGAGCCGCGTCGCCCGCGCCCGCGATCAGCTCGCGCGATTGCTCGACCCCGAGCGCGACACGATCATCGTCGAGCCCGAGAAGGTCTGACGCCACAAACCAAACGGCCCGCCGATCTGGCGGGCCGTTCTTTTGATTTCAGCTTTGGATCAGCTCGCGTTTTCGAGCTTGCCCGTCGCCTGCTCGACCTCGCTCGGATAGCGCCAGACGCTGCCGCGCTCGAAATTCTCCGAAGCGAAGCGCCAGTTGATCAGCTTGTCGAGCACCGCCTTGATATAGGCGGGGCGCTTGTTCTGCACGTCGAGGTAATAGGCGTGCTCCCAGACGTCGATCGTCAGCAGTGGAATGCCGCTGTCCTCGCTGAACGGCGAATGGGCGTCGTGTGTCGACACGACCTCGAGGGTGTCGCCCTTGGCCACCAGCCACGCCCAGCCCGAACCGAAATGTCCGACAGCCTCGGCTTCGAGCTTTTCCTTGAGCCCGTCGAGCGATCCGAAGTCGCGATCGATCGCCTTCGCGAGCGCCCCATTGGGCGTCGTCGTCTCCGGAGTCAGGCTGTGCCAGTAGAAGCCATGGTTCCACACCTGCGCGGCGTTGTTGAACAGCTTGGGATCGTCCTTCGCGGCCTTGACCAAGTCGTTGAGTTCAGCGTCGGCGAGCTTGGTGCCGGCGATCGCGTCGTTTGTCTTGTCGACATAGGTCTTGTGATGAGCGCCGTGATGCAGGTCGAGCGTCCGCTTCGAGATATGCGGTTCGAGGGCGTCGGCGGGATAGGGCAGGGGAATGAGCGAAATGGTCATGGATCAGGTTCCTATGATGCTTGCCCTTCAAACCCCTCGTGCCCTTGGCTGGTTTCTGCGCCCAGCCCGGACGTGCAAAAAAGATGACGGGCACATCGGCCCGTCATCCTCTTGTATCGTAGGTCTATGGCTTAACGCGTCGAGCCGCGACGAAACAGATTGATGATCGCCAGCAGGACCACCGCGCCGAGGAACGAGGCGAGCAGCGACATGAAGTCGAAGGCGCCGCTGGTGATCGGCGCGCCGCCGATAAGCGGGGTGATCAGCACGCCCGCGATGAGCGCGCCGACGATGCCGACGACGATGTTGAGCAGGATGCCCTGCTGGGCGTCGGTGCGCATGACGATGCTGGCAAGCCAGCCGATGACGCCGCCGACGACGAGTACGAGTATGAGAGTCATGGCACGCAAACTCCTGTCAGATGTGTAGAACCTAACGACAGGGTTCGGAATTTGTTCCCGTTGCGCCGGGCGGCGCCCACCGGTGGCGCGGGCGGCCTGGCGTGGCGCGATGGCGGTATTTGGGCAGTGTCGGCGGGGTGGCTCGATTTCGCGGCTAAGTGCTTGTCCCGCTTTGAAACAGTGCCCGGCAAAGGGCGAGACAAGGGAGCTCCGGCGTTGTAAGACGGTCGAGTCCGCCGCCCATGACCACGGGTGGCAGATCTCGAAAAACACGACTGTCTTGCCCCCGCTCCGGCGGGGGCTTTTTTGTGTTAAGCCTCTGAGACCTCAGGCGGCGCGCTGAAACTCGCTCTGGAACGTGGTCAGCAGCCGCGGCACACGCAGCGCCGGCATCGCCTTGCCGTAGAGATAGCCCTGTCCATAGGTGCAATTGCGCGACAGCAGATGCCGCTCCTGCTCGCGAGTCTCGATCCCTTCGGCGACGATCTCGATGTCGAGGCTGTGCCCCAAGTTGATCACCGTGTTGATGATCGCCTGGTTCTGCGGATCAAGCGCGAAGTCGTGCAGGAACGAACGGTCGATCTTCACGATGTCGACCGGGAACTGCTTGAGGTGCGACAACGAGGCGTAGCCCGTGCCGAAGTCGTCGAGCGCAACGCGGATGCCGGCATCGTGAAGCTGCCGTAGCGCCCGCTCGACATATTCGGCGCCGCGGCCAAGGAACACGGTTTCGGTGACCTCCACCTGCAGGCAATCGTGCGGCAACGACAGCTCGGCCAGGCTGGTGAGCAGCCGATCGGAGAAATTCTCCTGGCGCAGATCCGACGCGGTGACATTCATCGCGACATGGCCGAACGGCAGGCCGCGATCGAGCCAGCGACGCATGTCGATCAGGATCTGGCCGAGCATGCGATCGGTGATCTCATGCGCGAGTTCCAGGTCTTCGAAAGCGGCAGCGATCGTGCCCGGCATCTGCACGCCCTGGGTCGGGTGCCGCCAGCGCAGCAGTGCTTCGAAGCCGGCGACGCGCCCCGTGCTGAGTTCGACCTTGGGCTGGTAATAGGGCACGATGAAATCGCTGCTGAGCGCATGACGGGCCAGCGAAAGCTGGCGGCTGCGCTTCTCGACCGCCGATTTCATGGTCTGACGGAAGACCGCGATCTGCCCCTTGCCGCGCGCCTTCGCCTCGTAGAGCGCGATGTCGGCGTGCTTGAAAAGTTCCTCGGCGCCATCGCCATGGCGCGGCGCGAGCGACGCGCCGATGCTCACACGGCATTCGTGCGGCCGGCCCTCGTAGAGCCATGGCTCGCGCAGGCTGTCGAAGATCCGCTCGGCCAACGCCACCGCGCCCGGCTCCGTGCGCACGTTGCGCGCGATGACCGCGAATTCGTCGCCCGCCAGGCGGGCGACGACGTCGCCCTGGCGGACGGCGCGGCTGATGCGCTCGGCAACGGTCTTCAGCAGCCGATCCCCGGCGTCGTGTCCGAGCGTGTCGTTGACCGTCTTGAAGTTGTCGATGTCGAGCGCGAAGAGCGCAAAGCCTTCCTGCCCGGCCTGGCGGACATGGCGATCGAGATGGGTCTGGAACTGGGCGCGGTTCGGCAGTTTGGTAAGGTCGTCGTGCGATGCCTTCCAGCGAACCTTGTCCTCGATCTCGCGCTTTTCCGAGACGTCGCGCGAGATCACCATGTAGCGGAACGGCCAATTGTGGTCGTCCGGCAGCCGCGAGATGATCGAGTCGAACCAGCGGGGCTTGCCCGCCGCGTCGGGATAGCACAGCGTGAAGCGACCGCTGCCCTCGTCGCGCGCCGCAACCAGGGCGGCGTCGCGATCTGCCCGAGTGCCGTTGTCGAGCAGATGGCCATACGGCTTGCCGATGATCTGCGATACGTTGTCGAGCCTGTAAGCACGCAGCAGCGCTTCGTTGGCGAAGAGCACGGTGTGGTCTTCGTCGAGCAGCGAGATGCAATCGGGGTTGGCCGAAGCCACCAGCCGGCTGAACTGTTCGCTGTTGCGCAGTTCGATCTCCTGCTGGCGTCGCGCGATGTCGCTGCGGTAGAGCACGATCGCGCAGGCCAGAAGCAGGGTCGAAGTGACCATGACATTGCCCATGACCTGCAGTGCCATCCCCGCCTCTCGGCCGTAGAGCCCATTGCGCTCGCCCAGGATGCGGAGCACGCCCACGGTCAGCGGGATGACGATGATCAGCGGCAGGGTGATCCGGAACATGGCGCCCGAAGGACCGCGGTCGCGCAGCACCAGCATGAGGCCGATGTCGCGCGACAGCGCCATGACCGCGAAGCCGATCGCCTGGAGACCGATCGCCGTGGGCTTGGCCATCGGCAGATAGGTTCCGAAACGGTTGAAGTAGAACAGGCTGAAGGTGTGGCCGACCAGCACGAAGGACGCGCCGAGCATGACCCACATCGCCAGGAGTTGCGCGCCCTGGCGCGTCAGACGTCCGCGGGTCTGGAGCAGGCAGAGCGCCAGTCCTGCGCACATGAGCGCGACGGCGGTGTTCGGTGCCATCCGGCTCGGGCGCGGAACGATGCCGCTGTCGAGCAGGTCGGTGAAGATCAGGCGATCGACCGGGATTCCGCCGATCACGATGTCTGCAATCTTCGCGGCGGCAATGGCGATCACCAGCAGCGCAGCGCCCATGGCCCAGGGCCGCTGGCGTAGCGCGGTAAAGGCAACCGAGGTGCCAGCCAGAATGAGCCCGATGGCCGTCGCCGGATTGAGGGTCGTGTATTCGATCAGTTGGACGCGGAGGACGTCGCTGGCAAAGACCCAGCCCGACATGCCGAGCAGGCCCATGGCAATCGCCAGCGCGGCGCAGACGAAGATCGCTGCCTGCGTGCGCCGCGTGCCTTTAAGGCGAGCAATCAGGGACTGGAAGCGCTCCATGCTCGTTCGGTTTCCTATTGCCTGCCCTGGTCAGGCCACCATTTTTCCAAGTCCGCATGCTCTTGGACCGGTTTTGGTTGAGATTTCGCTAAGCCTGTTTCGGCCCGGTGAGCGGGGATTGGCCGGGGCGGCAGAGGTGCTTGACCGGCCCGTCGCCGCGCTTGACGACCCGAAGTGCGCCCCGCACCTTTCGAGGAAATCGGGCGGAGGATCGGCGCATGTTCCTGAGGAACCACTACCAGAACGCTTACATCACGCATGATCTCGAAGCGGCGATGACGCTCGTCAGCGATCGCTGGGGTGTGAAGGACTGGATCCGCTTCGAGCCCGACATGGTGCTGGCCACGCCTACGGGCGACAAGGAGGCCAGCGTGCGCGTGGCGCTCGGCTGGTGCGACGACGTGCAGATAGAGTTGATCCAGCCGGTCAAGGGCTGGACCGATCCCTATGCCTGCGTGCTCGGCGCCGACAGATCGGATCCGACACCCGTCTTCCACCACGTGGCCGTGCGCCGCGACGACGAGGCGCAGATGCGCCAGGAGATCGCCGACCTGGGGCTGCCGGTCGTGTTCGAGGGTTCGGTGCCGGGCCTCGTCTTCGTCTATCTCGACGCGCGCGAAAGCCTCGGGCACTTCTTCGAATATGTCTGGGCCGATGCCGAGGGCTGGAAAGGCCAGGGCTGGCCCGAGGGCAAAGCGGTGAAGGCCTGAGGCGAGTGGCCCGGGCTTACCCGGGCCGCCGCTTTACCAGACCGGCCGACCCTCTGGCCAACCTACGAACTGCCAAGCCTCGGGGCTCTTCCAGGTGAACTCGACGTAGTGGCCAAGCGACTTGCGGCCGTCGAGATAGACGAAGATCAGCGGCGGGATATCGGCCTCGCTGGTCAGCGGCCCCTCGAAAGCGAGCGGCAGGCCCAGCGCGGCGATCTCCTTGCGCATCTCGGCCTCGTCGTCTCGGCGCAGCGAGATGTGGTGGAAGCGCGGCACGCAGTCGGTCTTATCGCTCGGCAGCATCGCCAGGTAATCATCGACATAGCCTGAAACGGGCTGGATGATCTCGATGTTGAGCCCGCCGGCCCAGTAGGACGCCACGCGGTTCGCCATCGGCTGATTGCCCTTTGGCGTCTTGATCGTCAGCACGGGATCGATCCGCTGAAACGGCTCCATGTCATACTGGTTGCCGATGATCTCGATCGCCTTGTCGAGATCGTGCGTGACATAGGCATTCTGCATGTGTCCGCGCAGGAACATCATTGTATCTCTCCCTTACTTGCCGCGCCAATCTTCGGCGATTGGGCCGAAGGCCTCGGCGATCTTTTCCTCGGACCAGCCGTAGTCCTCGAGCTCGTAACCGTAGGAGCCGAGCTTGTGACGCGGGTTGTCGATGTCCCATTGGCGCATCGCGGCCTCGCCCCGCGCGGTCCAGGGCAGGCCGTGCGCCGCATAGACCTCGCGTGCGACGCTGATGCCATCGGTCACGCAAGTCCGGTAGTCTGCCTCGATCAGCCGCACCTCGGAACCCTTGGCCTGGCGCTGTTCGAGACAACGCTTCGCCTCATAGGCCCAGATGTCGACAGTGTACTGGCCGACGAATTTCGGATCGAGCGGGTCGAAGGTGTTCTGCAGGATTTCGGTGCCCATGCGCATCGACGAGCCCATCGTCTTGTAGATGTCGCGTCGCGAGATCACGAAGGTCGCGCGCGGGAAGACCTCGAGAACTTCGAGGAATTCGCCGGTGTTGCAGGGGTTCTTGAGCAGCCAGGGTCGGTCGTTCTTGCCGCCGTTCTGCCACTGCAGGTACTTGAGCTGTTGCTTGAGGTACGCCTGCGACGGCACGCGGCTGCGCGAGCGCAGCCAGTCGAGATAGGAATAGTCGGGCGCGGTGATGAACTGGCCGATGTTGTCGAAATTGGCGATCGGGATGAAGCTCGATTCCTCGGCCTCGTCGGCGGCGAACTCGTGCATCTTCTGATAGGTCTCGCCGGTGTTGGTCACCGCGTTCATCATCCGCGCGGCCCATTCGCGGCGGGGCGAGGGATCGCCACGCATCTCGCCGGGGAACGGCGCGGGGTTCCACATCGCCCAGGCCGGGGTCGCCTGCAGCGCCGGATCGGCCGAGAGGAAGCGCTGCAGCTTGGTCGTGCCCGAGCGCGGCAGGCCGAGCACGACGATCGGATCGTCGACGTCCTCGTCGAGGATCTCGGGATGCCGCTCGACGTCGGCTTCCCAGCGCAGCCGGTTGACCAGGAAGCGCAGCGAGTTCGCGTGCATGATCTGCACCCCGCTCAGCGAGATGGCGATGTTGTGCGGGATCGCCAGGACGCGATGCAGGCCCTCGAAGAAGCTTTCGTCGCGGAACGAACTGGCACCCGTGCCGGCCTCGGCGAAGGCCTGGTCGAGCAGCGGCTCGAAGGCAAAGGCCTGCTTGGCCTGATCGAGTTCAGAAGTCATGGAAACGCCTCCGGTAGACCGAGACCAGCCGCGCCTCCATCTGCGCCTGCCGCTCGGCCGGGCTGATCCGCGGCATGTCGGCGGAAATGTGCTGTGCGAGCTCGGCCAGCGGCACCACCTTGACCCGCGGCTCGGCCTGCTCGCTCTTGGTCTCGAAGAAGCGGAAGCCGACGAGGTGCGTGGTGCGGCCCGAGCAGTCGAACCAGTTGGGCAGCCCCGGATCGTTCCAGCTGGCGATGAAGCGCACCTTGCCGTCGGCCTCGTAGTGGACCTGTGCGAGGTTGTAGTTGAGGAGCCGCGCCCACCAGTCGCCGGGCTCCCACTGGAGCTGGGTCAGCTCGACGTTCCAGTATTCGCAGTCGGGCTTGTCGACCTCGATGATCACCGCCTCGTCGGGCCGGCAGCGGAAGGCGCCCGAGAAATAGTCGGTGCCGGCGAAAGCCCCGGGGACGACGAAGCGCGCGATCCGGTCGGGTGGCGACGCGAGGTGGCCCTTGACGCCAGCCTCGCAGAAATCGGCGTGGACGCGCAGCAGGTCGACGAGGCGCTTGAACCGCTCTTCCGAACTCTCGCGCGTGAGCAGCGGCGCGGGGAAGACCTGGTTCTCGCAGGTCAGCATCAGATTGGCGGGCTGCTCGGTGAACCAGTCGGCATAATACTGGCGGATATGCATCTCGCAGCGGCCCTCGGGCAGTTCGAGCCAGACCTGGCCGGGGCCGAGGTCCGCGGGCCGCTTGTGGCTCAGCACAACGTCGATGTCCTGGCCCGCGGCGAATTGCGGCGTGTCGACGTTGTTGGCGTTGCCGATCATCTTCCAGCCGCCGACGAAGTCGCACGAATGGCTGTTGTAGGTGCTGATCTGAAACACCGCGCAGGAGCCGCGATGGCCCTTGAGGCGATAGGTGTGGGCGCCGTGGAGGATCGCCGAATGGTAGTTGCAATCGGTCGACTGCAGCTGGAACTGGATGCGGTTGGTGCCGCCCATCTTGGTCAGCGTCGGGTTGCCGTAGTCGCCCTCGACATGCGCGGCGTGGCCGAAGCTCATGTTGCGCAGCAGGTGGCGCAGCGCCTCGTAGGTGTTGATCTCGCGGTCTTCCGCGGGCCAGCCGACAATCTGCTTCTTCAGCGAATAGCGCATCGATTGGACGAGCTTGTCGATCTCGCCATAGGCATAGGCCAGCGCGCCCTCGTCCGACGAGAAGTCGGCGGGCGCGCGCTCGGCGCTATCGACGACAGGCACGAAATTGTCCTGCGACATGCCACTCGAATTGTCGGTCATGGGTGTTGCCTCAATGCTTGTCGTCGAGGGGGTAGGTACGCGCCGCGCCGGTCTTGGGCAGGGTCAACCCCGTGCCGACCACAGCGCCGCCGTCGGCGACGAGCGCGTGACCGTTGACGTAGGACGATGCCGGGGAGACGAGGAATTCGAGCACCGAGGCCATCTCGTCAGGATCGGCCCAGCGCTGCAGCGGCACCTGGCGCTTCAGCGAATGATAGTGCGGCGGCAGATCGGCCTCGGCAACGCCGTCCTGACCTTCCATGCCGGCGATTGCGGTTCGGGTCGGCCCGGGGCAGAGCGCGTTGATGCGGATGCCTTCCCAGCCGATCTCGCGCGACAGGCTCTGTACCAGGCCGATCAGCGCGTGCTTGGTCATCGAATAGGCCCAGTTCTCCGCCTCGCCACCCACGCCCATCGTCGAGGAGGTGATGGCGATCGCGCCGCCGCCGTTTCGGCGCAGCAGGGGCAGCACCGCGCGAATGCCCAGTACGGGACCCACGAGGTTCACCCCGAGCACGCGCTGGAACTGCACGAAGGGCAGGTCGTCGATCGAGCCGCCACCGCCGATGCCGGCGTTGAACACGGCCGCGTCGAGCCCGCCGAAACGGGCTTCGGCCTCGGACGCCATGCGTCGGTTGTCGTCCTCAGACGAGACGTCGATCGCCAGCGGGGTGATGCCTGCCAGCCCTTCGGCCCAGGCGAGCTTGCCGGCATCGTGATCGGTCGCCAGCACCCGCCAGCCGGCCTTGGCCAGTCGCTCGCAGGTCGCCCGGCCGATGCCGCCGGCGGCGCCGGTGACGACTATGCTCTTGCCTTCGCTCATGATCCGTCTCCCCTCACCGTGGCCCGATCTGCCAGCCGCCGCTCGCATCGATGACCTGGCCGGTTATCCAGGCGGCGCGATCGCTGGCGAGCCAGGTGATGGCTTCGGCGATGTCGCGCGGTTCGCCCATGCGGCCAAGCGCGGTGACCGAGGCAATCCAGTCGCGCGTCGCCTGGTCGGCCTCGAGGTCGAGGCTCTCGCCGGAATATTCACCGCGGGTCAGCCCCGGCGCGACCGCATTGATGCGAATGCCGAGCGGCCCGAGCTCGGGCGCCAGCGTGCGCGTCAGCTGGTTGAGCCCGGCCTTCGAGGCGCCGTAGACCGAAAGCTTCTGCGTCGGCACCAAGGTGTAGTGCGAGGCTGTCGACGAGACGACGACGACATTGCCGCGGCTCGCTTCGAGGTAGGGCAGCGCCTGCTTAAAGAAGCGCGTGGTCGCGGCGAGGTTGGTGGCGAAGATATCCTCGATCTCGTCGTCGCTGGTCTCGGCGAAGCTCTTCCACAGCTGGGCGCCGGCATTGCTGACAAGCACGTCGAGCCGGCCGTGGCGATCGATCACGGTCTGCAGTGCGCGGGCGCGATCTTCGGCGCTGGTCAGGTCCATCTGCACGTAGCTGATGCTGGCGGGCGCGAGTGCAGAAACCGCCTGCAAGGGCGCTTCGCGTCGCGCGGCGATGACGACCTTGGCGCCCTCCTCGGCGAACATCAGCGCCGTGCCCTTGCCGATTCCGGTGCCTGCGCCGGTGATCAGCGCGACCTTGCCTTCGAGCATGCCCATCGCGACTCTCCCTCTCATATGTTAATCTGAGGGAATTAGAGTTTACGGTCAAGCGAGCCGCGCTTGACCGTCAGGGCAGTGTGCTTGGCTCGCCGGGAAGCAGATCCTGCGTGTCGATCGACAGCGGCGCAGTCAGCGCGCTCGCGCACATGTCGATCAGGTTGGCGGCGATCAGCGCGATCTCGGCGGGCGCGACCTTGTCCTGGCCCAGCCGCTCTTCGGCGATCGCCAGGACCGAATGGATCATGTTGATCAGATAGCCGATGCGCAGCCGGCGGACGGCCTCGGGCAGATAGCCGATCAGCCGCTCGATATGATCGTAGATCTCGACGCTGAACGGCGTCAACTGGCGCGCGGTGCTGTAGTCCTGCCGGAACCGCTCGTATTGCTGCATGAAGCGAATGTAGAAATTGCCCCCGTCGCGCGGGTGCAGCTCCTCTGCCAGCGGCATGATGAAAGCCTCGAGGTAGAAGCGCAGATCGCGCTTGCCCGATCGTTCCTCGAGCATGGCGCCGCGGCGCCGATCGAGGTCTGGCCAGCGGTACATCAGCACGGCATGGACCAGTCCCTCACGCGAGCCGAAGTGGTAATGTGCGGCCGACATGTTGCGCTGGTTCGCCGCTTGGTTGACATGGCGCAACGCCACGGCCTCGATCCCGCGCTCGGCAAACAGGCGCTCGGCCGCCAGGATCAGCGCGGTCTCGCCGCCACTCGCGGCCTCGGAAATTCGCCTTGCCTTCTCGGTCAACCTGCAGTCCGTCCGCTCGCTTGATAATTCGTAAGGATTAGGACAGGTTTGGCGCCTTGCCAAGCCGTTCGTCTGTCAGCGGCGGCAACGAGGAGCGTGTGCGATGAAGGTGGGCATCACCTGCGGCGGCATCGGCCCTTATGCTGATGGCCATTTCATCCGGCATTCGGCGCGCGCCGCCGAGGAGGCGGGTTTCGCGCATTACTGGCTGCCCGAGCATGTCGTCCAGTTCGCCGCCTATCCCGACAGCGCCTACCCCTATGCCGCGGGTTCGGGGCAGGACATGCCCGAACAGTCGGACGATGCGCCGCTGCAATGGGGCGACGACACCTATGCCATGGCCGACGTGCGCGCGCCGCTGGTCGATCCGGTGATGGGCATGGCCTGGGCCGCGGCAGCGACCTCGAAGATCGAGGTGGGCAGCAACATCCTGGTCCTGCCGCAGCGCAATCCGCTATCCCTCGCCAAGGAACTGGCCTCGCTGGACTCGTTCTGCGGCGGTCGCGTGGTGCTCGGCGTCGGCGTCGGCTGGGCCAAGGAAGAGTTCGACGCGCTCGGGCTCGACTTTCACACGCGCGGCAAGCGCACCGACGAGGCGATCGTCGCGCTGCGCCGCCTTTGGCGCGACGAAAGGTCGAGCTATCAGGGCGATCACTTCGCCTTCGCCGATGCTTATTCCTTCCCCAAGCCCAGGCGCCCGGGCGGCGTGCCGATCCTGATCGGCGGCGAGAGCAAGCCCGCCATGCGCCGCGTCGCGTGGTTGGCCGACGGCTGGCTGCCCTACAACCTGCCCGTGGATCAGGCGCCTGCCGCAATCGCCGAGCTCAAGGCGATGACGCGTGAGGCCGGCCGTGATCCGGAGGCGCTGCGGATCATCAAGATCGTCTACAGCAATGCATCGCTCGACGATCTCAAGCGCTATCGCGACGCCGGTGTCACCGAATTCAACCTCGCTTCGAGCGGCGAGCTTCCGCGCGAACAGGCGGGTATTAAGGCCAAATTTGCCGAATTCGCAGAAACGATCGTGGCACCGATCAAGGATTTATAAGCACTTGCCTTGAAGCGGCCGAGGCGGGTTAGCAAAGTGGCAAGGTCGTTTGGCAACCAGTCCGGTAAAGCTCACTACAAGGCATTTCGCCCAAACAGGGATTGTCAGCCGTCGTGCGAAGGGCACTGCGGCCGGCCCCAGTAGACCCGCGCCCCCGCTTTGCCAGCGGGGGCGCACCTGGGATGGGGAGCGGACGCAGGCTAGATGCGCTGGCGTTCCGCGGCGATGTTTTCGAGAGCCTTGCTGACGCGACGATGTTCGCTTGCGAGCTTCGATTCCTGCTCTTCCGAAATCGGATCTGACGCGCTCATTCCTTCGGACTCTGCCTCGAGCCGCTGATCGAGATCCTTCTGCCACTGGCGCAACAGTTCCTCGCGGGTGTCGAGATCGAGCGCAATGTCCTCGCGCAGTTCTTCCGGGCTCGAATAGTGGCGGCGCGGATCGGGCGCCCTGTCCGACGCGGCGTCGCTGGTGACGGCCTGCGCTGGCGCGGTTTCGGCGATGTCACTCATGATGATCTCCTGTGCTCACGGCCACTTTCGGGCCGGTGAGGGAAGAACGTGACGCATGCGAAAGCGGTTCCCGGCGATCGTCGAGATCATGAGCTTCCGTGTAAAATTGCGCACTCGGGAACCATCGCGCATCGAGAACAGTTAACGGGGTCAAGGATTAACAAGCGGAGGTTATCGCATGGCGGTGGAGATGAATGAGGCGGCTGATACGGCCGAGCGCGAATTCGCCCCCCTGAGCGACAGGGATTTCAAGCGCGCGCTCACTGAAGTCGCACCCCATCTTCGTGCTTTTGCTCGCGGGCTTTGCGGATGTCGCGATCGGGCGGACGACTTGGCTCAGGAAGCGCTGCTGCGTGCCTGGGCTGCACGTGAGCGTTATCGCGCGGGCACCAACTTCAAGGCATGGACCTTCACGATCTTGCGCAACCACTTCTACAGCGAAGCGCGCCGTGCTCGCTTTCATGGTGATTACGACGAGGGCGTTGCCGAGCGCGTGCTGCGCGCACCCGCCTCGCAGGAAAGCGCGGTCGAGCTCTCGGACGTGCTGCGCGCGCTGGCCGTCGTTCCCGACACTTATCGCGAAGCCCTTATCCTGGTCGCCATCGGCAGCCTTTCCTATGAGGAAATTGCCGATATCTGTGGAATCGCGTTGGGTACGGTGAAGAGCCGGATCTGTCGCGCTCGCGCAATGCTGAGCCATGTTCTCGCTTCGGGCAAGTTGCCGGACTTCCGTCACAACTTCGTCCTGTCGGGCGATGCGGTCGGCGCGTTCTTTGACGAACTGGCGCGGATCGCCAACCCCCAGGCTCTGGAAGCCAGGGCGGCCTGAAAAAGCAGATGCTGCAAACGACGACCCGTACGAGCGCCAACGTCCTTATCGTCGAGGACGAGTTTCTGGTGGCGCTCCAACTCGAAGACATCCTTACCGATGCTGGCCACAAGGTGGTCGGCATCGTTCCGGATCAGGCTTCCGCGCATGCACTCGACGAATGGCCCGAAGTGGCGCTCGTCGATCTCAATCTGCGTGACGGGCCGTCGGGTCTGACGATCGCGCAACAGCTTGCAGAGCGCTATGGCACGGTGATCGTCTATGTCACGGCGAACCCTGCACAGATCGGTACGCCGGCACCCACTGCGCTGGGCGTGGTGCAGAAACCGTTTTCGCACCACGCGATTCTGGCGGCCGTGTCGATGGCGTTGAACGGTGAGGCCGAGAACGTGCCGCCAGAACTCAATCTCTGCTTTCGCGCGGCCAGTTGAACTCTCTATTTTGACGGTGGCGCCATGAACGAAGCTGTCCTCACCGGGCTGCAATATTACGGCGCGATCGCGGCGACGATCGCGGCTCTCCTGGTCTCGCTCGATCTCGGTCGGCGATGGACCGGCTATGCCATGGTGGTGTTCGTGACGTCCTCGCTGGCGCTGATCGCCTGGGGTTTTCTCCAGCCCGATAGCGAGGGCATCGGCATGCAGAACGTGGTCCTTCTGGTCATCAACGGGGTCGGCGTCTGGCGCTACTTGCTGTCTCCGCACCGCAAGGATGCGGCGGGCGATCGCCCGCATGAGCCCGCGCCCGTCGCCTGATCGGAACGTCGCCATCGATATCGGCTGGGGGCATTCCGGAGTGCTCCCCACCCGGGTCGAGCATTCGGCGATCCGCGCCATCACTTCGTCCGAAAATTGTGCAGTGCAAGAAACCTTCCCCGACGCAGGTCGTTGAATGGTCAGCGGCGTGCGGGCGGACGTGCGTCTGCAATCGAGAAGGGTCAATCATGGAGAACGTGCTTCTGGGGAGTGATGGCGATCGGCCGGCCTGCGATCCTGCCTTGGCGGTCGTTTCACTCGAACCCAGGGCTCTCGCTTCGTACAGGTCTGCGCGATCGATGCGCGTGGCGTTGGTGGGCAATTTCGCCCCGCGCAAATGCGGTATCGCAACCTTCACCACCGACATCGTCGATCAACTCGGCATTTTCCAGCCCGAGACCCGGCTCGACGTCTATGCGCTTCAGGACCTCGACGATCCGGTCGACCACGATCAGGCCCATGCTGAAATCCTGCGTTCAGAGCGCGCTTCCTACGCCGAAGCCGCGCGCCGCATGAATGAAGATGGGGTCGATGCGGTCTGGCTTCAGCATGAGTTCGGTATCTTCGGCGGCGACAGCGGCGAACATGTTCTCGGTCTGGTCGAGCGGATCGCGGCGCCGCTGATCGTGACCCTCCACACGGTCTTGTCCCAACCTTCGAAGAAGCAGGACGTCATCACGCGCCGCCTCGTGGCGCGCGCAAGTCATATCATGGTCATGTGCCAGACCGGGCGCCGGCTGTTGATCGAGCGTTACGGCGCGCAGAGCGACCGCGTCAGTGTAATCGAGCACGGCGCGCCCGATCGGCCGCTGCGCCTCTCGCACGCGGAAGAAAAGCACACTCCGCGCAAGCTGATGACTTTCGGTCTGCTGGGGCCTGGCAAAGGGCTCGAAACCGCGATCGAGGCTTTGCCCGCCATCGTCGCGCGCCATCCCGACGTGGTCTATCGCATCGTCGGCGTCTCGCATCCCAACGAATTGCGCCGTCATGGCGAGGCCTATCGTCAGAGCCTCGAGGCGCTCGCCAAGAGCCTTGGCGTGGGCGATCATATCGAGTGGGTGAACCGCTTCCTCGATGCCGACGAACTCGTCGCGATGCTGGAGGACTGCGACATCTACATGACGCCCTATCTCAACCTTCAGCAGGCGACCTCCGGGACACTGAGCTATGCCGTCGCGCTGGGCCGGGCGATTGTCTCGACCCCCTATATCCACGCACGAGAACTGCTGTCAGACACCGGCGGGATGCTCGTCGAGCCCAACGACTCCGAGGCAATCGCCCAGGCCGTCGCGCGGCTGCTCGATCATCCGGCGGAGCTCGAGGCGCTGCAGCTTCGCACCTATCGTCGCGGGCGGCAGACCATCTGGCGGCATTTCGCCGCCAATGCCAAGGCCATGCTCGAGTCCGCCGTCGCCCCGGGCCGCGCCGTGCCCGCCGCGGTCGAGCGCGTGGCGCCGGGACTGGCGGCCTTCGACGCGCTCTGCGACGGTACCGGCATGCTCCAGCACGGGCACTATGCCGTGCCCAACCGCCACCACGGCTATTGTCTCGACGACAACGTGCGTGCGCTGATGCTGGTGAACCGCGTGCCTTGGCGCAGCCCCGGCGAGGAACTGCGCCGGGCCAGCACCTTCGCATCGTTCCTGCAATACGCGTGGAACCCGGATGCAAAGCGCTTCCGCAACTTCATGAACTACGACCGCTCCTGGTGCGAAGACATCGGATCGGAAGACAGCAATGGCCGGACGATCTGGGCGCTCGGCGATACCGCGGCGAACTCGCGCCTGGCCGGCATGCGCAACTGGGCGGCGCACGGCTTCGCCTCGCATGCCGAGATCGCCTTCGAGTTCGAGGCGCCGCGCGCCATCGCTTTCGCCGCGCTCGGGGCGGCCGCATTGCTCGAAGTGGATGCCGGCAACCGTACGGCCCGCGCGATCGTCGAGCGATGCGGCGATCTGCTCGACAAGCTGCTCTGCGGCACGCGTCGGCCAGACTGGACGTGGTTCGAGACTATCATCGGCTACGACAATCCGCGCCTGTCGCAAGCGCTCATCGAATGCGGACGGGTGAGCGGGCGGCCGGACTGGATCGAAGCCGGGATCGACAGCCTGCGCTGGGTCATGGCCAATCAATGTGGCGCCTCGGGCCAGTTCCGCCCTGTCGGGTCCGAAAGCTTCGGCCGAACCGGCGATATCCTGCCATTCGACCAGCAGCCGCTCGAAGCCTGGGCGGCGATCGACGCCTGCGTGACGGCACGGCGCTGCGATCCGGCATCGTCGCTTTGGCTCGAACACGGGCGCCGGGCTTATCGCTGGTTTTTGGGCGAGAACGATCGCAACGTACCGCTGGCCGACCTGCAACTCGGTTCGTGCATGGACGGCGTCACGCCGCTCGGCGCGAACCAGAATGTCGGCGCGGAATCTTTGCTGGCGTTTCAATTGGCCTATTATGGTTTCGAGCAGTTGCTGGGATGTGCCCCCGATTGGAGGGAAGATGCGGCTCAGAGCCATTAAGGACGAGATGGAGACCACGCCAGAGCCCGGTTCTGGAGGTGGTCTGCTGAAACTGCACGAGCGCAAGCTGATGGCTGCGCCTTCGCGCGTCGTGATCCGGCCGTTCCACCTGGGTTGGCAGGCCTCGGGGCACAGCTCATCGCGGGCCGGCCGGCTCGTGTCCGACATTCTCGCGCTCAGCGATGAACAGGTTCACGAGGAATACCGCGCGATCCTGTCGGACTTCTCGGAACGCCATTGGCAGACCGAACGCGTGTTCGACGAACGCGCGAAGGAAGTCGCGGAAACCGTGCGCCTGCCGAAGAACCTGTCGGAAGAGCGGCGCCGGCTGATCGGAGCCTATTTCTGCCACGAATATTCCTACGCCGCCGCGGCGCTGATGAATCCCAGCGTGGTCGAGCATCCCGATCAGTCGGGACTGACTGGCGGCGCGGTCCGCTTCGTCATGTCGTTGCGTTCGGTGGGCGAGGGGCACATCAGTTCGATCGCCTTTCGTGAGGGTATCGTCGAGCCCGACGGTTCGTTCGACCTCTGGCCGCAGCCGAATGTCGCGACGGCCTTCTCGCTGATCGACAAGAGCCAGATCGATTCGAAAAGCGAAGTGGCAATCTGTCGTCACCCCGAGTCCACGCTGTCGGGCTCGGTGATCTTCCCGATCACCGAGCAGCAGAGCAATGGGCTCGAGGATCTACGCCTGGTCCGGTTCGTCGATGACAACGGCGATTTCGAATGGGTCGGCACCTATACCGCCTTCAACGGCCGCGAGATCCGCTCGGAGATTCTCCATACGCGGGATTTCCGCAACTTCACGCTCGGACCGATCGAAGGCAAGGCCGGACGCAACAAGGGTCTGGCGCTGTTCCCCGAGAAGCTCGGTGGCAGCTACTACATGATCGGCCGACAGGACGGGAAGAACCTCTACCTGCTGTCTTCCGACAAGATCGACCGCTGGGACGACGATGGCGTGCTGCTGCTCGAGCCGAAGTTCCCCTGGGAATTCATCCAGATCGGCAATTGCGGCAGCCCGATCCTGACCGATCACGGCTGGCTGGTGCTGACCCATGGCGTTGGCGCGATGCGCAAGTATTCGATCGGCGCGCTGCTTCTCGACCGGCACATTCCGTCGAAAGTGCTCGCGCGCAGCGAGAAGCCGATCCTCTCGCCCAAGGACAGCGACCGCGAGGGCTACGTGCCCAATGTCGTCTACACCTGCGGCGCGATGAAGGTCGGCGAGACGCTGTTCATGCCTTACGGCATCTCGGACAGCGCGATCGGCTTCGCGACGGTCGGGATCGAGGAACTGATCGCCTCGCTGGGGTGAGGCATCAGCGCGCCATCATCGGCTTGGGAACGCGCGCCTCGACGCGCAGACCCTCGTCGCGCCAGTCGTGTCGCAGGGTGCCGCCCAGCTGACGCGTGATACTCATATCGATCAGATGCGAACCGAAGCCAGAGGCCGGATGGGGTGCGACCGCCGGGCCGCCGGCCTCGTCCCAGACGAGCAGGACGTGGTCCTCGCCATCGGGTGCGACGGTGATCGTGACGTGGCCGTCACTTGCCGCCAGTGCGCCGTATTTGGCGGCGTTGGTCGCCAGTTCGTGGAAGAACAGTGCCAGCGGTGTCGCCGAGCGATCGTCGATGCGCACGTCGTCGCCGAACACCGTCACACGCTCTCCCGGGGCCGCCTGATAGGCGCCCAGCAGGCTTTCGAGCATCCCGAACAGGCTGTTGTGCGAATGCGCCGATCGCGACTGCTCACTATGCGGCCGCACGAAATCGTGCGCGCGGCCCAGGGCGAGCACGCGCTTCTGAAGATCGCCGCCGACTGCCTCGAAGGTCGGATTGCGGCGCAGCGACAGCGTGATCAGACCGCTGATCACCGCGAAGATGTTCTTGATCCGGTGGCTGAGTTCGCGCGTCAGCAGAGCGTGCTGATCGGCGGCCAGCTTCTGGTCGTGAATGTCGGTGCAGGTGCCTAGCCAGCGATAGACCGTACCCTCCTCGTCACACATCGGCATGCCGCGCACGAGCATCCAGTGATAGACGCCGTCGGCGCGGCGCAGGCGATATTCGAGGTCATAGCTGCCGCCGCTGCGCACGGCCTCCTGCCAGGTGGCGCTGACCTGATCCACGTCGTCCGGGTGGAGGAACTGCATCCAGCCGTCGCCCAGACTCGTCTCGACGGGCGCCCCGGTATAGTCGCACCAGAGGCGGTTGAAATAGTCGGAGCGGCCGCTGGAAAGACTCGACCAGACCATCTGCGGCATGACATCCGCCAGGATCTGGAAGCGCTGCTCGAGGTCATAGAGCGTCGTCTTAGAACGCGCGGCTTCGGTTTTTCGGCGACCATCGAGTCGCCAGCGCTCGAGCAGTCCCATCGCGGCGTCGGCCAGCGTGCGCAGCGCTTCGATCTGGTCTCGCGACAGATCTGGCCGCGGTCGAGTATCTATCACGCAAAGGGTGCCGAGCGGCGCGCCTTCGAGCGAGCGCAGCGGCTGGCTCGCGTACAGCCGAATGCCCGGCGCACCCGTCACCAACGGATTGCCGCTGAAGCGAGCGTCCTCACGGGCGTCGGGCACGACCATGCCAAAATCGGCCAAGCGGCCGAGATCACAGAAGGCATGCTCGCGCGCGGTCTCGGTCAGTTCCATGCCGCTGCGGCCGACGAAACGCTGGCGATCGGCCTCGACGAGGCTGACGAGGCCGATCGGCGTGTCGCAAAGTTTGGCGGCAAGCGCCGCCAGCCTATCGAGTTGCTCGGATATCCCCGCGCGATCGACGGGGTAGGAGCGGAGGATGGCCAACCGCCGAGCTTCGGCCCCCGCGGTCGCCCAGTTTTCACTCACGTCTCGCTACCCCTTTACTCCTCAGACCAGGCCGGTGGCGTGCTGGCCCATCTCGCTCGACTTGACCTCTTGTCCCGTCAGCATCTTGAACGTGCCGAACAGGCCGAGTTCGACGGTCCAGACCTCGGCGTCGTCGATTTCATAGCGCAGCATCTTGAGATTGGGATCGTTACGACCCTCGGGGAACCAGGCTTCAACCTCCTTCGACCAGTGCTTGTCGATCCGCGCCTGGTCGGTCTCCTCGACGAGCGTGCCTGCGAGGCAGGCGAAGACATCGTGGCCCTTGGCCGAGAACTGCCCCATGGCGCGGCCGCCAACGGCGATGCGATTGTCCTTCGAGGTGAAGAACCAGATCGTATGGATTGCTTCCTTGTCCAGCTGGGCAGTCATCGGTTCGGCATGGCCGCCGTTGTCTTCGAGCCGCAGCATGATGAACGGGCTCTTTTCGAACGCGTGCCAGAATTCCTCGCGCAGTTCCTTTTTCATCGGATCTCTCCTGCTTTTTTGGGGACGCCTCGGGCGTTTGTGCAGGATCAACGCGGGGACCGTGGGCTCGTTCCGGCAATTCGCCGTATTTCCGCGAGAGGTCTCAGTCTGAACCAGCTTCCGACACGGCCCGGCGCAGATCGGTGACGAGCGCGGCATAGGCTTGATCGGCCGCCTCGCGATCGGGCTGCCGCAGGATGTAGGACGGATGGTAGGAGGCGATCCCCAGGCCGTGTGCCAACGGCAGCGCCTGCTCGCGCAGAGCGCCGACCGCGCCCGCTTTGCCGGTCACGCCGCGGATCGCGCTGGCGCCGAGCATGACCGTGGCCTTGGGACGCAGCAGGCTGATCTCCTGATCGAGCCACCACTTGCAGGCCGTGATCTCGCCCGCGGTGGGCGACTGGTGGATACGCCGCTTGCCGCGCTGGACGAATTTGAAATGCTTGACCGCATTGGTCAGCCAGATCCTTCCTCGATCGATCTCCGCCTCGGCCATGGCGCGTTCCAGCACCTGGCCGGCAGGACCCACGAAAGGATGACCCTGTCTGTCCTCCTCGTCGCCGGGTTGCTCGCCGACGATCATGATCCGCGCATCGCTGGGTCCTTCGCCGAACACGCATTGCGTTGCGTCTTGGTACAACGGACAGCGACGGCAGGCCTGGGCCTCCTCGCGCAGGCCGGACAGGGTGATCGCGCGCTCAGGCTCGGCCACGACCTGCGCGGTCATGGTCGCCTCGCGCGCCTGGGCACCGGCGATCAGCGGCGCGATAAGCTCTGCCTCGGGCATGTTCTTCCAATACTTGCGCGGCATTTCCTTGAGCATGGTGCCAACCTTGAGACGCGCCGGATTGAAGATCGACGCATAGTAGGCCTTCCACACCTCTTCGAGGACGTCGCCGTCGGGAGCCTGCGAACGATCGGCGCCGGGTCCTTCCTGCAGGTTCGCTCCGTCCCAGTGCAGCGAGACATCGGGCGTCAGGATCGACCAGCGCATCGCCGCGAAGCGGCGGACGAAGAAGCCGGCATTGGCGCGGACGATGTGATGCTCGGGCTCGAACCAGGCGACGAAGGCGCCGTCCAGCTCGCGAAAGCGCACGAAGGCGCGCATCTTGTGAATGTCACGGCGCACGGCCTTGGCCAGCATCTCGATCCGGCGGACGAGCGGATCGGCGTGATCCTCGATCAGCCCCGGCTTGGCGCTCAGCCGCACGAGCAGGCGATAGAGCAGCGCGAAGCGCTCGGGATCGCGGTGGAGCGCGGCGGCTCGTGCCAGCTCTACGAAAGCCCGCGAAACGCGCAAATCGCTGACGGGCGGCGGGGGCAGGGGGAGAGCATCGGCGAAAAGCTCTCCGACATGTTCGCCGACCTGCCATATCACCACATCGGGCGACACATCCGCGCCGGCAAGGCGGCGCGCGGCATCGCGCCAGCCGTCGAAATCATCCTCGGCCGCCAGCCGCACGGTCAGGAAACGCGCACGGCTGGCGGGAGCGGGTTTACTCGCGGGCGTCACCGGGCATTTCTGCGGCAGCGCGCTCGAGCTCGCGTGGCTTGCGCGTCTCGAACACCTTGGCGATGCGGTCCTCGGCCTCCTTGGTCAGGCCCTTGGCCGCGGAGGGAAACATCTCTTCCTCTTCCTCGTCGATGTGGTGGAGATAGCGGTGGCGCATCTCCTTGAACTTCACGAGCCAGCCGCTCGAGCTCATGTCCATCTCGACGAGTTCGCCGAGCATGTCGTCGACCTCCTTGTGTTCGCTGACCGAATGGCGTGCATCCTCGCGCAGGTCGGGCAGACCGAGCATCGTCGCGTAGAGCGACTCCTCCTCCGCCGCGGCATGCGCCTGCAGCTCCTGGCGCAGCGTCTCGAACAGCGTCTTGCGGTCGTCGCTCGCACCCTGGGTCTCGCCCAGATCCTCGAGCAACTTGCGCTGGCGGTCGTGGTCTTTCTTGAGATCGGCAAAGATACGGGCTTCGGCCATGACTTTTCTCCTGAACTCGGCTCATGCGAGCTTTGCTGGGATCAACGGATCAGGCGGCGAAAAGTTCGAGCTGCTCGGCGGGCGGCGCGAGCCGCGTGCGCAGGTCGGCGCGGTCGACCAGCGCAACGGGGCGCCAGTCTGCGGCCGTGATGAAAGGCCGGACCTTGGCAATCGACTGCGTCAGCCGGCCGACGTCCTCGAGCCGCAACTGGCGGTGACGCCGGGCCGACAGGATCGTCTTGACCGCCTTGGTGCCGAGCCCGGGGACGCGCAGCAGGCGTTCCTTGTCGGCGCGATTGACGTCGACCGGGAAGCTGTCGCGGAACTTGAGCGCCCAGGCAAGCTTGGGATCGATGTCGAGCGGTAGCATGCCGCCCTCGGTCGCGGCGCCCACCTCCTCGGCGCGAAAGCCGTAAAACCGCATCAGCCAGTCGGACTGGTAGAGCCGATGCTCGCGCAGCAGCGGCGGGCGCTTGAGCGGCAGCACGGCGCTGGCGTCGGGGATCGGCGAGAAGGCCGAATAGTAGACGCGGCGCATGCCGAAGCTGTCGTAGAGTCCCGAGGCGCTGGTGATGATCTGGCAGTCCGTCGCAGCATCGGCGCCGACGATCATTTGCGTGGACTGGCCGGCGGGCGCGTAACGCGGCGCCGACTTGTACCGTCGGCTGGCATCGTGCGCATCGACGATTGCCGATTTCATCCCCGCCATGGCCGTGCTGATCCGCGTCGCCGACTTCTCGGGTGCGAGCCGCTTGAGCCCGGCCACGGTCGGCAATTCGACATTGATCGAGATGCGATCGGCATAGCGACCCGCGGCCTCGATCAGCGCGGGATCGGCGTCGGGGATCGTCTTGAGGTGGATATAACCGTGGAACTGGTGCTCCTCGCGCAGCAGCCTCGCCACTTCGACGATCTGCTCCATCGTGTAGTCGGACGATTTGATGATGCCCGAGGACAGGAACAGCCCCTCGATATAGTTGCGTCGGTAGAAGCCGAGCGTAAGCTGGACGACCTCTTCGACGGTAAAGCGCGCGCGGCGAACGTTCGAACTCTTGCGGTTGATGCAATAGTGGCAATCGAACACGCAGACGTTGGTCAGCAGGATCTTGAGCAGCGAGATGCAGCGACCGTCGGGTGCATAGGCGTGGCAGATGCCCATGCCTTCGGTCGAACCGATACCACCGCCGCGCGAATCGCGTTTGGCCGTGCCGGAGGAGGCGCAGGAAGCATCGTACTTGGCCGCGTCGGCCAGAACTTCCAGCTTCTGTTTCAAAGACATATGGGCCATTGGTTCTTCATATGTTCCTGTCGGCCTTTTGTCCAGCGGCTGACAACTCTTTCCTCGTCCATGCGTTGCAGCCTCATGCTGGACAGAGTTTCGCGACCGCGCCTGACCTTCGTCGATGACAGCGCGCCGGGCATCACCCGACGCCTGCTGCGCGGGAAGTGGGTCTATTTCGATCCGCTGGGTGAGCGCATCAACGATCCCGATGAGGTGGCGCGGCTCAGCCGGATCGCGCTGCCGCCAGCCTATCGGGATGCCTGGTATGCGCCCAAGCCGAATGCCCATTTGCAGGCGACGGGATTCGATGCGCGCGGGCGCAAGCAGTATCGCTATCACCCGGACTATCGGCAGGAGCGCGAGGCGCGCAAGTTCGAGCTTTGCGCGCCTTTCGGGCGGGCTTTGCCCAGGCTGCGCGCGCGGGTGGCAGAGGATCTGGCGATCCGCGGCCTGACGCGCGACCGCGCCGTTGCCTCGGTCATCGCCTTGCTCGACACGGGCATGATCCGCGTTGGCAACGAGTGCTACGTGCGCGAGAACAAGAGCTACGGCGCCACGACCTTGCGCAATCGCCATGCCCGGATCGAGGGCCGGCTGCTGCGGCTGCGTTTCCGCGGCAAGTCGGGCAAGCAGCAGGAGATCGCCTGCACCGACGCTGCGCTGGTACGCTGCGTACGCAAGATGCAGGACCTGCCGGGGCAGCACCTGTTCCAATATGTCGATCCCGAAGACGGCAGCGCGGTTCCGGTCGATAGTGCCGAGGTCAACGACTACCTGCGCGAAACGATGGGTGAGGAGTTCACCGCGCGGAACTTCCGCACCTGGACGGCCTCGGCTCTGGCGTTCGGAATGCTGGTGGAAGAGCCCGACGTTCCGCTCAAGACCATGCTTGCCGCGGTGTCCGAACGGCTGGGCAACACGCCGGCGATCGTACGCAAGTCCTACATCCACCCGGCCGTTACCGCTGCGGCCAAGGGCGAGGCGCCGATTGCCGAGCTGCCCCCGCAGCTGCCGCGCAAGACGCAGTGGTTGAGCCGGGTCGAGCGTGGATTGCTCGATTTTCTGGAAAGCCCGCGCGCGATGGCCGCGCTGACGGCGAGTTAGAGGCCGAGCTTCCGGATCACGCCGGCAACGTCGCTCGCGGTATAGGGCTTGGTCACCACCGGCACCTCGACCAGATCCTTGGCGAGTTCCGGAAATTCGTTATAGCCACTCGCGAAGATAAACGGCGTTCCGCGGGACAGAAGCGTCGTCGCGATTTCCTCGCTGGTCTCGCTGCCCAAATCGATGTCGAGCAGTGCGAAAGTAATTGGATGGTCGGCGATCAGTTTGAGCGCACTTCGAACCGAGCCGCAGACATGACAATCGTCATAGCCGAGGTCGCGCAGGATTTCCTCGGCCTCCATGGCGATGATCATGTTATCTTCGACGACGAGCGCCGTCCGCGGAATTTCTGTCATCTGTCCCGTACCCGATCGAACTATATTTCTCATCTTAGACCGCAAGAAAAGTTCACAATGCGGCAGAAAGCGCGATTCGTGCGATCGGCGGTGGATACCCCGCTGGCGAACCAATCACACCCTGGGCGTGCGACATTTTGCGGCGATCAGGATGCCCGCAGGCCTATGGCGCCCCCGCTCGGGTGGCACCTTTGCCTATGTTCACCATAGCACATAGTTATGCGCTGTCTGTCCACTTGTGTGCATTTTCTGGAACTTTTCCTTGGCTGTGCCGTTCGCCCGAGATGGGGTTTTAGTTTGGCGTGAAGAGGTTAGGGGATGCTGGAGGGCAGCAATCTGCTGGGTGCATTGCGGCAAAAGGATCGCGCCCTGCTCAAACCGTTCGTTACCGAGGTTCAGCTTTCTGCAGGCGAATCGATTTACGAGCCCGGTGAAGTCGTGCGTCACGCCTATTTTCCGCGCGATGCGGCGCTCGCGGTGTTTCTCGTGACTATGGAAAACGGCGAAGTCGTCGAAACGACGATGGTCGGGCGCGAAGGTGCGCTCGGCGGCATCGTCAGCCAGGGACGGGTGCCCAGCTATGCGAGGTCCTGCGTGATGCACGAGGGCAGCTTCTATCGCATCGCCTCGTCCGATCTCGCGCAGCTCAAGGAGCAGTCGCCGCAGATCCGCCAGCTCTTCGCGCGCTATGCCGATTGCATGATGGCGCAGGTCTTCCAGGCGGTTGCCTGCAACGCCACGCACACGATCGAGCAGCGCGCGGCCAAGTGGCTGAGCGCGGCGATGGAACGCACCGGCGAGTCCGAGATCACGATGACTCAGGAACAGCTCGCGGCGATGATGGGCATCGGGCGATCCTATGCCAGCCGCGTCGTGCAGCGGTTCAAGGCCGATGCCATCATCCAGACGCGTCGAGGCGGCCTCAAAGTGCTCCAGCCAGAGGCCTTGCGCGCGCGTGCCTGCCAGTGCAACGAACTGGTCAAGGAGCACTTCGAAGCCGTGCTGGCTGGCGTATATCCCGAGGGTTAGAGGCCGGGTACGGTCTGGCGCCGCAGGAAGCTGCGGTCGAGTTCGCCAAGGTTGGTCACCCCGACCATGGCCATGGCGGTGCTGATCTCTTCCTTGAGGATTTCGATCGCGCGCGCGGCGCCGGCCTGGCCGCCCGCGCCCGCGCCGTAGAGCGTCGCCCGGCCGATCATCACCGCATGCGCGCCGATCGCCATGGCCTTGAGCACGTCGCTGCCACGGCGCACGCCGCTGTCGAAGATCACGGTCATGCGGGTGCCGACGGCATCGACGATTCCGGCGAGCACCTCGATCGAGGCGGGCGAGGCGTCGAAGGTGCGGCCGCCGTGGTTGGAGACGATCACGCCATCGACCCCGTGATCGGCTGCCGCGATGACATCGTCGACATTGAGCATGCCTTTGAGCAGCAGCTTGCCGGGGAAGCGGCGCTTGAGTTCGGCCACGTCGTCCCAGCTCACCGACGGCGAATTGGTCACGCGCCCGCCGCTGGCGGCGACTTCCGCAGGATAGTTGGCGAACTTGGGCAGGCCGCCGTTCAACATGTAACGACCGAGCACGGTGGTCATCCAGCCGGGCTTCTGCATGATCGACCAGGCGAGCAGCGGATTGGCCTTGATCGGATTGGCCATGCCGTTGCGCTTGTTGAATTCGCGGTTCGGCCAGATCGGCGTGTCGACCGTGATGATCAGTGCCTCGGCGCCGAGCTGCGCCGCGCGGTCGACCACCTGCCATGACAGGTCACGGCGTTCCCAGAGGTACATCTGCTGCCAGAAGCCGGCGCCCGACCGGGTGATGTCGGCGATCGTCTGAACGCTCGTCGTCGAACTGGTCGCGAGACTGAACGGCAGGCCCGCCGCCGCGGCCGCGCCGGCTATCGCGCTCTCTCCGCGGAAGCAGGCAAGATCGGCGATGCCCGTCGGCGCAATGATCAGCGGCGAGGGGCGTTTCTTGCCGAACAGCTCGATCGACAGGTCGCGTGTCGAGACGTCGCGCAGGGTGCGCGGATCGAACTTGATCGCGCGCAGCGCAGCGTTGTTGTGCGCGGTGAGGATGTCGTCCTCGGTGCCGCGCTCGATGAACTCCCAGATCGCCTTGGGGAGATTGCGCTTGGCCTGATCGCGCAGGTCCCAGATGTTGTAGGCCGGCTTCACGCTGTCATCCCCCCTCGGTCGCGATCAGCCTTGGCCGTCCTGCCAGGTGCCTTCGATCTGCTCGATGCCGAGCGTCTCGATCGTATTGCGGATGCCCAGGATGTCGAGTGGCAGCTCGCCCGCGGCGATGCGCGCGCGAATCTTGACCTCGTTGGCGGCGCGCGCCTCTGCGCCGGCCACGGTCGCGGCCAGCAGCGCCAGCGGGATCACGACGACGCCGTCGGCATCGCCACAGACGATATCGCCCGGCTCGACCAGCACGCCGTCGGCCACCACGGGCACGTTGACCGCGGCGGGGCCGCGCTTTTCGGGCTGTTCGACCGAGACGTGGGTCGACCAGACGGGGAAGCCCAGTTCGCGGATCGCATCGGTGTCGCGGCAGGCGCCGTGAACCACGGCGCCGGCGACGCCCTTCTTGACCGCGAAGCCGCAGGCGACGTCGCCCCAGAGCGCGCCCTGATGGCCGCCGCCATTGGTGAAGACCAGCACGTCGCCGGCCTGGGCGGTGTCGAGCGCGATATGAATCGCGAGGTTGTCGCCGGGGAAGTTCCACGCCGTGATTGCGGGGCCGCAGAGCTTCTGGCCGGGGGCGATCGGGTTCATGGCCGGACTCATCAGGCTCATCCGACCCGCAACGAGGCCCAGCGCGCCGTGGAGATCGGCGACGCCAAATTCGGCCGCGCGCGCGAGCAGTGCCGGATCCGGGCGGGGTATCTGGCGATAAATGACGGACTTTTGCGGCTTCACGAGAGGGCCTCCGGATTCAGCAGCGTCGCAGGGCGCTCGCCGCTCAGGATCGTTTCGATTACTTGCGCGCAATGCAGCGCCATGTGCTTCATGCTTGCCTCGGTCACGCCGGCGACATGCGGGCCGAGTACGATGTTGTCGAGCGCGAACAGCGGATGATCGGCCGGCGGCGGCTCGGCTTCGAACACGTCGATCCCCGCGCCGCCGATCGTGCCGGCCTTGAGCGCATCGGCGAGCGCGGACTCGTCGATGATGCCGCCTCGGCTGGTGTTCACGATTACCGCGCCGGGCTTCATCTTCGCGAGCTGGTCGGCGCCGATCAGGTTGCGCGTGCCATCGGTCAGCGGCACGTGGATCGAAATGACGTCGGCCCAGGCTAGCAGTTCGTCGAGGGCCATCGGCGTGGCGCCAGCCGAGGTGACGTCCTCGGCCGAGAGCATCGGGTCGTAGACGCCGAGCTCGGCGCCGAAGCCGGCGCCGCAAATCTTCGCGGTGAAGCGCGCGATCCGGCCGAAGCCGATCAGGCCGACGCGGGCTTCGGTCAGGTCCCCCAGCCGCGTTTTCCAGCGCTCGTTCCAGCGATCCTCGCGCACGACCGCGTCCATCTCGCGCACGCGGCGCAGCACGGCGAGCATCAGGGTCACCGCGCCTTCGGCGACGGCGGTCGAATTGTTGCCGCCCGGCGTGTTGCAGACGAGGACGCCGCGCTGGCTCGCGAACGGGATCGGGATGTTGTCGACCCCCGCGCCGTGCTTCACGATCGCCTTGAGCCTGGGCATTCGCGCGATCAGCCCCTCGGGCAGCTCGGTCGTGCGAATGACGATGAAGCTGGTGTCCTCGATGCGCGGATCCGTCACACCCTGTTCCGGGGTGATGACATCGTGCTTGGCGCTGATGGCCTCGGTGCCCGCAGGATGGATCGGATCGAGGATGTAGACGATTTCTCCCGACATGGTCACGCCAACTCCAGCTTCTCGCGCAGCGTCTTGCCGAGGTATTCGGTCGGATAGACGCCGCGCTTCTGCAGGATCGGCACGACCTCGTTGACGAAGTCGTCGACCGACACGGGCATGATGTTGGGGGTGACGTTGAAGCCGTGGCAACCCGTTTCGCGCCAGATCGTCTCGATCTGATCGGCGACCTGTTCGGGGCTGCCGACGAGCTGCGGCATGCCCACGGCGAGACCCCAGCGGATCGCGACATCGCGCAGGGTCAGCGGCTTCTCGCCGACGATGTTCGAGAAGGCCTTCATCAGTCCCTGCGAGCCCTGCGTCTGCATCTCGGCCAGCGGCTGGTCGAGCTCCATGCCGCTGAAGTCGACGCCCATCGTGCCCGAAAGCCGCGCGATCGCGCCCTCCAGGGGGATGCGCTCGACGATGTCGTTCAGCTTCTTCCTGGCCTCTTCCTCGGTCCCCGCGATCACCGGCTGAATGCCGAAAGTGACGCCTGGTGCCGGCTGGCGGCCGAGCGAGGCGGCGGTGGCATTGAAGTCGGTCATGAACTTCTTCATGCCCGGAATGTTCGGCTGGATCGCAAAAACCACATCGGCATGCTTCATCGCGAAGGCCTGGCCGCGGCCCGACGAGCCGGCCTGGAACAACACGGGGCGGCCCTGGGGCGAGGGCAGGGCGGGCGCAACGGTGTTGCAATTGAAGTATTTGCCCTGGTGGGCGATCTTCGCGACCTTGCTCGGATCGGCGAAGACGCCGCTGGCCTTGTCGGCGATCACCGCGCCTTCGCCCACGCTGTTCCACAGCGCGTAGCAGATCTCCATATACTCTTCGGCACGGTCGTAGCGTTCGTCGTGCGGCAGTTCGGTCAGGCCATAGGCGCGGTGCTCGCCGCGCAGGTGACCGGTGACGATATTCCAGCCGACGCGGCCGCCGCTCATGTAGTCGAGCGTCGAGAGCTGGCGGACCACCGAATAGGGGTGATGGGGTCCAGTGGAGACCGTGGCGGCAAGGCCGAGCTGTGTGGTCGCTCCGGCGATCGCGCCGAGCAGGGTCACCGGGTCCATCGTCGGCCAGCAGACGCCATAGCGGATCGCGTCGTCCATCCGATCCTCGTAGCGGTCGAACACGCCCGGCGTGTCGGCGAAGAAGATCGCGTCGAACAGGCCGCGCTCGAGCGTCCTGGCCATGTCGATCCACAGGCTCATGTCGCCCAGTGCCTTGAGTCGATTGTCGTCTGGGTGCGCCCAGGACAGTACGGTGTGGTTGATCGGGGAATTGATCTGGAAACTGACCAGATGAATGTATTTGCCCATTGCCTGTCCTCTCGCCCGAGTGGCCGAACGTATCCGATCCGTGCCCGGTTCTAGCCGGGGCTTGAAAGCTCTTCCACCGCCGGGCAACTCATAATAAGCGCCGTATGCGACAAGAATCACTGGTGGTGCCTATAGGCTGCAGCAAGGCCGTGTGCATCCCTTTTGTGACAGGAGAGGTAAAAATGTATCCTATTCCCCCGAGCGTCGACGCCGAGGTTTTTGCCGAAATCCCCGAGGCGCTCAGCTATGGAAGCCGAAAGTCGGACTGGGCCTCGGTCCAGGTGCATGGCAATGCCACGCCGACCTTCCTGGAGGGACCGTGCTTCGATGCCGCCGGCGATCTCTGGGTCACCGATATTCCCTGGGGGCGCGTTCTCAAGATCGCACGGGACGGCACGGTTTCGGTCGGAGCCGAGTACGACGGCTATCCCAACGGGCTCAAGTTCCTCGCCGACGGCACGGCGCTGATCGCCGATCTCAAGAACGGCCTGATGAAGTTCGATCCGGCCAAGGGTACGGTCGAGCCTTATCTGACACGCCGCCTGCTCGAACCGTTCCGCGGCTGCAACGACCTCTGCGTCGCCCGGAATGGCGACGTCTATTTCACCGACCAGGCGCAATCGAGCCTCGCCGACGCCTATGGCCGGGTCTATTGCCTGCGCGCCGCGACGGGTAAGCTCGACCTCGTGCTCGACAAGATTCCGAGCCCCAACGGCCTCGTTCTCAACAAGGCCGAAAACGCGCTCTATCTCGCGGTCACGCGCGCCAATGCGATCTGGAAGATCAACTTCAACGCCGATGGCTCGACGGGCAAGGTCGGTCTGTTCATCCAGCTCTCGGGCGGCCACGGCCCAGACGGCATCACGATCGACGAGAACGACGGCCTGGCCGTCTGCCACGTCGGCATGGGCTCGGTCTGGCTGTTCGACGCCTGGGGCGAGCCGACCTTGCGGATCAAGTCGCCCAAGGGCCGGATGACCACGAACCTCGCCTATGGCGGACCCGACAACCGCACGATCTACTTCACGGAATCGTCGAGCGGGACCGTGCTCAAGGCCGAGGTGCCGGTGGCGGGGCGCCGTTTGCTCTGACCACATTGGGGCGGCGTGCCTCCGGAGGTGTCCGAAAGCACGCCGCGAAGATCAGAAGGTGGCGCGGATGCTGACGCCCACCTCGATACCCAGCAGTTGCGCAGAGGCGTCGTCGCCGACCGCGGCCATGTCGAGGGGCGAATAGGTGGCGATCTGCGTCAGGGCGCGAACGCTCTCGAGCGCGGGTTTCGCCCAGGCCAGATCGGCGTGGAATCCCTGAACGAAGGTCTGCCAGCCGGCGAGGCGCGGATTGCCTTCGAACGAGCGCGTCGCCAGCGCCTTCGCGAGCGCATCGGACATGACCTTGGCCATGCCACGAGCCACGGCCTCCTTGAAGACAAGCGCCGCTTCTTCCGGGCTAGCGGCTGCTTGGACGGCCTCGGGCGCAAAGTTGATCGTCATGCTGGTTCCCCTGTCTTGCGTGATGCCTGCGGGACAGCAGCGGCCGCCGCATGCGCCGAGGCCGCGACAATTTCTGCCCGAAGTCGCGGCCCGTCGCCGCGCGATGGATCGGTTCCGGTCCGTACTCGGCTTGACGCGATGCCGAATGTGGCGGCCGCGCGGCGACAAGGGTCGATATGGATACAATATTTATAATAGACATCACTGTTGATTATAAGATATGCCGTTCGCGAGCCAATCAATGGGAGCGAACATGACCTGTCTGAAAACCAACGTCCCTGACGCCGCCACGCTCGACATCCCTGCGCTCCGTGAAAAGTATGCGGCCGAGCGCGACAAGCGCATGCAGACCCGCGGGCAGGAGCAATACGTCAAGGTCTCGGGCGAGATGCAGGATCTCTACGCGACCGACCCGCACCGCGACATCGAACCGCGCGAGCCGATGTTCGACGAGCTCGACGTGCTGATCCTCGGCGGCGGCTTCTCGGGGCTGCTCGCGGCCTATCACCTGACCCAGCAGGGCGTGACGAACTTCCGCAACATCGACCACGCCGGTGACTTCGGCGGGGTCTGGTACTGGAACCGCTATCCCGGCATCCAGTGCGACAACGATGCCTATTGCTACCTGCCGCTGCTCGAAGAGACCGGCTGGATGCCCTCGAAGAAGTTCTCCGACGGCGCAGAGATCTATGCCCACTGCAAGCGCATCGCCGAGACTTTCGGCTTCGCCGACAAGGGCGTGTTCCACACGCTGATCACCTCGCTCAAGTGGGACGATGCGATCGGCCGCTGGCGCGTGGGCACCAACCGCGGCGACGAGTTCCTTCCGCGCTTCGTGGTCATGGCCTGCGGCGTGCTCAACATGCCCAAGCTGCCCGGGATCAAGGGCATCGACAGCTTCAAGGGCAAGATGTTCCACACCGCGCGATGGGACTACGACTACACTGGCGGCAGCCACGCAGCGCCCGTGCTCGACAAGCTCAAGGACAAGCGCGTCGCCATCCTCGGCACGGGCGCGACCGCGGTCCAGGCGGTGCCCTACCTCGCGAAGTACGCCAAGCAGCTCTACGTCATCCAGCGCACGCCCTCGAACATCGACGAGCGTTCGAATCCGCTGACCGACCAGGAATGGGCGGCCTCGCTCGAACCCGGCTGGCAGCGCGCGCGCCAGGACAATTTCCACCGCGCGGCGATGGAGTTCTTCGCGCCTGGCGAGCCCGACCTGATCTGCGACATCTGGACCGAGATCGCGCGCAACATGCAGGCCGAGCTCGATGCCGAGGGCTATCCCGAACTCAGCCTCGAGGAGTTCATGGCCCGCCGCGAGGTGATGGACTATCGCGTGATGGAGCGAATGCGCCAGCGCGTGGAATCGATCGTGACCGACAAGGATACGGCCGAGGCGCTCAAGCCCTGGTTCCGCTTCCTCTGCAAGCGGCCGCTGTCGAACGACGAATACTATCCCGCGTTCAACCAGCCCAACGTCAAGCTGATCGACGTCTCGGCCACCCAGGGGCTCGAGGCGATGACCGAGAAGGGCTTCCTCCACAACGGGGAGGAGATAGAAGTCGACTGCATGATCTTCGCCTCGGGCTTCGAGGTGACCAGCGATCTCGAGCGTCGCTGGGGCATCCCGGTGATCGCGGGGCAGAACGGCCAGTCGCTCTACGATCACTGGCGTGATGGCCCGCTGACCCTGCACGGCACGATGACCAGCGGTTTCCCGAACCAGTTCTTCATGGGCTACATCCAGGGCGGTCTGAATTCGAGCGTGACCGAGATGATCGGCCGCCAGGGCGAGCACATCGCCCATATCGTCGCCACCGCTCTGGCGCGCGGCGCCGACGTGGTCGAGACCACCCGGGAGGCGCAGGATGCCTATGTCGCGCGGTTCGAATCGATGGAGCCCGATAATTCGGCCTTCGCGCTCGAATGCACGCCGAGCTATTTCAACAATGAGGGCGAGGCCAAGCCCAAGTGGGCGCTGTTCCGCCAGTGGGGCCCGGGCTGGCACGATTTCCAGGCCATGCTCCAGGCTTGGCGCGACAAGGGCGATCTCGAAGGGCTCAGCGTGCGGAGCAAGGTGCTGGCCGACTGATCGGGTCCGGGGCGCTGCCTCTGAGAGCGCCCCGGATCGCCTTGTTAAAAAAAGAATGACCGTTCATTCTTATTGAGGTACAAGCGGCTCATCGGGCCTGCCGGGCCGTGAAAAGGCCGCTCGTCGGTTTCCTCGACGGGCGATCTGCGATAGGACGGCAGGCACGTTTGTGATGCGGAACGCGAGGCGCCAAAGCCCTGCGGCCGGGGTTGGAAGTGGAGAAAATCGTGAAC
>SECS01000283.1 GCA_004211435.1 Novosphingobium sp. | reverse complement strand
GGCGTCTCGCCGCGGCGCAGGCCCAGCAGGTCGCCATAGAAGCGCGCGGTCTCGTCGAGGTCGCCGGCGATGATATTGACGTGATCGAGGCCCTTGACCGTCATGTTGTCTCTCTCCCCGGCGGTTCCGTCTAGCTGCGGAACACCACCGTCTTGCTGCCGTTGAGCAGCACCCGGTCCTCCAGGTGCAGCCGCACGGCCTCGGCCAGCACCCGCCGCTCGATGTCGCGCCCCTTGCGGACCAGGTCCTCGGGGGAATCGGCGTGGGTGATCGCCTCGACATCCTGATGGATGATCGGGCCTTCGTCGAGATCGCCCGTGACGTAGTGCGCGGTCGCGCCGATCATCTTCACGCCGCGCGCATGGGCCTGGTGGTAGGGCTTGGCACCCTTGAAGCCGGGCAGGAACGAGTGGTGGATGTTGATGCAGCGGCCCGAGAGCCAGGCCGCCATCTCGTCCGAAAGGATCTGCATGTAGCGCGCGAGCACGATCAGTTCGGCCCCGGTATCCTTGACCAGGTCGCGGATCGCAGCTTCCTGCTCGGGCTTGGTATCCTTGGTGATCGGCAGATAGTGGAACGGGATGTCGCCGATCGTCGCGTGGTCGAGCACCTCGCGCGGATGGTTGCAGACGATGCCTACGACCTCCATCGGCATTTCACCGATGCGACGGCGATAGAGCAGGTCGGCCAGGCAGTGATCGAACTTGCTGACGAGCAGCAGCACCTTGCGCGGCTTTTCGCGGCTGCGCAGGTTCCAGCGCATGCCGTATTCGGCAGCGAGATCGGCGAAGCCGGCGCGCAGCGCCTCGGGATCGGCCGGGCCGGGCTCAAAGGCCACGCGGAGGAAGAACTCGCCGCCTTCAGGATCGCCGAACTGCTGCGCCTCGACGACGTTGCCGCCCTTGTCGAACAGATAGGAAGTCACCCGCGCGGTGATCCCCGGCTTGTCGCGGCACGAGAGCGTGAGGATCTGGAGCTCGCTCATCAGGCGACCTTGCGGCGCGCCAGCGCCTGCTCGCACTCGGCAAGCAAAGTTGCGATGATGTCGACCACCGGCTCTTCCTTGGTGACCATACCGACCGACTGGCCGGCCATGATCGAGCCGCGCTCGACGTCGCCGTCGATTACCGCGCGGCGCAGCGCGCCGGCCCAGAAGTGCTCGATCTCGAGCTGGGCCTGCCCCATGTCGACCGAACCCTCGTCGAGCATCCGCGCGACCGCGATCTGCTTGGCGGTGAATTCCTCGCTGCCCTTGTTCTTGAGCGCGCGGACCGGGATCACCGGCAGGCGCGGATCGACCTGGACCGAGGCGACCGCATCGCGCGCCGAGGCGCGGAAGAAGGCCTTCTTGAACAGCGGATGCGCGATCGATTCCGTCGCGCAGGCGAAGCGTGTGCCGAGCTGCGCGCCACAGGCGCCCATCTCGAGATAGCCGGCCATGGCCTCGCCACGGGCAATGCCGCCGGCGACGAAGACGAGGTTGTCCTGCGCGAGCTCGGGCAGGATTTCCTGCGCGAGCACCGAGGTCGAGACCGGGCCGATGTGACCGCCGGCTTCGCTGCCCTCGATCACCAGCGCATCGGCGCCCGAGCGCAGCAGCTTCTTGCCCAGCGCCACGGTGGGCGCGAAGCAGATCACCTTGGCGCCCGACTCCTTGATCGCCTCGACCGAGCCCTTGGGCGGGATACCGCCGGCGAGCACGACGTGGCCGACCTGGTGCTTGGCGCAGACCGCGATCAGATCGAACAGCATCGGGTGCATCGTGATCAGGTTGACGCCGAACGGTTTGGCCGTGAGCGTCTTGGTCGCGGCGATCTCGGTGTCGAGCAGCTCGGGGGTCATCGCGCCGCAGGCGATCACGCCGAAGCCGCCGGCATTGCTGATCGCCGCCACGAGGTTGCGCTCGGACACCCACGACATGGCGCCGCAGAGGATCGCATGGTCGCTGCCGAGGAACTCGGCGCCGCGCCGCATCAGCGCACTGGTCAAGGAATAAGTCGTCATCGGCCAGCCGCTTAAGCCCTGCAGACAGGCCCCGCAAGACCG
>SECS01000282.1 GCA_004211435.1 Novosphingobium sp. | reverse complement strand
CGCTCGCCGCTGTCTCGATCTTGCCAGATGCCGACGGCGCCGTCCGCCGCGTACCGATCGCGACCATGACCGAGGGCCTGCCGCGCCCTTCGCTTTCGGCGATGATCGCCGGAATTTCCGGCGGCGCGGCGGATAGCAACTTTCCGGTCGACTATGCGATCGATCCCGCGACGATCCCCCGGCACTCTTTCATCGACATCCGCGACGGGCGATTTGATCCGGCGGCAATCGCGGGCAAGCGGATCTTGATCGGTGCGACGGCGATCGAGATGGGAGATCGCTATCCTGTGCCCAATTACGGTGTGATCCCCGGTGTGGTTATCCAGGCGATTGCGGCCGAGACTTTGCACGCCGGCGTCCCGCGGGAAGGCGGCTGGGTGCTGCCTCTGCTTTTCGCGCTGCTCTGCGGCTGGGGGATTCTTCATCTGCGGCGGAGCCAGGCCCTTTTAGCCGCGGTCGTCCTAGCGCCGTTTGCCCTGTTCGGCCTGTCGGTCATGGCGCGTGAGCTTCTCGCCAGCCGATTCCCGGTCGTACCGGGCCTCGTCGCCCTGACGAGCCTGAGCGCGGCGGCCTATGCCATGCGCATCCTGGTGGCTGCGCGCAAACGCCGGTTCGAAGACCCAGCGACCGGTCTGCCGAACCGCCATGCGATGCGGGGCGCTGTAAGGGCGAATGCGGGACTGGGCGTCGCCGCGGCGCGCTTCGCCGAATATGACAAGCTCGCCAGCGCGCTCGGCGATCGGGCGACCATCGATTTGATCCATCGCGTTTGCGAGCGCATCGCCATGGTGACCAGCGGAGAGACCGTGTTCCGGGTCGAGCACCGTGTGCTTGCCTGGCAGTGCGAAGATGCAGAGCAGCTCGAGATTGCACTGGCGACGCTTCGCGCCATGATGATCAGTCCCGTGGAGGTCGCCGGCCGCCGCGTCGATGTCTCGCTCGTCTACGGCTTCTCACCTGCCCGGGCGCACGAGGACGCCGACGGTACGATTGCAAAAGCGTTGCTCGCCGCGGACCAGGCCCTTACTCTCGGGCAGAATTTGCAGGTGCATGACGAAGAGGACGACGAGACCGTCGATCGCGAGCTCTCGCTGCTGAGCGAACTAGACGAGGCGATCGCCAACGATGAGATTGACGTCCATTACCAGCCCAAGCTGTGCCTCGCCACCAATCTGATCGCCAGCGTAGAGGCGTTGGTGCGGTGGAATCATCCGACGCGCGGACCACTCCGGCCCGACCTCTTCGTCCCTCTGGCGGAGCGCAATGGTCGCATCGCCGGGCTGACGCTCCACGTTCTCGAGCGCACGATCAGCGATCTTCAAACCTGGAAAGAGCAGGGCCATGCGATGACGGCGGCCGTTAACCTATCAGCCAAACTGCTCAATTCCGCGACGTTCCTCGCCGATCTTCGTCGCCTCATCGAAACCAGCGGCATCGCCCCTCAGGTTCTGACTTTCGAGGTAACGGAATCGGCGGCAATGACCAATGCTGCCGAAGCGGCCGCAGCGCTGGCATCGTTCCAGGCAATGGGCATCGCCATCTCGATCGACGACTATGGCACGGGCCAGTCGACGCTTAGCTACCTCAAGCAACTTCCGCTCAACGAGCTGAAGATCGATCGCAGCTTCGTGCAGTTCGCGCACCAGAATCGGAGCGACGGTGTTCTGGTTCAGTCGACGATCAACCTCGCGCACGAACTCGGCCTCAAGGTCGTGGCGGAAGGCGTCGAAGATCCGGAGTGCATGGCTTTCCTGCGCGCAGCGGGCTGCGACATGATCCAGGGCTATCTGATCAGCAAGGCAGTTCCCGCAAAAGCCCTCTCGGCCTTGCTCGAACGACCTATTGCCTTGGCTGCATGATAATTCGTGGCGCGCAGCATTCGCGCGTTACCATTGGAAATTGACCTTGCGCAGTTCCAGGCTGAATTGGAGGGTAATGCACGTGGCTGGGGGCGCCGAGAGGTTCCATTGCCACGGCAGTCTTTCGCGTTCGTAACGTCGTCCACCAACAACGGCGCCAAAGCCGATCGGACATTGCTGGGTGCCGCAGAGCTC
>SECS01000281.1 GCA_004211435.1 Novosphingobium sp. | reverse complement strand
GTCGCCGCCCTCGTCACCGGCTCGCGCACTATCTCCAAGCACCTGAAGGTCATCCTCGCCGCCTGCGTCAACTGCGAGGGCCCGGAGGGCGACTGCTTCGAGCCGATGAAGAACCCGGCGCTGAAGCGCGCCGTCAAGGACGCCAAGAAGGCGCAGGTTCCCGAGAACTACATCAAGCGCGTCATCCAGTTCGCGCGGCAGGGCTACACCGACATCGACTTCCCGGTCTACGACACCGACTGGGATAGCGAGGCCTACCTCACCGTCGCCGGCCAGAACTCCAACAACTCCGTCCGCGTCACCGACGACTTCCTTCGGGCGGTCGAGGATGACGGCACCTGGAACCTTACCGCCCGCAAGGACGGCCGCGTCGTCAAGACCCTGCAGGCCCGCGACCTCTGGGAGCGCGTCGGCTATGCCGCCTGGGCGTCGGCCGATCCCGGCATCCAGTTCCACACCACGATCAACGACTGGCACACTTGCCCGGCCGCCGGCGAGATCATCGCGTCGAACCCGTGCTCGGAGTACATGTTCCTCGACGATACGGCGTGCAACCTCGCCTCGCTGAACCTCATCCAGTTCCGCGAAGCGTCGGGCACGCTCGACACCGACGCTTTCGAACACGCCACGCGTCTCTGGACCGTGGTGCTCGAGGTCTCCGTCCTGATGGCGCAGTTCCCGTCGAAGGAGATCGCCCAACGCTCCTACGACTACCGCACGCTCGGCCTCGGCTTCGCCAATATCGGCGGCTTCCTGATGACCTCGGGCATCCCCTATGACTCCGCCGAAGGCCGCGCCATCTGCGGTGCCGTCTCGGCGCTGATGACGGGCGTCGCCTACTCGACCTCGGCCGAGATGGCCGAGAAGCTCGGGCCGTTCCCGGACTACGCGGCGAACGCCGACCACATGCAGCGCGTCATGCGCAACCATGCCCGCGCCGCGCAAGGCATCGCCAACGGCTACGAGAACCTCTCGGTCGACCCGGTTCCGCTCGACCACGCCGCGCTGAAGGACAAGCGCCTGTCGGCCCGCGCCAAGGCCTGCTGGACCAAGGCCGTCACGCTCGGCACCGCGCACGGCTACCGCAACGCCCAGGTCTCCGTCGTCGCCCCGACCGGCACGATCGGCCTCGTGATGGACTGCGACACCACCGGCATCGAGCCCGACTTCGCGCTGGTGAAGTTCAAGAAGCTCGCCGGCGGCGGCTACTTCAAGATCATCAACAACGCGGTGCCGGCCGCGCTTCGCTCGCTCGGCTACACCGAGGCGCAGATCGGCGAGATGGAGGCCTATGCGGTCGGCCACGGCAACCTCAATCAGGCCCCGGCGATCAACCCCGGCTCGCTGCGCGCCAAGGGCTTTGGAGAAGAGCAGATCGAGGCGCTGAACACCGCGCTGAAAGCGGCCTTCGACATCAAGTTCGCCTTCAACAAGTGGACGCTCGGCGAAGACTTCTGCCGCAAGACGCTGGGGCTGACCGACGCGCAGCTCGCCGACTTCTCCTTCGAGATCCTGCCCTTCCTCGGCTTCTCCCGCGCCGACATCGATGCCGCCAACGTCCACATCTGCGGCGCGATGACGCTCGAGGGCGCGCCGTTCCTGAAGGACCAGCACCTGCCGGTCTTCGACTGCGCCACCCCGTGCGGCCGGATCGGCAAGCGCTACCTCTCGGTCGAGAGCCACATCCGGATGATGGCGGCCTCGCAGCCCTTCATCTCGGGCGCGATCTCCAAGACCATCAACATGCCGAACGACGCGACGGTCGAAGACTGCAACGCCGCCTACATGCTGTCGTGGAAGCTCGCGCTGAAGGCCAACGCGCTCTACCGCGACGGCTCAAAGCTCTCGCAGCCGCTCAACGCCTCGCTGATCGCCGACGAGGGCGATGACGAGGACGATCTGGTGGCCGAAGCCACGGAAATGCAGATCGCCCAGCCGGCAACCGCGCGGGCCGCGGAAGTGGCGGAACGCATCGTCGAGCGGATTGTCGAGAAGGTGATCCGCGACCGCGAGAAGCTGCCGAACCGCCGCAAGGGCTATACTCAGAAGGCGATCGTCGGCGGCTG
>SECS01000280.1 GCA_004211435.1 Novosphingobium sp. | reverse complement strand
ATCGGTGCTGGATCCGCAGCGGCCGATCGGGAGCCAGCGCGTCGAGCTGGCGCCTGTCGGGCAGCCCCATCACGCTCTCGTGATAGCCGATCCCGCGGATCCAGCCGCTGCCGGGGAGGATGGAGAGCGGCGATCCTGCCGTTTTCGATCTCCACGTCGGCCAGCCCATGCCCCCATACCTCGGCGTTGCGGATCAGCATGCGAGCCATTCCGCGGTGTCGGCGCCGAGCGCGCGCACTTCGCCCTCCAGCGCGCGCCGCGGGACCTTGGGGAAGGGCTGTCCGACGGCCTGCGCCCAGCCGAGCAGTTCGCCGTGAAGCCGCGCCGGATCATGCGCCCGCTCCTCGGCCAGCGCCTGCGCGGTAATCGCGCTCATGGCGAGCCCGATGCGCCGGGCCGCGCCACTTTGGTAGGCGCGCCAGCCTTCGAGTGCGCCGGTGATCCCGGTCAGCGGATCGGCGATCGCGTCACCGACATAGCCGATCGTGCCGCTGGCGTCGGCGAGTGCGCGGGCGAGGCCGCCGGCGACCGCGCAGTCGTTGCCGATCCCGGTCCAGCCCGCCGCCTCGCCGCTGGCGCCGTGGCCCGTGACGCTGAGCCAGACGAGCCCCGGCACCTCTTTCACCAGCGCCTCGGCATCGATCCCGAGCTGCTTCAAGGCCCGCACACGCGAGCTTTCGATGACGAAGTCGGCACGGCGGATCAGCGCGATCAGCGCCGCTTTCTCGGTCTCGCTGGCCATGTCGATCAGTGCCGAGGCCTTGCCCTGGTTGATCAGGTCGAAGGTCGCGGGATCGTCGCGGCGGATCAGGTCGGGGCGGTTGCGGCTCTCGACCTTCACCACCTCCGCGCCGGCGAGCCAGAGCAGGTGCCCGATCAGCGGCCCGGCCCAGATCGCCGAAAGATCTACGACGAGCGGCACGTGATCCGGCGAACGCTCGCGGCGCGGCCCTTCGATCAGCACTTCGACCGGTTGAGAAACGGGCGCTTCGTCGGCCGAAGCCACGGGCAGGCCGAGCAGGCGGCCGCGCATGACGAGGTCGGCACAGTCGTGCCGCGCCACCGCCTCGGCGATCGCCTCGGGGCTGTGGATGTCGACGCTATCGTCCAGGAAAAGCGCGGGCAGCAGGTCGCGATCTTCGGCGCGGATCAGCGTTAGCGCGAACCAGCCCCCGTCGCGCGTCGGCATCAGTCGACTGCCGCCGAGCCCTGCCGAAATCCGACCGTTGATCGTGTAGTCGCCGTTCGAACCCCGTTCGCCGACGACCGTCTCGCCGCTCAGCGCAGCGATGCGAGGGGAACCGGTCTCCTCGGCGAGGAGGCGCAAGTGACGGTCGGCCCAGCGCGCCAGCGGGATCGCCGGGCCGAGACCGTCCTCAGTCGGCAAGGATCTTCTTGACCTCGCGGCGCAGCAGCTTGCCCATTTCGTTATAGGGCAGCTCGGCGACGAAGGCGACCTTGTCGGGCACGCGGCTCGACCGCAGGCGGCCGCGGATCAGTTCCTTGAGCTCGTCTTCGCCCGGTGCGCCATGACCTTCGCGCACGACCACGGCGATGCCGACGGCCTCGCCCCATTCGACCGAAGGCACCGCGCAGGCGCAGGCGTCGGCGATGGCGGCATGAGTCAGCAGCACGTCCTCGATCTCGCCCGGCGACATGTTCTCGCCACCACGGACGATGACGTCGTCGGCGCGGCCGGAAAGGAAGATGTAGCCGTCTTCGTCGATGAAGCCGGCATCGCGCGTCGGGAACCAGCCGCCCTCGACGAGCGCGCTCTTCTCTTTATATTCGCCCGAAACCTGGTCGCCGCGGACGTAGATCTCACCGGCTTCGCCCGTGGGCAGCACCTTGCCGTCCTCGTCGCGAATCTCGATCTCGACCGTCGGCAGGGCCTGACCCAGCGAGGTCAGGCGCGCGCGCACCTTGGGATCGTCCGAGGCCAGCGCGGCGCGGTGGTCGTCGGGGCCGAGCAGCGCGATCGTCGAACTGGTCTCGGTCAGGCCATAGGCATTGGTGAAGCCGGTGCTCGGAAACAGCGCCAGCGCCTTCTGGATCACTTCGAGCGGCATCTTGCC
>SECS01000279.1 GCA_004211435.1 Novosphingobium sp. | reverse complement strand
CCGCGGCTGCCGTCCTTGCGGCTCATGCCCTTGCCCTTGAGTCGCAGGGTCTTGCCGGAACTGCTGCCGGGCGCGACCGTCAGCATCACCGCGCCGTCGACCGTCGGCACCTTGACCTTCGCGCCGCCCACCGCCTCGTCGAGGCTGATCGGCAGGTCGAGCCGCAGGTTGTCGCCGTCGCGCTTGAAGAAGGCGTGTGGCTCGATCTGGATCGTCACGATCGCATCGCCGGCGCCGCCCGGACCGGGTTCGCCTTTGCCGCCGAGCCGCATTTGGGTGCCGTCCTCGACCCCGGCGGGCAGCTTGAGGTCGATCGACTTGCCGTCGCCCAAGGTCACGCGCTGCGGTGCGAGCTTGGCCGCATCGGTCAGCGAGACGCTGAGCCGGTATTGCAGGGTGTTGCCGCGCGGCGCGGCGCGGCTGCGCGCGCCACCGAAGCCCGCACCGGGACCGCTACCCTGACCGCGGCCGCCGAAGATCCCGCCGAACAGGTCGCCGAGGTCGATACCCTCGGACTGGAAGCCGCCGCCACCAAAGCCGTGATGCCCGGCGCCGCCGCCGAAACCGCCGCCGCCGAAGCCCATGGGATTGCCGTCGCCGTCGATCTCGCCGCGGTCGAATTGCGCGCGCTTGTCCTTGTCGGACAGCAGATCGTAGGCGCGCGTGACCTCGCTGAAGCGCTCCGCCGCGTTGGGATTGTCGGTGTTCCGGTCGGGATGGAGCTCCTTCGCGAGCTTTCGATAGGCGGACTTGATGTCCTTCTCGCTCGCGCTGCGCGCCACGCCGAGAGTTGCGTAAGGGTCTGCTGCCATGCGCGACTAACTAGGTGCGCCTTGGCGGTTGGACAAGCCGCGCTTTCCTACCGATTGCGCCGCGGCTATTCGTCGTGCGACGCAGCCTTCGCTGCTGAAGCGCATTTCATCGCCAGGACCGTGTCAACTATGTCAACTTCGTCACCTTGTACGGGAGCCTGCGTTGGAAGCTGAACAGTTCGCCGATACGATTCCCACCGGCAATCCCTTCACCCTGTTCGACAGCTGGTATCTCGAAGCGCGCGGGGCGGAAGAGGATTCCAATGCCATGGCGCTGGCGACCGCAACGCCGGGCGGGCTGCCTTCGGTTCGGATGGTCTTGCTCAAGGGGCACGGGCCGGGCGGTTTCCTGTTCTACACCAACAGCCACAGCCGCAAAGGGCAGGAGATCCTGGCCAATCCCAACGCCGCGCTGCTGTTCCACTGGAAGTCGCTGCACCGGCAGATCCGCATCGAAGGGCCTCTGACGCCGGTCTCGGCCGAGACGGTCGATGCCTATTTCGCCAGCCGTACGCGCGATTCGCAGCTCGGCGCCGTGGCCTCGGACCAATCGTCACCGCTGGACTCGCGTGCGACCTTCCTCGAGCGCTTTGCCGAAACCGAGGCGCAATACGCCGATCGCGAAGTCGAGCGGCCCAAGCACTGGCTGGGCTTCTGCCTGACGCCGAACGCGATCGAGTTCTGGCAGGACCGTCCGCATCGCCTCCACGAACGCCGCGTGTTCACGCGCGCCGCTGGTGGCGACTGGGCGAGCACGCTGCTGTACCCTTGAGCCGGGATCGGCCTTGAGCATCGATTCGCACGTCGCGCAGCTCAACCGCAGCGCCGCCTATGCCTCGATCGGCGTGGCGCTGCTGCTCGTCGCGCTCAAGCTCTGGGCGGCCTGGGCGACGGGCTCGACCGCCATGCTCGGCAGCCTCGCCGATACCGCGCTCGATCTGATCGCCAGCCTCGTCACCCTGGTCGGCGTCCACGTCGCCGCGCAGCCGGAAGATGATCAGCACCGCTTCGGCCACGGCAAGGCCGAGGCGCTGGCGGCGATCTTCCAGGTCACCCTGATCTCGATCTCGGCGCTGGCGCTCGCGGCGCGTGCGATCGAGCAGGTCTTCGTCGGCGGACGCACCGAGAGCGCCGAGGGCGGCATCGCCGTCTCGCTGATCGCGCTGGTGGCGACCGCCGGCCTGCTCGTCTGGCAGCGCCACGTCATCCGCCGCACGCGCAGCCTCGCGATCGAAACCGACCACGTCCACTACCAGTCGGACCT
>SECS01000125.1 GCA_004211435.1 Novosphingobium sp. | reverse complement strand
TGCCCCGGCGGCAGGGCGCTGAAGTCGGCGACGTCGCGGATGATGACCTCGGCATAGGCGGGCGCATGGAGAAAGCCCTGGTCGCATTCGAGAAAGATCGACCCCGTCTGCTCGACCATGCCGTAATAGTTCACCACCCGGTCGATCCCGGCGCAGTCGCGCAGCGCCGCGCGGAAGTCGCGGCTGGAAACCGCCTCGTCCTGCAATTTCTTCCAGCCCCCGCCATGCAGCAGCACGCCCTGGTCGATAGCCAGCCGACGTCCCAGAGCCTGGAGCGGCTTGTAGAAATGCTGCCAGATCATGAAGGTGAAGCCGAACAGGAAGACCGGCTGGCCGGCATGCCGCTCGAGAAAGGCGTCGATCGCCGGCAGGTCGAGGTTCATTTCGGCGTCGAGCGCATAGGTCACGTTCTGGCCGAACATCGAGAAACCGAGAATGCCCGCGCCGCGCGCCGAGAAGGCGTTGCGGTCCTTGAGCACGCTGGCGGAATCGATGACCAGCATCGGCAGGCGCTTGCGGCCGATCACCTCGCCCATGAGGCGGGACAGGATCTTGGTCTGTAGCGCAGCAGTCTCGCGATCGAGGAAGATCTTCGACACCTGCTGGCCGCTGGTGCCCGACGAGGTCATGGTCTTGAACACCTGTTCCTCGGGCACGCTGCGCAGGTCCATTTCCTTGAACAGGCGCACCGGGATGAACGGCACGTCCGCCAGCGTCGCGATCGGCCGGTCCGCATCGGTGGCCACGTCGAGAATGCGCGCATAGGCGGGGCAGCGCTGCCGGTGCCATCGGGTCAAGGCGTCCATGGCCTGGGTCAGCGCCGCGGCCTTCGCGCCGGCGGGCATGGCGAAGGGTGACTGGTCGAGCCAGAAGGCCGGATCGAGCCCCGTCATGCCAGCGTCCTCCTCTCCAACCCGTTCAGCTCGCCATATAGGATCTTGCCCGCGTCATTGCGCGGAACCGCATCGATCGCCAGGACGCTGATCGCGTTGGGGGTGAGCTTCAGGTGCGAGACGAGGTGCTTCTTCACCTGCCTTGCCCCGTCGGGCGTCGCTTCGGCGAGATAGACGTCGAGATGATCGTCGCGCCCGGCACAGAGGGCCTGATGGCCGGCCGCCTGCAAGCCGGCTTCGACATCCTCCAGATTGACCCGGTTGCCGAACAGCTTGAGGAAGCGTTTCAGGCGGCCGACGATCGTGAAATCGCCCTCGGCATCGCGCTTGGCGAGGTCGCCCGTGTGCAGCACGCCGCCCCAGTCGTCGCCGCGAGCCAGGTCGGCATGGCCTTCGGCATAGCCCAAGGCCACGTTCGGTCCGCGATAGACGATCTGACCCACGCCGTCGGAGTGGGCGATGCGATCGCCGTGCTCGTCTTCGAGCCACATCTCGCCACCCGGTATGGCCTGGCCAATGCTCCCCGCCTTCACCGCGACCTTCTCCGGCGGCAGATAGGCCATGCGCGCGGTCGCTTCGGTCTGCCCGTACATGACGAAGAGTCGCCGGTCCGTGTCGCGGCACAGCGCGGCGAAATCCTGCACCAGCGCCGGTTCCATCCGCCCCCCGGCCTGCGTCATGACGCGCAGGTCGGGCAGGTCCATCTTTCCGAAGCGCAGCTTGGCGAGCATTTCGTAGTGATAGGGCACGCCGGCGAAGCTCGTAATCCGGGCATCGCGCATGAAGTCCCAGAAGCCGCGATCGAACAGCGTCTTGTTCGTCAGCGCGATCGTGCTGCCCGCGAGCACGTGGCTGTGCAGCACCGACAAGCCATAGGAATAGGCCAGCGGCAGGCTCGTCACCGGGACATCGTCGGCGCCGATGTCGAGATAGCTGCGGATCGCTTGGGCATTGCTCAGGACATTGTCGCGCGACAGCCGCACGAAGCGCGGGCTGCCGGTGCTGCCCGACGTGCCCAGCAGCAGCGCCAGCGTCTCGTGCAGGGGGGCGGAGGCCGCAGGCCGCATGGCCAGCAGGCAATAGCCCCGCTCCGACAACACGATCTCGGCATCGGCCAGGGCCGGAACGCGCGCTTCCGGCAGCCAGACGAAGGCCGGTCCGTACCGCTCGATCAGCGTGCGCAACGGTTCCTCGGGCAGGCCCGTCGCCACCATCATCGGCACTGCGCCGACCTGCATGAGCGCGAGGTAACCGAGCGCACCGCCGGGATCGTTGTCGCACAGGCACATCACGAGGCGGCGCTGGCACGCCCTGATCGCAGGCCGCTCCGCCAGATCGGCGAGCGCGGCGACCGCGATCGCCGCGCCATCGTCCGTCCGGAACAACGGGCGGTCGCCATAGGCGGCCGCCATGTCCGCGAACGGATCACCCATGATGGCCTGCCGCTATCGTCATGACCCGATGCGTTTGAGGAAACCGTCGGGCGATACGGTGATCTGCAGCTTGTGCTCGATGGCCCTGTCGATGACGAAATCATCGCGGCCTGCCAGGAAGGCATGGACCGCTGTCTTGGGATTGTTGCCCTTGCCCCAGGGCCGGTCGGCCGAGAGATGCTCGGGCGCGTCTTCGACGATCGTGTCGCTGACCACGCAATAGCAGCCCGCCGTCACCAGCGGCGCATAGAGCTCGAGTTCGCGCAGCACGTGGTCGTGGGTGTGGTTGGAATCGAGGCAGACCATGATCCGCGCATAGTCGCCGGCAAAGGCGCGGACCTGCTCGGCGATGTCCGTGTCGATGCTCGAACCCTGGAGCATGTGCACGCGCGGCGCCATCGGATGGGCTTCGATCGCCGCGCGATTGTGTTGCCGGATGTCGATGTCGAGACCCAGCACCTTACGCTTCGGCGCGTGCGGATCGACGACCTCACCCGCCTCGAAGGCATCGGCATAGTCGAGCAGCGCCAGGGTAGCGGCATTGGCGATCAGCGAGCCGCCATGGGCGATCCCCGTCTCGATGATCAGGTCGGGCCTGGTCTCCCAGATGATCTCCTGAAAGGCGATCATGTCCTGCGGGAACTGGATGATCGGCCGCCCCAGCGCGCGGAAATTGTAAGTATACCGGTGCCGCGCCGAGGCCAGATTCCAGTCGAGCGACTGGCGCTGGAATGCCGCGTCGCGGCCCAGGCCTTCGATGTTGTCGCGAACTTCGTCTTCAAAGGCTTGCATGGGGCTGTCCTTGCCTCTCTCCGTCATCGGGCGAGCGCCGCGACGACTGCGCAGACCCGCGCAATATCCTCGTCCGTCATGTCGTGATAGCTGGGCAGATTGATCGCCCGGCGGGGAATGTCCCAGGCGTGGCGGTTCTCGCGCCGCGCTTCGAACATCGGCAGTTCGGACAGCGGATGGAAGAACACGCGCGCGTCGACGTTCGCCTCGGCGAAGGCCTGCTGCATGTCCTCGCGCGTGACGCCGCTCTCCTGCGAGAAGACGACCGTCGGCATCCACGCGCCGTTGACCGTCCCTGCGGGTTCCGGGTTCATCGACACGCCGGGCAGACCGCAGAGTTCCGCGCGGTAGCGCGCGAAGATCGCGCGTTTGCGCGCCACCAGATCCTCGATCCGCTCGAGCTGCGCGCAGCCCATCGCCGCCTGCACGTTGGACATCTTGTATTTGAAGCCGACCATGTCGGGCCAGAACTGCTTGACCTGTCCACGCGCACGACCGTGGTTCGACAGCGTCAGCACGCGTTCGTAGAGCTCGGCGTCGCTGGTCACGAACATGCCGCCTTCGCCCGTCGTCAGCGTCTTGGTGCCGTGGAACGAGAAGGTGCCGAACCGCCCCATAGAGCCGGCCCGCCGCCCGCCGTGCCAGGCCGAGCCGATGGCTTCGGCGCCGTCCTCGACGATGGGAATGCCGGCCTGGTCGCCCAGCGCCAGCAGCGCGTCCATGTCCGCGAGATTGCCGTAGACGTGCGTGGCGATGATCGCCCGCGTCCGCGGCGTGATCGCCCGTTCCGCCGCCTGCGGATCGATGCACCAGCTTGCCGGGTCGATGTCGACGAAGACCGGCGTCGCACCCAGATGCACGACGGGCGCGACCGTGGCGATCCAGTTGGTATCGGCGAGCACGACCTCGTCGCCCGGCCCGATGCCCAGCGCCGCCAGACCCATGTGCAGCGCGCCGGTGCAGCTCGACGTCGCTATGGCATGGTCACTGCCCAGCCAGGCGCCGAACTCGCGCTCGAAGCGGATGATGTAGTCATAGCATTGCGCGCCCCAGCCGTTGGCGGCGGCGTCGGCGGCATAGTCTCGTTCCAGCGCGGTGATGGACGGCTTGGTGTAGAAAATCCGGTCGGTCACCGAGAATCGCTTTCGTGGCCGCGCTCAGAGCAGGACGTGTTGAGTCAGGTCGAGATCGGAGAAGATCACGGTCGGACGGTAGCCCTTGGCCAGATAGTGCTCGCGCCGGGCTTCCTCGCTGACGAAGACGATCGAACCTTCGATCAGGGCTTCGGCGGACAGGCCTTCGGGCTCTTCGGCGACGATCGCGACTTCGGTGGGTACGCCGAGATCCTGGAGGAGTTCGGCCACCATTTCGGGGTCGGTCATGCCGTCGAGGATCAGGCGCTCGATGCCCGTCATCGCGCCGACCTTGCCGGCCAGGGTCTGGAGCCCGACCATCGCGGGCAGGGTGTCGGCGACCTTGGTGACCTCGACGTTGTCGCCGTGGCCCGCGAAGATCATTCGCGCGCAGAGCTCGTAGGCCTTGATGTAGTCCTTGCGCGCGAACCAGAACCGGATGGCGACGCCCATGCGGACCATCATGAAGTGTCGGCACATCTGATCGTAGGCGATGCGCGATTCGTCCGACATGTCGATGACGCCGCGTTTGGCGCCGATATGCAGGAAGTATTCGAGCCCGCCGCGATAGCGGTCCCACGAGGTCACGACGTCGTCGAAGCCCGCCTGCTGCCGCGACGGGGCGATCTTGGAAACCGCCACCGAGCGGTAGAACGGCGTCTTGAGGAAGGTGACCGCGCCCATGTCGAGGAAATGGGCGAGATGCGAGAAGGCGTAGAAGCAGAGCTCGCGCGGCACCCAGGCCGAGCGCATCGCCGACGAGCGGACGATCGCGATCTCGGGGAAGATGTGCCCTTCGAACAGGAAGCAGAACATCTCGAAGAAGTCCCGGCGTTCGAACTTGCGGTCGGCGGCCACGGCGTAGAACTGCGACAGGTCGAGGTCCTGCACCTCGTCGTAGATCGTCCAGGGGGCATGCGCCGCGACGACGTCGGGGTTCTCGTCGAGATAACGGACCACGTTTTCCACCTCGGGCGCGATCAGCAGATCGTCGTCGGCGAGGTAGATCGTATATTCGCCCAAGGCGTGCTGGAAGGCGTTGATCTGGTTGGGCGTGGCGCCGCCGTTCACCGCCCGTCGGAAATAGCGGATCGGCAGGCCGCGCTCGATGAACTCCGCGACCATGCTTTCGGTGCCGTCGGTCGAGGCGTTGTCCGAGATGACGATCTCGTAGGGGAAGCTGAAGGCAAAGCCTTCGCAATATTCCAGAGCGTTCCGGAGATAGGCCTCGCGGTTGTAGGTCGGAATGCAGATGCTGAGCTTCACCGGACTATCTCCTGACATAGGACGGATAGGTCGCATCGCGCTCTCCGATCACCACCGGCGCAAAAGGCCAGTCGATGGCGAACAGCGGATCGTCCCACCGAACCCCGCGGGCGAGGTCCGGGGCGTAGTTGGACGACAAATGGTAAATAAGTTCGCAACCATGTTCTAGGGTCAGGAAACCGTGCGCGCATCCCTCCGGAATGGCGAAGGCGTTGCGCCTTTCCGCGCTCAGCTCGACCGAGGCCCATTGCAGGTAGGACGGAGAATCCGGCCGCAGGTCGATGGCGACGTCGAACACCGAGCCGCGCGTGGCGCGCACGAGCTTGGCCTCGGCCTGCGGGGCGATCTGGTAATGCATGCCGCGCAGGGTGCCGCGGCTGTTGTTCACCGAGACGCTGCATTGCGGATAGGACGACACCAGCCCCTGGGCCGCGAAGGTTTCCGCGCAGAAGGTGCGCGCGAAAAGGCCCCTTTCATCCACCCACGGCTCGACCTCCACGATGAAGGCGCCGTCGATGGCGGTGGGCAGGAATTTCATCCGAAAACCGTGAGTTCCGGCACTGCGACGACGAAGCGTCCGCCCCATTCGGCGATCCCGCGATTGATCGCGACGACCTCGTCGAGAATGTTCCACGGCAGGATCAGGACATAGTCGGGCCGCGTCTCGAAAATGCGCTCGGGCAGCAGGATCGGCAGGCGGCTGCCCGGCATGAACCGGCCCTGCTTGGCCGTATTGGCGTCGACCGCATATTCGACGAGGTCGGTCGTGATGCCGCAGACGTTGAGCAGGGTATTGCCCTTGGCGGCGGCGCCATAGGCGGCGACCGTCTTCCCTTCGGCCTTGGCCTGCTCGAGGAAGGCCAGCAGGCCCTCGCAGATCGGTGCCACGCGGCTCTGGAACCCGGTGTAGACGTCTACCTTGTCGAAGCCGGCGGCGGCTTCGTCGCGGCGGACCTGCTCCACGGCCGGCGTCGCGCCGTCGCGCATTGCCGCGGTCCGGCGCGCGAACACGCGCAGGCTGCCGCCGTGCGTGGGCAGCTCTTCGAGGTCGAACACCGCGAGGCCATGCGCGGCGAAGATGTTCTCCACCGCCAGCAGCGACAGATAGTAGAAATGCTCGTGATAGATCGTGTCGAACTGTGCGCCCTTGATCAGGCGCAGGAGGTGCGGGAACTCCATGCTGAGCACGCCCTCGGGCTTGATCAGGCGCGCCAGGCCGCCGACGAAATCGTTGACGTCGGGGGCGTGGGCCAGAACGTTGTTGCCGATCACCAGATCTGCGGCGAGCCCGCGGGCGACCAGGTCGTCCGCCACGTCGCATCCGAAGAAGGAGGCTTCGGTCGGGACGCCGATGGCGCGCGCGATCCGGGCGACGTTCTCGGCCGGCTCGACCCCCAGGACGGGGATGCCCGCGGCGACGAAGTGCTTGAGCAGATAACCGTCGTTGCTCGCGACCTCGATCACCTGCGAACTTGCGTCGAGGCCGAAACGTTCGCGCGTCGCGTTGGTGAACCGGCGCGCGTGCTCGACCCAGCTCTCGGAGACCGAGGACAGATAGGCATAGTCGCTGAAGATCTCCTGCGGGGAGACCGCGACATCGGTCTGCACCAGCCAGCAGCGGTCGCAGACGGTGACCCGCAGCGGATAGGTCGGTTCGGGCTGTTTCAGCTGGTCGGCGGAAAGGAAGCTGTTGGCCAGCGGGGTCGTGCCAAGGTCGATGAAGTCGTGCTGCAAGACCGCATCACAAAATCGACACCGCCGCTCGCTCATCATTCAAATCCTCACAAGCCAAGCGGATCGAGGCGAAGCCTTGTCAGGCTGCCCCGATATTCCAGTGTTCTCTTTGCGGTTCATATAGGCCGCTCGAACTTTCTTTTTCTTTACCGCCTGCGCTGCAGCGGGCCTGTTCTGGGTGAACCAGGGGAGACATTTCTCCGTCCGATACGTCAGGCGCATCGGAAGCCCGTCCCCCACAAGCTCCCCAAGGCGGGACGTAGCGGTCCAGGGGCCGCCACACAAGGCGACACCGCCTGTTCCGCTCGTCTCCAAAGCAGATTTCGACAGAGTTCGATCGGGGGTGAGGGCCGGTCCACGGCCGCCGCCCCGCGAAGCCATCACACCAGGCTGATGTCGGGCGCGTCTTCCTGCTTCATGCCGACGACGTGATAGCCGGCATCGACGTGGTGGGTCTCGCCGGTGACGCCCGAAGCCAGGTCGGACAGGAAATAGAGCCCGGCGCCGCCGACGTCCTCGATCGTGACGTTGCGCCGCAACGGCGAATTCAGCTCGTTCCACTTGAGGATGTAGCGGAAGTCACCGATGCCGCTGGCCGCCAGGGTCTTGATCGGGCCGGCCGAGATCGCGTTCACGCGAATGTTGCGCGGACCCAGATCGTTGGCGAGGTACTTGACGCTCGTCTCGAGCGCTGCCTTGGCCACGCCCATGACGTTGTAGTGCGGTACGACCTTCTCGGCGCCGTAATAGGTCAAGGTCACGATCGAGCCGCCGCTCTCGGGCATCATCGCCGCCGCGCGCTTTGTCACGGCGACGAGGCTGTAGGCCGAGATGTTCATCGTCATCAGGAAGTTTTCGAGGCTGGTGTCGACATATTTGCCGCGCAGCTCGTTCTTGTCCGAAAAGCCGATGGCGTGGACCACGAAGTCGATCGTCGGCCAGCGCGCGGCCAGCGTGTCGAAAGCCGTGTCGAGCGCGGCCATGTCGGACACGTCGCATTCGATCAGAAAATCGCTGCCGAGGCTGTCGGCCAGTGGCCGCACGCGCTTCTCCAGCGCTTCGCCCTGGTAGGAGAAGGCGAGTTCCGCGCCGTGATCGCGCAGGCGCTTGGCAATTCCCCATGCAAGCGACTTGTCATTGGCGAGGCCCATGATCAGGCCGCGCTTTCCCTCCATCAGACCCGTCATTCTTCGATCGTCCTGCTTTCTTTACGTGTTTTGCGCGCTCTGTCGTCGGTCTGGCCGATCGCGTCGCGTTCTTCCGGCGTCTCGGCGAGCGCCGCGTTGAGCTCGGCTCCCATGACCATCCCTAGGCCAACCAGCCAGAAAAAGAAAAGCGCGATCATCACCCCGGCCAGGCTGCCGTAGGTCAGATCGTAGGAAAACAGATTCCTGAGGACACCGGGCAACAGTACCGTGATCGCCACCCACCAGGCCGTCACCAGCAGTGCGCCGGGCCACTTCGGATAGCGCCGATTGCGATAGGCCGAGGGCGTCAGCGACAGGAACAGGACGTAGATCGACAGGTAGAGCATCGCCGCCGGGATCAGCCGCGAGGTGGTCAGGGTCAGGGTCCAGGCGTCGAGCAGCGGGAACCAGGCGGCGATCACCTCCTGCGCCGCAGTGATCGCCACCTGAGCGAACAGCGAGAGCAGCAGCAGGATGACCTCAATGACGATGAAGCCGGTGGAGAAGAGGCGATAGCGCCAGAAGGCCGTGGTCGGGCGTGTGCCATAGGCACGTCGCAGGATATCCCGGATCGTCTCGATCAGGCTCGACACGGTCCACAGGCCGACAAAGCCTCCGACCCACAGCAGCCAGCCGCTGCGCGCCTCGCTGACGCTGAGCGCGACCGGCTCTATCGCGCGCGCCACCACGGGCGGCGCGGCCGAGAGAAAGGCGCGGATCGACGCTTCGCGCTGGCCGCTCTCGCCGAGCGCGGTGAACACCGCGGCGATGACGATGAAGAAGGGAAACAGCGCCAGGATCGCGGTGTAGGCAAGATTGCCCGCGTGGATGAAGCCGTCTGACCAGGCGCCAACGAGCACGCGCTTGACCACGGTAAAGAATCGGCTGGCGGGGCCGAGATTGCGATCGAACCGCGCCTGGAGTTTGTCCCGTTCGACTTGCGCGCGGCGGCGGCGGGCCTCGGGCGACTGGTCGTTGCGTTCAACAGTCGCTTCGATCGGAACTTCCCCCACGGCGCCTCAGACGCCGAGCTTGGCGCGTAGCGGCCGGGTGTCCTGCCAGCCCTCAAGCCGACGGATCAGGTCTTCGTCACTCTCGGGCAAATGGATCTCGAGCGTGACGAGTTGGTCGCCGCGGCTGCCGTCCTTGCGGCTCATGCCCTTGCCCTTGAGTCGCAGGGTCTTGCCGGAACTGCTGCCGGGCGCGACCGTCAGCATCACCGCGCCGTCGACCGTCGGCACCTTGACCTT
>SECS01000278.1 GCA_004211435.1 Novosphingobium sp. | reverse complement strand
ATCGACCGAGACCAGCTGCGACACACCCTGCTCCGCCATGGTCACACCGAACAGACGGTTCATGCGGGCCATGGTGATGGGGTTGTGGGTGATGATGATAAACCGCGTCTCGGTCGACGCGGCCATCTCGTCCATCAGGTTGCAGTAACGCTCCACATTGTGGTCGTCGAGCGGTGCATCCACTTCGTCCAGCACGCAGATCGGTGCGGGGTTGGTGAGGAAGACGGCAAATATCAGCGCCATCGCCGTCAGTGCCTGCTCGCCACCGGACAGAAGCGTCATGGTCTGCGGCTTCTTGCCCGGCGGACGTGCAAGGATTTCGAGGCCGGCTTCGAGCGGATCGTCGCTCTCGATCAGCTGCAGTTCGGCTGTGCCACCATTGAAGAGATGCGTGAACAGCCGCTGGAACTGCTTGTTGACCACATCGAAGGCGGCCAGCATGCGCTCGCGTCCTTCGCGATTGAGGCTCTGGATCGCGCCACGCAGTTTGCGGATGGCGTCGATGATGTCGTCGCGCTCGTGGATCAGAGCGCTGAGCTTGTCGGAAAGCTCCTTCTGCTCTTCCTCGGCCCGCAGGTTGACGGCACCGAGCCGCTCGCGCTCCATCTTGAGCCGGTCGACTTCCCGTTCGATCTCGCGGATGTCGGGAAGCGTGGCGCCGGGCGCGATGCCGGCGATGCGCATCACGTCATGCGGCTCCACATTGAGCGCCTCGCGGATGCGCAGCTCGCCCTCGTGGCGCTTTTCGGCGGCGGAGACCAGACGCTCTTCGGCACGGCCGCGTTTCTCGCGGGCTTCGGCGAGTTCGGACAAGGCCGTGGCGGCGATCCGGTCGGTCTCGCGCTGGCGGGTTTCCGCCTCGACCAGCCGATCGGAGGCGGCCTTGCGGGCAGCTTCCGCCTTTTGCAATTCGTTGATCAGTGCCCGGCGGCGCTCGTCGAATTCTTCAGGTGCTGCTTCGAGATCGACGATCTCGTCGCGCGCCTCTTCCTCGCGCTGGCGCAGGCTGCCGATATGATCGGCGGCGCTGGTCATCCGGGAGACCCAGGTGGCGCGTTCCTGGGCGATGGCGGCGATGCGGCGCTTGCGCGCCTCGATCTCGCGGCTCTGGCCCTCAAAGGCGGCGCGCGCTTCGGCGAGACGGCCCCGATCGGTGGCGACGACGCTCTGCTGGTTCAACAGCTTGGCATCGATGGCGGAGAGATCCGGTGCGTCCTCGAGCTCGATGCGGGCGTCTTCTTCCTGGACACCGAGATCCTCGATCTGGCCGGTCAGCTGGCTCACAGCCTCCGCCACCACATCGCGGCGACGGGTAAGATCGCCGGCAGCCCGTTCGGCGGCCGCAAGCGCATCGCGGGCATCGCTCAACTGGCGGGCGGCAAAGCGGCTGCGGTCGCGCGCTTCGGCGAGCCGTTTTTCCTCAATCGAGATGGCGGAGCCGGCTTGCGCCAGCGCATCCTCGGTTTCCGACAGGATATCGCGGGCCTCGTCGATCTCACCTTCCAGCTCCGACAGACGGTTTTTCTGGGACAGGCGAAGGGCGGCGGCACCCGGCGCTTCGGAGCCGGAGACATGGCCATCCCAACGATAGACGGCGCCCTCTCGGGTGACGAGGCGCTGGCCGGGACGCAGCAGCGGCATCAGCCTCTCGGCGTCGCTCTGCGCAATCACGCCGATCTGCCCGAGCCGGCGCGCCAGTTCCGGCGGCGCCGTGACATAGGACGACAAGGGCAGCGCTCCCTCCGGCAGGCCTGGATCAGAGGCGCCGTCGCCATTGATCGACCAGTGGGCGGAGGCGGATTCATCGACAGGTGTTTCGAGATCATCACCCAAGGCTGCACCGAGCGCTGCCTCATAGCCGCGATCGACGCGGATCATTTCGGCGACGGGGACGAAGCCGCCGGACAGGGCACCGGCCGCCAGCATGCGCGAAATCGTGCGCTTTTCGGTTTCGAGCGCGTTCAGCGCCGAGCGTGCAGATTCCACCGGGCCGCGGGCCATGAGTTCGTTCGAGCGCGCATGGGCGAGCGCCGACTCGACTTCTTCGGCCGCGATCGTCGCATCTTCGACGGCAATTTCGGCGGCTTCCACCGCGTCCTGCCGCTCGGCCGGGTTGTCGAG
>SECS01000124.1 GCA_004211435.1 Novosphingobium sp. | reverse complement strand
GGCCTGCCCGCGCCTCGTGGTGAAGGTGGGCTCGTCGCTGCTCGTCGGCCGCGAAGGGCTGCGCCGCGCCTGGGTCGAGGGGCTGGTCGCCGAGATCGCGGCGGCGCGGGCGCGGGGCCAGGACGTGATCGTCGTGTCCTCGGGTGCGATCGCGCTGGGCGCGGCCAGGCTGGGGCTGGAGAAGGGCGGGCGCGGCAGTCTTGCCGATGCTCAGGCCGCCGCTGCGGTCGGCCAGATCGCGCTGTCGGGGCTCTGGGCCGAACTGCTGGGGCACCACGGCCTCACTGCCGCGCAGCTGCTGCTGACGCTTGAGGATCTCGAAGACCGGCGCCGCTATCTCAACGCCACGGCCACCCTGACACGGCTGCTCGATGCCGGTGCCGTACCGGTGATCAACGAGAACGATTCCGTCGCCACGCAGGAGATCCGCTTCGGCGACAACGATCGCCTGGCCGCGCGCGTCGCCCAGGCGGCCCGCGCCAGCGCGGTGCTGCTGCTGTCCGACGTCGACGGGCTCTACGATCGCAATCCCAAGGATCCCGCGGCCAGGCTGCTGCCCGAGGTTCACGGCGTCACCGCCGAGATCCACGCGATGGCGACGGGCGATTCCGCCTCGGGCCTCGGCTCGGGCGGCATGACCTCGAAGCTGCAGGCGGCCGAGATCGCCGAGCTCGCGGGTATCTCGCTCGCGATCGCCAACGGCACCTACGATGCGCCGATCGCACGCGCCGTAGAGCAGGGTATCGGCACGCTGTTCACGCCGCGCCGCAAGGCCGGTGCACGCAAGGCCTGGCTCGGCGGGAGGCTGCGGCTGCGTGGTTCGCTGACGGTCGATGCCGGTGCGGCCAAGGCGCTGGGCTCGGGCTCGAGCCTGCTCGCCAAGGGCGTGACCCAGGTCGAGGGCGTGTTCCAGCGCGGCGACGCCATTGCCATTCGCGATCTGGAAGGGCGCACGCTGGCGCATGGCCTGTCCGAGTACGATGCGATCGAGTGCAGCCGCCTGATCGGCACCCATTCGAGCGAGCAGGAAACGATCCTCGGCTATTCGCCGCGTTCGTCGATCGTGCACCGGGACCAGCTGATCCTGCTATGACGCCGAATTTCCTATGACGATTGCCCTCACCGGTGGCACGGGTTTCGTTGGCCAGGCATTGATCGAGCAGGCGCGGGCGCAGGGCGTCGTCGTCCAGGCGCTGGCGCGCAAGCCGCAGGAGCGGCGCAACGGCGTCGACTGGATCGCCGGCGATCTCGGTGACCGCAAGGCGCTCGCCAAGCTGGTCGAGGGCACCGAGGCGGTGATCCACGTCGCAGGGCTGACCCACGCGCAGAACCCGGCCGCGTTCGAGGAGGCCAATGTCGCGGGCACCCTCGCGGTGATCGAGGCGGCGCATGCGGCGGGCGTGCAGCGGCTGATCTTCGTTTCCTCTCTGTCGGCGCGCGAGCCTGGGCTCTCGGCCTATGGCGCCTCGAAGGCGCGCGCAGAACGCGTGGTCAAGGCCTCCGGGCTCGACTGGACGATCGTTCGCCCGCCGACGGTCTATGGCCCGCGCGACAAGGACGTGTTCGAACTGTTTCGCTCGGCCAAGTGGGGCGTTATCCCGACTCCCAAGGAAGGGCGCTCCTCGCTGATCCACGTCGAGGACTTGGCGCGCCTGCTGCTGGCGCTGATGCCGGGGGGCGAGGGCGTGTCGCACATGAATTTCGAGCCTGATGACGGCAAGCGCGGTGGCTGGAGCCATTACGAGCTCGCGCGGATGATCGGCTGGTCGGTCGGGCGCAGGCCCAAGGTCATCGGTCTGTCGAAGCGAACGATGCAGTGGGCGGCCAAGGCAGATGCCATGCTGCGCGGCGCCAAGGCCAAGCTGACGCTCGACCGCGTCGGCTATATGACCCACCCCGACTGGGTGGTCAGCCTCGGCGCGCGGGTGCCCGCGGCGCTGTGGCGGCCGCGAGTCGAGACGCGCGAGGGCATGAAGGCCACGGCGCAGTGGTATCGCGCCGAGGGCTGGCTCTGAGTCGTTAGCCGCTGGTTCGTCACGTCTCGGCTAAATGCTGCGGTGCAGAAAACTTTTCTTACCAATAAGACCAATTAGATCAGCGTTCTATTCCTAGCTTTGCTCCTCAACTTCGCAGGAGCAGCATATGTCCAATCGCAACAAGACGCCGCGTGACGGAAGCGATGGAGCCCTTTCCGCCTCGGCGCGTTCCAACATCGCCATGCTGGTTTTCGGCTTCTTCACCCTCTGCTTCCTCGTCGCGATCGACCACGAAGAGTGGTTCCACCTGCGTCCGATCAGCGCCGGCGCAGTGGCCGTGTCGCACGCCTCTGATCAGGCGTCGGAGGCGCCGTGACGGCCGCGCACGAGGTCGCTACAGAAGCGCGGAATCGCTATTCCGGCAAAGGCGCGACACGATGATCGTCAAGGCGACTCCCAGCCTCAAGCAGATCGTTCGCGAGGTCTGGCGACCGCTCATGATCCTGTTCGTCTGGGACGTGCTCGTGACCGTCGCCTATTACCGGCCCAGCTTTTCGGCGCCCGAACTCCCGCTCACACTGTTCGGTTCTGTGCTCGCGCTGTTTCTCGGGTTCCGCAGCAATTCGGCCTATCAGCGCTGGTGGGAGGCGCGGTCGCTGTGGGGGCTGATGATCAACGCCAGCCGCAGCCTGGCGCGCGGGGTGCGCAATTTCATGCCCGATCCCGCCGCAGCGCCGCTCAAGCGCGAGATCGTCCGGCGACAGATCGCCTATGTCAACGCGCTGCGGTGCCAGCTTCGGCGCCAGACGATGGACGAGGATATCGGCCGGTTCATCGAAGATCCGGTCCAGGATCCGGCGCTGGGCCGCGTGAACGTGGCCAACGGCCTGCTCGACGGCACCGGACGGCGGATCGCCGATGTCCGCGCGAAGGGCTGGATCGACAGCATCCAGCAGACGCAGATCGAGGCAGTGCTGGTCGACATCGCCAATGCCCAGGGCGGCATGGAGCGGATCAAGAACACGCCGCTGCCGGTCCACTATCGGTTTTTCCCGACCCTGTTCACGCACTTGTTCTGCATCCTGTTGCCGTTCGGCCTGGTCGAGACCCTGGGGCTCGCGACGCCGCTGGGTTCGACTGTGGCAGGGCTGATGTTTCTCGCCGTTCTGGCGATCGGTGACGACCTGGCCGAGCCGTTCGACAACCGGGTTCACGACCTGCCGCTTTCGGCGATGTGCCGCACGATCGAGATCGATCTGCTCGAAGCGATCGGCGACGCTCCGCGCCCGCCATTGCAGGCGGACAAGCACGGCGTGCTCTGGTAGGTCTTCGGGTCGAGCCTCCCGGAGACCGCCGATGCCGAGCACTGCCAATCTGATCGCCTTCGCGCTGATCGCGCTCGGTATGGTGCTCACGCCCGGCCCGAACATGGTCTACCTGATCTCGCGCTCGATCTGCCAGGGGCGCGTGGCCGGGCTTGTCTCGCTCGGCGGCGTGGCGCTGGGTTTCCTGTTCTACATGCTCTGCGCGGCCTTCGGCATCACCACGCTCGTGCTCGCCGTGCCCTACGCCTACGACGCGATCCGTCTGGCCGGCGCCGCCTATCTGCTGTGGCTGGCCTGGCAGGCACTACGTCCCGGCGGCCGTTCGCCGTTCGAGGTCCGCGAACTGCCGGTCGACGGTCCGCGCAAGCTGTTCCTGATGGGGTTCCTGACCAACCTGCTCAATCCGAAGATCGCGGTCATGTACCTGTCGCTGCTGCCGCAGTTCATCGATCCCGCGCGCGGCTCTGTGCTGACGCAGGCGCTGGCGCTCGGCTCGACGCAGATCGTCATCAGCGTCTTGGTCAATGCCGCGATCGCGCTCTCGGCCGCGTCGATCGCGACCTTTCTTACCCAGCGGCCGACTTGGGCCGTGGTTCAACGCTGGCTGATGGGAACGGTGCTCGCCGGGCTCGCGGTCAGAATGGCGACCGAAGCCCGGCGGTAATCAGAACACCGGATCGTAGCCGGGCGGCAGTTCGCCCTGATCGTCGTCGGGCTTGCCCGGGACGTGGATGCCGCATTCGGTCTTGTCCCAGCCCTTCCAGCGGCCCGAGCGCGGATCCTCGCCCGCAGCGACCTTGGTCGTGCAGGGCGAGCAGCCGATCGAGGGATAGCCTTCGGCCACCAGCGGATGCGCGGGCAGGCCGTGCTCCTCGACATAGGCGGCGAGGTCCTCGGCGCTCCAGTCGATAAGCGGATTGATCTTGAGCCGGCCCTGGGCGTCGGTCACGTCGATCTCGAAGCGCGGCAGATTGGCGCGCGTCGCGGCCTGAAACGCCTTGCGGCCGGTGATCGTCGCGTCATAGCCCGCCAGTGCCTTGGCCAGCGGCTTGACCTTGCGAATCTCGCAGCAGCCGTCGGGATCGTAGGACCAGCGCAGTCCGCTCTCGTCCTTCTTGGCCAGTTCGGCCTCGTCGGGCGTGAGGTTGATCACGTTGGTCAGGCCGAGCCTGGCGATCAGTTCATCGCGATAGGCCAGCGTCTCGGGAAAGTGCTTGCCGGTCTCGAGAAACAGCACGGGGATGTTCGGGTCGATCCGCGAGACGAGGTGCAGCAGCACCGCGCTCTCGGCGCCGAAGCTCGAGACCACGGCCACATCGCCCGCCGCGCCACTCTTGAGCACGCTGGAAAGCATCTCCAGCGTCTCGGTGCCGCGGAACATGCGGTTGAGGCGGATTGCATCCGCTTCGGTGAAACGCGGCCCCGTGTCGATACGGTCAACGGCGCGCACTAACTGTTCAGCCATGCCTCTTGGACCAGATTGCCGGGCGGCCGTCTCCAGTTGCCTGGTAGACGTCGGGCCAGCGGTTGAAAGCGTTCTCCGCATCCTGCGGATCGAGCGGGGCGTTCGGCGCGAAGCTGTCGAAGCCGCAGCGGCGGAGGTGCGAGAGCTGATCGACGAAGACCGCGCCCACGGCGCGCAGTTCGCCCTCGTAGCCCGCCTCGCGCAGCAGGCGCGCCGACGAATAGCCGCGGCCGTCGCCGAACGAGGGGAAGTTGACTTCGACCAGCCGCAGCCGGTCGAGGAAGGGCAGAAGCTCGCGCGCGTCATCGCCGGGTTCGATGCGAACCGAAGCGGCGTTGGTCTGATCGCCGAAGGAATCGACCGTCACCGCGGGATCGGTCACGGGCTCGTCGTCGCGGAACCGGTATTGGGTCTCAACCATAGATCGCCTCCTTGAACGGAGCCATGCCGATGCGGCGGTAGGTATCGAGGAAGCGTTCACCTTCCTGGCGCTGGGCCAGATAGAGGTTCGTCGCCTTTTCGACCGCGTCGACGACGCCGTCCTCGCTGAAGCCGGGCCCGGTGATCGTGCCGAGCGAAGTGTCCGCGCCTTCCGAACCGCCGAGCGAGAGCTGGTAGTTCTCGACGCCCTTGCGGTCGACGCCGAGGATGCCGATGTGGCCGGCGTGGTGGTGGCCGCAGGCGTTGATGCAGCCCGAGATCTTGAGCTTGAGCTCGCCGATCGTGTCCAGCCGGTCCTGCGCCTTGAAGCGTTCGGCGATCTTCTGCGCGACGGGGATCGAGCGCGCATTGGCCAGGCTGCAATAGTCGAGGCCCGGGCAGGCGATGATGTCGCCGATCGTGTCGAGATTGGCCGTCGAGAGACCGGCCGCGTCGAGCTTCTGCCAGACCGTGTAGAGATCGGCTTTCTTCACATGCGGGAAGACGATGTTCTGGGCGTGGGTCACGCGCAGTTCGTCGAACGAATAGTCGCGCGCCAGGTCGGCCATCAGGCGGATCTGATCGGCGCTCGCGTCACCGGGAATGCCGCCGACGGGCTTCAGGCTGACGGTCGCGATGACGTAGCCCTTTGCCTTGTGCGCGACGGTGTTGTTGTCGACCCACAGCTTGAAGTCGGGATCGGACAGGTCGAGATCGTCCGAAGTCGCGGCGTCGAAAGCCGGGTCGGCGAAATGCGGGATGATCCGCTCGAGCTCGGCGATCGGCGGCTCGATGCCCTGCGTCAGCAGGTGCGCGAACTCTTCCTCGACCTGGCGCGTGTATTCGTCCTTGCCCATCTCGTGGACCAGGATCTTGATGCGCGCCTTGTACTTGTTGTCGCGCCGGCCGTAGCGGTTGTAGACGCGCAGGCACGCCTCCGAGTACGTGATCAGCTGGTCGAGCGGCACGAAGGGATTGATCAGCGGCGCGATCATCGGCGTGCGGCCCATGCCGCCGCCGACGTAGAAGGCGCAACCGATCTCGCCCGCGTCGTTCTTGACGATCTCGATGCCGATGTCGTGCAGGCGCATGGCCGCACGATCGGTCTTCGAGGCGATCACCGCGATCTTGAACTTGCGCGGCAGGTGCAGGAATTCGGGGTGGAAGCTCGACCACTGACGCAGCAGTTCGGCATAAGGGCGCGGGTCGATCAGCTCGTCGGCGGCGGCGCCGGCGTACTGGTCAGAGCTGATGTTGCGGATGCAGTTGCCGCTGGTCTGGATGGCGTGCATTTCCACCGTCGCGAGGTCGGCCAGGATGTCGGGCGCCTCTTCCAGCTTGATCCAGTTGTACTGAATGTTCTGGCGCGTGGTGAAGTGGCCATAGCCGCGGTCGTACTTGTCGGCGATGTCGCCGAGCATGCGCATCTGGGCCGAGCTCAAGGTGCCATAGGGCACGGCGACGCGCAGCATATAGGCATGGAGCTGGAGATAGAGGCCGTTCTGCAGGCGCAGCGGGCGGAAGTTTTCTTCGGCCAGGGTGCCGTCTAACCGGCGGCGGGTCTGGTCGCGGAATTCCTCGACGCGGACGTCGACCATTTCCTGGTCGTAGGAGTCGTACTTGTACATCTCAGATCACCCAGTTCAGCGCCGAAGGATCGGCGGGCTTGAGGGTCAGGTCGGGGCGCACCGTCGGCCCCAGGGCGCGGATGCGTTCCTTGATGTGGTTCGGCCGGACGCCCTCGGGCGTCTGCGTGGCATCGACCACGTAGGACGAGTTCACGTGGCGCGCGGCTTCCTCGCGCGCGAGGATTTCGTCGGCATGTTCGGTCGCGTCGACGGCGTCTTCGATGTGGAGCGACCAGGCCTGGCCGTCCCACCAGATGACGGCGCCCGTCTTCAGGTCGTTGCCCGTTAGGATTTTCACTTCTCTACCTCCAGCGCCAGTTTGCGCAGTTCCTGTTCCGGTTCGGCGGTGACGTCGCCGATCACGATAAGGGCGGGGCTCTTAACGCGATGCGTCGCGACGAGCGAGGGCAAACCGGCGAGCGGTCCACGCAAAACGCGCATTTCGGGGCGGCTGGCGTTCTCGATCACCGCGACGGGGACGTCGGGGGCGAGACCGTCGGTCATCAGCTTTTCCGAGATCGCTTCGCTGGTGGCGACGCCCATGTAGATCACCAGGGTGCGGCCCTTGCCGGCGAGGCCCGACCAGTCCTGCTCGGCCAGGCCCTTGCACTGGCCGGCGACGAAGCTGACGATCGAGGCGCTGTCGCGGTGGGTCAAGGGGATCTGCGCGGCGGCGGCCGCTCCCGTTGCTGCCGTGATGCCGGGGACGATCGCGACCGGCACGCCGGCGGCGCGGCAGGCCTCGGCCTCTTCACCGCCACGCCCGAAGACGAAGGGATCGCCGCCCTTGAGGCGGACGACGTCATGCCCGGTCAGCGCTGCGGCGACGAGCAAGGCATTGATTTCATGCTGCGGCATCGTGTGGCGCGCGCGGCTCTTGGCCACCGAGACGAGCTTCGCGGCGGGATGCGCGAGCGCCAGGATCGCGGGATCGACCAGCCCGTCGTGGACGATCAGCTTGGTGCTGCCGATGAGCCTTGCTGCACGCAAGGTCAGCAGGTCCGGATCGCCGGGGCCGGCGCCGACCAGGTGGACCGTGCCGACCGGGGGCGGGATCGATGACGGGGATTCGTTCATTGCGGCGCATTTGGCGACGAATGGGCAAACTCGCCAGTCAGATTGCGTTGGGGCGGGGCTAGGAGAACTTTAGCTAGCCTTGGCGTGGGCGCGGGAAGTCTTCCGGCACTTCGCGCAGCCGGATGTCGCGGAGCGGCGCCGGCACCCGCAATCCGTTCTCGCGGAACAGGGCCCACAGCCGCTTGAGCACGTCGGAGCGGACATTGCCGATGCCTTCCTCGGGATCGTCGATCCAGATCTGGATCTCGAACTGGATGCCGTTTTCGCCCAGGGTGTGGAGCCAGACCGTCGGTGCCGGATTGTCGAGCACGCGGTCGGTCTCGCGCGCCGCCCTGAGCATCAGCGCCTCGGCGAAGGTGATGTCGGTGTCGTAGGTAACCGAGACGGGCACCTTCACGCGGACGTCGCGGCTCGAATAGGACCAGTTCTCCACCTGATTGATCATCAGGTTCTCGTTGGGGATCAGGTATTCCTTCTTGTCGCGCGTGATCACAGAAACCGCACGGATGCCGATCTTCTTGACCTGGCCGACCGTGTTCGAGATCCCGTCGTTGACCGCGATGACGTCGCCCGGCTTGATCGAGCGGTCCATCAGCAGGATGATCCCGGCGATCAGGTTGCCGAAGGTCTTCTGCAGACCGAAACCGATCGCGAGGCCGAAGGCGCCCGAGAACACGGTCAGCGCGGTCAGGTTGATGCCGAGCACGTCGATGCCGATAAGGATCGCGACGACCCATACGACAATCGAGGCGATCTTCTCGCCGATCAGCCGCTCGGCCGCGTCGAGCGGGGTCAGCCGGTGGAACAGCCGCCGCACCAGGCCGGCGGCGATACGCCCGCCGACGAACACGCCGGCGAGGACGACGAGCGTGATGATCGCCCGATATATCGAAATGCGCGAGCTGCCGACGTCGAAACCGATCGAGTCCAGGTGCCGGACGACTTCGGAAAGGCCGGCCTCCCAGGTCATAGGGCGGCGAAGCCCCGTTCGAGATCGGCGATCAGGTCGGTCGGGTCTTCCAGCCCGATGGCCAGCCGCAAGCCGAAGCGGTCGGTCGGATCCCAGCCCGCGGGCGGCCAGGGCGTCACCGCGCGGATCGGCGCAGGATCGACGGGCACGACGAGACTCTCGAAGCCGCCCCAGGAATAGCCGATGCCGAACAGGCTCAGCGCATCGACGAAGCGCGCGCGGCTGGCCGCATCGCCGCCTTTGAGCACGAAGCTGAACAGCCCGCAGCCGCCAGTGAAGTCGCGGGTCCAGATCTCGTGCCCCGGTGAGCCGGGCAACATCGGGCAGAGCACCTGCGCGACTTCGGGCCGCGATCGCAGCCACTCGGCAATCTCAAGCGCGCTTGAGGTTTCCTGCTTGAGCCGGATTCCCAAGGTGCGCAGCCCGCGCAGCGCCAGCGCGGCATCGTCGGGCGAGACCACCTGGCCAAGTTGCTGCGCGCGCTTGCGCAGCAGCGCGTAGTATCTCTCGCCGGCCGACGCGGCCCCCATCATCAGGTCCGAATGACCACCGACGTGCTTCGACAAGGACATGACGGTGATGTCGATCCCGCGTTCGAGCGCGGGGAAGCCGAGCGGGCTGGCCCAGGTGTTGTCGAACACGGAGACGAGCCCGTGCCGCCGCGCGATCGCGGCGAGCGCGGGCACGTCCTGCACCTCCATCGTCAGGCTGCCCGGCGCCTCGAGCAGCACCGCGCGACTCCGCTCGCAGATCGCGGCCTCGAGCGAGGCGGGATCGAGCGGATCGAAGAACCTTGTCTCGACGCCGAAGTCGGTCAGCAGGCCGAGACCCATCGCGCGCGTCGGATCATAGGCATTGTCGGTGATCAGCAGCACATCGCCGGCCTTGAGCAC
>SECS01000277.1 GCA_004211435.1 Novosphingobium sp. | reverse complement strand
GAGGAGGTTCACGAAGCGGAAATCCCGGTACGCCGGCTGCAGACCATCTCGGGCACGATCTTCGGCACCTTGCAGCAGATTTCCTACATCTGCCTGATCGCCTGGGGCGCGGTCGAAGTTTTCGAGAATCACATCTCGATGGGTGCGCTGATCGCCTGCTCGATCCTTTCAGGCCGCGTCAACGGACCGCTGCTCGGCCAGCTGCCTTCTTTGCTCGTGCAGTGGACTTACTCGAAGATCTCGCTGCAGATGCTCGATGGCATCCTCCAGCTGCCCGTCGACCGTCCGGCCGACGTCGAGCAGCTGCGTCCGAACCGCCTGGCGCCGGCGCTGTCGTTCTCCAACGTCGGCTTCGCCTATCCGGGTGCGCGCACCGGCGTCGGCGTCCAGCGGCTTGAGATCGCCGCGGGCGAGCGAATCGGCATCATCGGCGGCGTCGGCTCCGGTAAGTCTACCCTGCTCAAGCTCATGGCCGGTCTCTATGCGCCCCAGCAGGGCCAGATCCTGATGGACCGGCTCGACATGAATCAGATCGCTGAGGACGTGCTGCGTGGCCACATCGGCTACTTACCGCAGGACTATCGCCTGGTGAACGGCTCGCTGCGCGACAATATTACACTCGGCCTGTCCGATCCCGGCGACGAGGCGATCATGGAGGCCGCGCGCGGCACCGGCCTCGCTAGCCTGATCACCGCGCACCCGCGCGGGCTCGACCTCCAGATCAGCGAGGGCGGCCGTGGTCTCTCGGGCGGCCAGCGCGTGCTGACCGGTCTGACTCGCTTGCTGCTCGCCAAGCCCAAGCTGATCCTGCTCGACGAGCCGACCGCAAATCTCGACGTCGATACCGAGGGGCTGGTGCTCAAGACGCTCGCCGCGAGCCTTCAGCCCGACACGACATTGATTCTCGTGACGCATAAGCTGCAGCTGGTGAACATGGTCGGCCGCGTCTTCGTGATGGCCAACGGTGCGATTCTGCTCGACGGGCCGACCGGCGAGGTCATGAAACGACTGCAATCACCCGCCGCTGCGCCACCACCGGCGCAGGCGCCGGCCATTGATGCTGCCGAGGGGGCTGGCGCATGAAGATCTCACCTGCATTCCGCAACCGCTGGCTCAGCCCTTCAAAGCTGATCATACTCGGCATCATCGGCTTCTTCGCCATCGCGCTCGCTTGGTCGTTCTGGGCCGAGCTCGATCAGGTCAGCCGCGCCCCTGGGCAAATCATCCCGACCGGCCGCGTCCAGGTGATCCAGTCGACCGATGGCGGCAAGATCGACCAGATCCTCGTTCGCGAGGGCGACAAGGTGACCAAGGGCCAGGTCCTCGTCGAGCTCGACTCGACGAAGATCTCCGCCGCGGTCGGCGAGGCACGCGGCAAAGTGGCCTCGTTGATGAGCTCGATGGCGCGCATCAACGCCGAGCTGTTCGATCGTCCGCTGATCTTCCCGCCCGAGGTCGAGGGCTTCCCCGACTTTATGGCCAACCAGACCTTGCTCTACCAGAAGCGCCGCCAGGCGTTGCAGGATCAGCTCGGCTCGCTCAAGTCGATGCTCGCACTAATGCAGCAGGAACTAGACATGAACATGCCGCTGCTCAAGCAGGGTGACGTTAGCCGCGCAGACGTGCTGCGCCTCCAGCGCGGGGTCTCGGACATCAAGTCGCAGATGGTCAACGTCCGCAACAAGTACATCCAAGACCTCCAGGCTGAGTACACTAAGACCGAGGAGGACCTCGTCACCGCACGCGAGGTGCTCGCACAGCGCAGCGACGCGCTCGCCGACACGCGGATCGTCGCCCCGGTCGACGGCATCGTCAAGAACATCAAGCTCACCACCCTCGGCGGCGTCCTGCGCGCTTCGGAAGAGGTACTCTCGATCGTCCCCACCGGCGACAAGCTGATTCTCGAGACCAAGATGAGCCCGCGCGATATCGCCTATGTCCGCATCGGCCAGGGCGCCTCGGTCAAGTTCGATGCCTACGACAGCTCGATCTACGGTTCAGCACTCGGCCGGGTGACCTATGTCAGCCCCGATACCCTGACCGAGCAGACCCCCCAGGGCGAGCAGGTCTTCTACCGCGTCCACATCACCGCCGACCCGAGCCCGATGAAGCCGCACCTGCCCGG
>SECS01000123.1 GCA_004211435.1 Novosphingobium sp. | reverse complement strand
GGCATCAAGCACGTGTTCTGGGGCGGGCGCGGCCAGTGGACCCTGGCCGCCTACGACATCGTCAAGAAGAAGCTGCTGACCTCCGACCCGCTGATTCCGACGATCCAGGTCCAGGTCGGGCAGCAATCATCGAAGGGCATCGAGGCCTCGTTCTCGCTCGAACCGGTCGAGGGCGTCAGCATCTCGCTCAACGGCGCCGTGCTGCGCGCGCGCTATGACGACTTTTCCGAATCCGTCGGCGGCGTGCTGTTCCAGCGCGCGGGCAATCGTCCGACCAATGTCGCGGCGAAGACCGCCAACGCCTTCGTCAGCTGGGAATTGCTCGAAGGCTGGGTGATCGACGGCGGCGTGTCCTATGTCGGCAAGCGCTATCAGGACGCGGCGAACACCCGGGTGATCCCGGCCTATACGCTGACCGATATCGGTCTGCGCTGGCAGTTCGTCGAGGCGGCGAGCGCGAGCCTGCGCGTGCGCAACCTGTTCGACGAGACCTATGTGCGCTCGACCTATGGCGCCTCGCAATGGGTGCTCGGCGATCCGCGCACGGTGGAGGCGACGATCCATGTCGCCTTCTGACGGCATCGCGATCACCGATGGGAGCGCGCCGCGGGCGCGTTCCCATACCCCTTCAACCAGAGCGCTATGGCGCGCCACCAAGCGCTTCCTCTATTTCTTCCACCGCTGGACGGGCATCGTCCTGTGCGTGTTCTTCGCAGTGTGGTTCGTTTCGGGCGTCGTCATGATGTATGTCCCGTTCCCGTCGTTCCGCGCGCCCGAGCGGATCGCGGGGGCCGCACCGATCGACTGGGCACGGGTCAGGGTCACGCCCGATGCCGTGCTCACGACCTTGCGCGAGAGTGCGTTCCCGAAAGAGATGCGGCTGGGCATGTCGGGCGACGTTCCCGTCTATCGTGTCGTCACCGAGGACGGACGCCGCGCGATTTCGGCCGAGACCGGGCAGGAAATCCGTGCGGTCGATGCGCCGCAGGCCGGCGCGATCGCTGCGGCTTTCGGCCAAGCACCGGTCGCCTCGATCGTCGCTGTTCGCCAGGACCAGTGGGTCGTCACGCGCGCCTACAAGAAGATCGCGCCGTTCTGGCGCATTCGCCTGGCCGATCCTGCGGCAACCGACGTCTACGTCATGCAGCAGACCGGCGAGATCGTGCAGAACACCACGGCGCACGAGCGCTTCTGGAACTGGCTCGGCGCGGTCCCGCACTGGATCTACTTCGAGGCGCTGCGCGTCTATCAGGAGCCCTGGCGCCAGACCGTGCTCTGGACCTCGGGCGTGGGCATGCTCGGCGCGATCGCGGGGATCTGGATCGGGTTACTGCGGGTCCGGATCAGCAAGCGCTACAAGTCGGGATCGGTCAGCCCCTATCGCAGCTGGATGAAATGGCACCATGTCGTCGGCCTGGTCGGCGGTGTCTTCGTGGTGACCTGGGTGTTCAGCGGCTGGTTGTCGATGAGCCCCTGGGGCGGCTTCCGCGACGAGGACAAGGGTATCGCCGAGCGCTATGTCGGCGCGAAGCCGGGCTTTGCCACCACCGACCTGCGCGGCCTCGCCGGTACGGCACGCGATGCGCGCGAGCTCGAGTTCTCCCATCTCGGCGGTATACCGGTCATCGTCGCCTGGCGCGATCCCGAGCACAAGCGGCTGCTCGACGGTGCAACCGCCGAGCCCATCTCGCTCGCAAAGGCGCGGATCGAAACGATCGCGCGGTCTGCGGTGACGGACGGCGAACTCATGCGGACCGAACGCCTCGAACACTACGATCGCTACTGGTACGCCACCGGTGATCCGCGTCGCGATGCGCGGCCGCTGCCCGTGCTGCGGCTCGTGTTCGACGATGCGAACCAGACCTGGTTGCACATCGATCCGGCCACGGGCCTGTTGCTGGGGCGAGCAGGATCGGGCAGCCGCTCCTATCGCTGGCTGTTCGCGGCGCTGCACAGCTTCGACCTGCCGTTCCTGCTGGAACACCGGCTGCTACGCGATCTGCTGATGTGGCTGTTGTCGGCGGCCGGACTGATCGTCTCGGTCTCGGGCGTGGTCATCGGCTGGCGCCGGTTGCGGCCCGTTCGGAGCCCCGCGCAAGCGGTTCGCCTCCCAGGCGGACGATAAGTGCGCGGGAGCGGTGGTGCCGAACCTTTCGGCACCACCGCGAAACACGATCACCGAGCCTGGCTGACTTCCTTGCGCGACAGCGACGTGGTCAGCTTGCCCTCGGCTTCGGACAGGGTCGAAGCAGGGATCGTCACGAGCTTGCCGTTGAGGATGATCTGCGCATCGCCGGCGGCATTCACGCGATAGACCGGCGCGAGGCGCTGGCCCGCGCTGGTGTAGATCATCTTGCCCGTCGTCAGGGCCGGCGCGGCGGCCGGTGCCTGGGCAAGAACCGCGACCGGAGCGCCCACGACGAACAGCGCCGCGGTTGCGGCCACGAGGAATTTACGCATCTATAGTCTCCCAACTACTTACCTAGTTTAGCAATTGATAAGCTTGCTTAGAATTTTGGGAGTGTCAATCTGTCGCGCGAGGAGATCGTTCGAGATTGGTAATTTTACGTGGTCGCGATCTTCGCTGCCCCGCGCGCTAGAGCAGCGCCGCTACGAAACTCCGATCCCGTTCCGTCGGCGTCCATACCGCTGCGACGAGCGCCTTGGCGCCGAACAGCGCGTCGAGCAGGTCCGTCGGTGCCACGGCCTGCGCGCAGGCCAGCAGTTTCTCTGCAAGCGGATCCTCGACCACGCCGTTGTCGCCGCGGATATGCCGCAGCCAGCTGGCGAGCGCTGTAAGGATCGCGGGACATTCGACCCCGCGATGCTGATGATGCGCCAGCGTCTCCAGCCAGCGCTGCGGGACCTTCTGGCTGCCGTCCATCGCGATCTGCGCTAGGCGGTGTTCGAGCGAGGGGTTGGCGAAGCGCGCCAGCAGTTCGGTGGCATAGGCTTCGAGATCCTGACCCGGTGCCGGTGTCAGGCTCGCTGCGGCTTCCTGCCGCATCAGCCGCTCGAGCAGTGGGCGGATCGCCGGATCGGCTACGGCCTGGTGAACGAAGACGTGCCCGCGACCCAGACCGAGATAGGCCAAGGCCGAATGCGCGCCGTTGAGCATCCTGAGCTTTGCGGTCTCGTAAGGCGCGACATCGGCGACAAGTTGGGCGCCGACCTTGTCCCAGGCCGGGCGCCCCTGGGCGAATCGATCCTCGATCACCCACTGGCTGAACGGCTCGGTGACGACCGCGGCCGCGTCGGACAGGCCAAGCAGCCTCTCCGCCGCGGCAACGTCGTCCGCAGTGGTAGCGGGGACGATGCGATCGACCATCGTGCCGGGGAACGTGCATTCGTCGGCGATCCAGCGGGCGAGATCGGCGTCGGTGCGCGCGGCATGTTCGCCGAGCAGCCGACCGAGCTGGCCGCCGTTGTCGGCGAGGTTGTCGCAAGACAGCAGGGAGAGCCCCGGCAGGCCCGTGGCCCTGCGCCGCGCAAGGCCTTCGGCGAGGTAACGGTAGATCGATCCCTCGCCCGCGAGCGCGGGATCGAGCCTGCCGTCAGCGGCGCGACCATAGCCCTTCTCGGTGATCGTGAAGCTGGCGATCTTCGTCGCCGGCGCGGCGAGCAGGGCGACCACCGCTTCGGGATCCTGCGGCGCGACCAGCACCTGACGGACAGCGCCAACCACGCGCACCCGCGGCACCGCGGCGGAGCGTTCGGTCACGCTGTAGAGCCCGTCCTGCGGGTTCATCTGCTCGGCCACCCCAGCCGAGCGCAGCGAGACGCCGGCGATCGCCCAGTCGCGCCCATGCTTGGTGTCGGCGCCGCCCTCCATCGCCCGGTCGGTGTACCAGGCCTGGTGCGCGCGGTGGAACGCGCCGATGCCGAAATGGACGATGCCCGTCGCCTGCGCCGCACGGTCATAGCCGAAGCGCGTCACCTCCGGCGTAAGCCGGTCCAGCGTCATTTCGGACAGGCGAGTCACAGCCGATAGGCCTGCTTGGCGAGATTGTAGGCGAGGTCCTGCGCGAGTTCGGCCGCCTCCCAGTCCTCGAGGCGATGTTCGAGCACGAGTTCGGCCAGGAAGCCGCAGTCGATCCGGCGCGCAAGGTCATGCCGAGCGGGAATCGAGAGGAAGGCGCGCGTATCGTCGTTGAAGCCGACGGTGTTGTAGAAGCCCGCGGTCTCGGTGGTCGCGCGGCGGAAGCGGCGCATGCCCTCGGGGCTGTCGTGGAACCACCAGGCCGGGCCGAGCTTGAGGCACGGATAGTGCCCCGCGAGCGGCGCCAGTTCGCGCGCGTAAGTGCTCTCGTCGAGCGTGAAGAGGATGATCGACAGGCCCGGCGCATTGCCGAAGCGGTCGAGCAGCGGCTTGAGCGCATGGACATATTCGGTGCGCATCGGGATATCCGCGCCCTTGTCGCGGCCGAAACGCGCGAAGACATCGGCATTGTGGTTGCGGAAGGATCCCGGGTGGATTTGCATGACCAGCCCGTCCTCGACGCTCATCGCCGCCATCTCGGTCAGCATCTGCGCGCGGAACAACTCGGCCTCGGCCGCGGTGAATTCGCCCGCAGACACCTTGCGGAACAGGGCTTCGGCCGCAGCCGGGAACAGGTCCGCGGTCTGCGCGGTCGGATGACCGTGATCGGTCGAGGTCGCGCCCATGCCCGCGAAGAAGGCTCGGCGTTGGCGGTGGGCGGCGAGATAGCCCTGCCACGACAGCGCGTCCTCGCCGGTCAGCTCCGAGAGGCGCACCAGATTGTCCCTGAAGCCCTCAAACTCGGGATCGATTACGGGATCGGGACGATAGGCGGTGACGACCTTGCCCTGCCAACCCCCGGGACGCTGGTTCTCGGCGTGCACGGCAGCATGATGTTCGAGCGTGTCGAGCGGGCTCTCGGTCGTGGCGATCACTTCGATGTTGAATCGGTCGAACAGCGCACGCGGCCGGAAAGCCTCGGTGGCCAGCGCCGCGGTGATCGTGTCGAAATAGAGGTCCGAAGTCTCGGCCTCGAGCCGCACCGCGATGCCGAAGGCTTCCGCAAAAACCCAGTCGAGCCAGAACGACGAGGGCGTGCCGCGGAACAGATGATAGCGCTCGGCGAAGAGGCGCCAGGCTTCGCGAGGATCGGCGCCGCGGCCGGCCGTGCCGATGCCCAGCGCTTCGAGCGCAACGCCCTGCGAATGGAGCATACGGAAGACGTAGTGGTCAGGACGCAGCAGCAGATCGGCGGCGTTGCCGAAGGTCTCGTTGCGCGCGAACCACGAAGGATCGGTATGACCATGCGGGCTGACGATCGGCAGGCCGGCAACGGCGGTATAAAGCTCACGCGCGACGGCGCGGGTGGCCGGATCGGCGGGCAGCAGCCGGTCGGGATGCAGCGTAAGCGGACGAGACATCGCGATTCAGCGCGTCGCCTGGGTATAACGCGCGCGCTTGGCGGCCACAGCGCGGCGCGCCTCCTCTACCGCCTTTTCTTCGGTCGCGAAGAGCAGGCTGTCGAGCACGGCGGCGAGATGCGTCCGCATCGCCGCGCGGGCTATCGCCGGATCGCGCGCGCGCAACGCCTCGAGCACGGCTGAATGCTCCTCGATCACGGGTTTGACGTTGGCCGTGCGCGCCTTCTCGTGCAGCAGCGCGGCTTCGGGCGAGGTGTAGCGCAGTTCCCAGAGCCGCTCGATCGTCTCGAGCACCGCATGATTGCGCGTCGCCCTGGCAATGGCGAGGTGGAACGCGCGGTCGGCCTTGTCCGTACCGCCAGGGTCCTGATTCTCGCGCGCGATCTCGCGGACCAGCTGCTCGATCTCGGCGATCTCTTCGTCGCTGATCTGCGTGGCGGCGAGCGCGGCCGCCTCGCCCTCGAACAACAGGCGCGCTTCGGTTAGTTCGAAGGCCGTGATGTTGAACCCGGCGATGTCGCCCTTGCCCGGCAGGCGCATGACATAGGCGCCCGAACCGATGCGGACTTCGACCAGCCCCTGCACTTCGAGCGCGATGATCGCCTCGCGCACGGTCGGGCGGCTGACATTGTGCTGCTGCGCCAGCTCGCGCTCGGCCGGAAGCCGGCTGCCGACGGGATAGGCGCCCGACGCCAGCTCGGCGATCAGCTTGCGCGCGAGGTCCTGGTACAAGCGGTCGTTCGAACGTGAAGCGAAATCCTGCATCTTGCTTTCCATTGGCCTGACCAATATGGGCATGACAGTCAGCCACGAAGGCGTCAAGCCCGAGCCCGCTGCTCGGCACATCAGCGAAGCGGAGTTCTCCTAGGATATGAAGATCACGGCAGCCAGGGTCATCGTCACCTGCCCGGGACGCAATTTCGTGACCTTGAAGATCGAAACCGATCAGGGCGTCTACGGAATCGGCGACGCGACGCTGAACGGGCGCGAACTGTCGGTCGTGTCCTATCTGCAGGATCACGTCGCGCCCTGCCTGATCGGCATGGACCCGCGGCGAATCGAGGACGTGTGGCAATACCTCTATCGCGGTGCCTATTGGCGGCGCGGGCCGGTGACGATGCGCGCGATCGCCGCGGTCGACGTCGCGCTGTGGGACATCAAGGCCAAGATGGCGAACATGCCGCTCTACCAGCTTCTCGGTGGGCGCAGCCGCGACGGCGTGATGGTATATGGCCACGCCAACGGCAGCGATATCGCCGAGACGGTCGACGCGGTCGGCCAATACATCGACATGGGCTACAAGGCGATCCGCGCGCAGACCGGCGTGCCCGGCATCAAGGACGCCTATGGCGTGGGCCGCGGCAAGCTGTTCTATGAGCCCGCCGATGCGGCGCTGCCCTCGGTCACCGGCTGGGACACGCGAAAGGCGCTGAACACGGTGCCCAAGCTGTTCGAAAAGCTGCGTGAAACTTACGGTTTCGACCACCACCTGCTCCACGACGGCCATCACCGCTACACCCCGCAGGAAGCCGCGAACCTCGGCAAGATGCTCGAGCCCTATCAGCTGTTCTGGCTCGAGGACGTGACCCCGGCCGAAAACCAGGAAGCCTTCAAGCTGATCCGCCAGCACACGGTGACGCCGCTGGCCGTAGGCGAGATCTTCAACACGATCTGGGACGCCAAGGACCTGATCCAGAACCAGCTCATCGACTATATCCGCTGCACGATCGTCGGCGCCGGCGGCGTCACGCATCTCAAGCGCATCGCCGATCTCGCCAGCCTCTACCAGATCCGCACGGGCTGCCACGGTGCCACCGATCTCTCGCCTGTCACGATGGGCACGGCGCTGCACTTCGATACCTGGGTGCCGAATTTCGGCGTGCAGGAATACATGCGCCACACCGAAGAGACCGACGCGGTCTTCCCGTACGACTATACCTTCGAAAAGGGCGAGCTGTTCTGCGGCGAAACCCCGGGCCACGGCGTCGACATCGATGAGAAGTTGGCCGCGAAATATCCCTACAAGCCCGCCTACCTGCCGGTCGCCCGGCTCGAGGACGGGACGATGTGGAACTGGTGAGAGGAAACAGGACATGACGCGACGTACCGGCATCGCGCTGGTGGCCTTCCTGGCCGCCGGCATCACGGCCCCCGCGCTCGGCGCAGGCCAGCGGAGCTCCGGCCTGTCCTCGCTGCCGGCGACGGGTACGGTCGACCCGCGGTTCCTGTCGTACAACATCGAGATGGCCGAGGTTACCGGCGGCAACTTCTGGAAGCCCTACAGCGCCCCGCCGGCCGGCGGCCCGAAGGCCTATCGCGGACCGATCGATCTCGATTCGGCCAAGCTGCGCCATCTCGCCGCGGCGCTCGCGCCGGCCTACGTCCGCTACAGCGGCACTTGGGCCAACGCGACTTGGTTCGCCGATGCCGAAGCGGCCCCGGCCAAGGCGCCCGCGGGCTTCGACACCGTGCTGACCCGCCAGCAGTGGCGCAGCGCGGTGAGCTTCGCCAAGGCCTCGGACGCGAAGATCGTCACCTCCTTCGCCTCGAGCCTGGGCACGCGTGACGCGGCTGGCGTATGGCAGACCGACACGGCGGCGCGCTGGCTGGCCTATACCCGGCAGATCGGCGGCACGATTGCCGCGGCCGAGTTCGTCAACGAGCCCAGCGTGATCCAGCTGACCCAGCCGCCGAAAGGCTATACGCCCGAAGACTATCGCCGCGACTATGCTCGCTTCGTCGGCTGGATCCGCAAGGCCTCGCCGCAAACGCTGATCGTGGCACCGGGCACGGCCGAACTCGCCGAACCCGCGCGCAGCATCATGCGCAAGTCGCAGACCGTATGGGAAAACGAACAGCTGCTGGCACTCGATTCGCCCAAGCCCGACGTGTTCTCCTTTCATTTCTACTCCGCCATCTCGCTGCGGTGCGGCGGCGCGATGATGGGCTCGGCGCTAGCCAAGGCGACGAGCCCGGCCCTGCTCGATTCAGTGGACGCGGCAATCGCCCTGGTCACGCATGACCGCGACCGCCTCGCCCCCGGCAAGCCGATCTGGAACACTGAGAGCGCCGAAGGCGCCTGCGGCGGCAACCCCTGGGCGGCGACGTTCGCCGACAGCTTCCGCTTCGTCGACACGCTGGGCCGCTCGGCCCGCCAGGGCGTGCGCGTGTTCATGCACAACACGCTCGCCGCCTCCGACTATGCGCTGCTCGACGAGAAGGACTTCTCGCCGCGTCCCAACTACTGGGCAGCGGTGCTATGGAAGCGGACCATGGGCACGACCGTGCTGGCGCCGCCCGTCACGCCCAGCCCCGAGTTCCGCGTCTATGCCCACTGCCTGCCCGGAAAGAAGGGCGGCGTCGGCCTGGCGGCGGTGAACGTGGGCGACACCCCCCAGGAGATCGCCGTCGGCCCCCGCGCGCAGGCCTGGGTGCTGACCGCGCCCGCGATCGACAGCAAGGCGCTGTCGGTCAACGGCCAGGCGCCAAGCCTTGCGACCAACGGCAGCCTTGCCGGCCTCGACGCCGTGCCCGTCGCAGGCAGCCTGACGGTGCCCGGCAAGGGCATCGTCTTCGTCGCCGTGGCCGGCGCCGGCAACCGCGCCTGCCGCTGAGCCGATGGCGCGGATCGTCTGCATCGGCGAAGGCATGCTCGAGCTCTCGCGCCGGGAGCCGGCCTCACGGCTCGGCTATGGCGGGGACACGCTCAACACCGCTATCCACCTCGCGCGTGCCGGACATGATGTCGCGTATCTGACCGCGCTCGGGGTCGATCCTTTCAGCGCGGAGCTGAAAGAACAGTGGCAAGCCGAAGGAGTCGACACTGGCCTGATCCTGACACATCCCACGCGACAGGCAGGGCTTTATGCGATCACCACCGATGCCTCGGGCGAGCGGAGCTTCACCTACTGGCGTGACACCAGCGCTGCGCGGGAGATGTTCGCTCTGCCCGGAACGAGCCGCGTGCTGGCACAGGCCGAGGAGGCGGACCTCATCGTCTTTTCGCTGATCACGCTCGCGATCCTCCTGCCCGAAGACCGCGCCAAGCTTCTCGCGCTCGCCGACCGCGCACATATGCGCGGCGGCCGCGTTGCGTTCGACGGGAACTACCGCCCCCGCCTGTGGCGGAGCTTGACCGAAACGCGCGAGGCGCGTGACGCAGCCATCGCGCTTGCGGATATCGGCCTGCCGACGCTGGAAGACGAGACCAGACTATCAGGCGAAGCCGACGCCGAAGCGGTGGCGCGCCACTGGACGGCCTTGGGTTGCGCGGAAACCATCGTGAAGCTCGGCGCTGAGGGCTGCCGACTGCCCGACGGCACGGTCTCTGCACCCGAGCGCGTACTCCAGCCCATCGACACCAGCGGCGCCGGGGATGCCTTCAACGCCGG
>SECS01000276.1 GCA_004211435.1 Novosphingobium sp. | reverse complement strand
CGCCCAGATAGCTCATTCATCCTCCCGCCGGTCGCACGCGGATATTTCCGCCGGCCGGGGGTGTGGCACAACTTCAGTGGAAACCGAAATAGCCGAGGATGGCGTCGAGCTGCCTGAGCGGTTCGCCGAGGCCGAGATAGAGGATCAGGCCGAGCAGCAGCAGAAGTTTGATCAGGTCGCGCCACCGCACACCGCCGAGACGGCGGCTGCGCCGTCGCCGGGCCGGGATCTGCGCGCGTCCCGTGCGCCATCGGGTGGGCCGCTGTGCCATCGCGCGGGACAATGCACCCATATGACCGATTGGCAAAGCGCCGGGCCATGCCGCCCATATTGCCGGTTGCCCGGCCATGGAGCGCTGCCTATCCATCGACCGACAAGGTTCGAAACCGCAAAAGGAGATGGATGGTGCCCGCTTATTTCGTGGCCGTGCGCAACGGCATCAAGGATGCCGGCGAGATGGAAACCTACGCCCAGAAGGCCGGCAATTCGATGGGAGGCCACACCCCCAAATTGCTCGCGCTCTACGGAAAGCTGCGCTCGACCGACGGGCCGCCGACCGACGGTGCGGTGATCGTCGAGTTCCCGACCTTCGAGGAGGCCGAGGCCTGGTTCGACAGCCCCGCCTATCAGGACGCCCTCCAGCACCGCCTCAAGGGCGGCGACTACCAGACCTTCATCGTCGAAGGCATGTAGCCATGTAGTTCCTCCCCGGAACGGGGAGGGGGACCGCACGAAGTGCGGTGGAGGGGAAGCCGACGAAGTCGGCGCTTGCGCGCCGCCCCTCCACCATGCTGCGCATGGTCCCCCTCCCCGTACCGGGGAGGATTTCCATCAATCTTCTTTGGCCTCGATCCGCGCCAGCAGCGCGTCGACCTGTACCTGCGCACCCGCCACGGCGTTGAGCTCGGCCACGGTGCCGTCGAACGGCGCGGTCAGCGTGTGCTCCATCTTCATCGCCTCGAGCGTCAGCAGCTTCTGGCCCTTGGTCACGGCGTCACCCGCGGCGACCTCTACCGCGATGACCTTGCCCGGCATCGGCGCGAGGATCGCGCCGTCGCCGCCATGGCCACCATGCGAGCCGTCCTTGCGCCAGGGGGTCAGCTCCCAGACCATGCCACCCTCGGCGATCAGCACGCCGGTCACGGGTTCCTCGCTGCCCTCGCCGGTCAGTTCGACCTCGACCGGCTCGCCGTCGAGCAGGAACTGAGCCGTACGGCGCGCGGGCGCATTGAGGCGGAAACCGAAGCTCTCGGCCACGGGCACCAGCGAGTCCGCGGCATCGGACAGCGCCTCGTCGGACGGCAGCGGTTCGACCGCCATCGCCTCGCCATCGCGACCGATCAGGCCGGTGTCGACCGTGCCCGCGGCGAAGTCGGGATGCGCCAGCGCCTGGATCAGGAAGGCGGCGTTGGTCTTGACCGGCCAGACCGCCGAGTCCTCGATCATGTCGGACAGCCGCTCGCGCGCCTCGTCGCGGCTCTCGCCGTGAGCGATCAGCTTGGCGATCATCGGGTCATAGAACGGCGAGACCTCGGCGCCTTCGTAGACGCCCGTGTCGATGCGGCCGCCCTCGGTTTCGCCGAGATCGAAGACCTCGAGCGTGCCGATGCTCGGCAGGAAGCCCTTGGCCGGATCCTCGGCATAGAGCCGCGCTTCCATCGCCCAGCCGTCGATCGCAAGCTCGTCCTGCTGGAGCGGGATCGGCTCGCCCGAAGCGACGCGCAGCTGCCATTCGACGAGATCGACGCCGGTGATCTCTTCGGTCACCGGATGCTCGACCTGGAGCCGCGTGTTCATTTCCATGAACCAGATGCGATCGGCGCGCAGGCCTTCGGAGCCGTCCGCGATGAATTCGATCGTGCCCGCGCCGACATAGTCGACCGCCTTGGCCGCACGCACCGCGGCGGCGCAGAGCTCGGCGCGGGTGGCTGCGTCCATGCCCGGTGCCGGGGCCTCCTCGATCACCTTCTGGTGGCGCCGCTGCAGCGAGCAGTCACGCTCGAACAGGTGGACGACGTTGCCCTGCGTGTCGCCGAAGACCTGGACCTCGATGTGCCGCGGCGAGAGGATGTACTTCTCGATCAGCACGTGGTCGTTGCCGAACGAGTTCGCCGCCTCGCGCTGGCACGAGGC
>SECS01000017.1 GCA_004211435.1 Novosphingobium sp. | reverse complement strand
ATGGCCTGCCGCTCCACGCCGCCGACTATGCGCTGATCGTCTTCGTCTCGGTGATCGGCTCGGCCGCGACGGCCGGGCTCACCGGCGCGGTGGTCATGCTGACCCTGACCCTCTCGACCCTGGGCCTGCCGCTCGAAGGCGCGGGGCTGCTGCTGGCGATCGATCCGATCCTCGACATGGGCCGCACCGCCGGATAGATCGCCGCGCAACCGTCCATCTTGGTCGTCGCGCCCAAAGGCACGGCGAAGGCCGCATAGGCGCGCGGCACGCCGAGCTTCTCCTCGGTCACGGCCTCGGTCACCGGCAGCGTGCCGATCGACGAGCGCGAGACGAAGGCGAGCTGGATCGCCGGCCAGGCCCCCGCGAAGAACCGCCGCGGGCTCAGCCCCTGGCTCAGCAGCAGCAGCGGATAGACGACGAAGAGCACGAGCCCGAGCCCGAGATAGACCGCGAAAGCGAAGCGGCCGAGCTGGCCCAGCGTGTCCCAGCCATATTCGGCGACGGCCGTGCCGAGCAGGCCGATCGTGCCGAGCGGGGTCAGGCGGATCACCCACCACAGCAGCTTGCGCAGCACCGCCAGCGCCGAGCGTACCACGGCGAGGAACGGATCGGCGGCGGTCCCGACCTTCAGGGTCGCGACGCCCACCGCGATCGCCAGGACCAGCACCTGCAGCACGTTGAACCCCAGCGAGGTCGTCGCCGCGCCGCCCTCGGCAATCTTGGTCGAGGCGTAGAGACCCAGGGCATTGCCCGGGATCAGCCCCTTGAGGAAATCGAGCCAGGTGCCGACCGAGCGCGGCGCGGTCGCGGCCTCGCGCGCGATCCCGGCGTGCGCGCCGGGTTCGAGCACGAGGCCGAGCACGATGCCGATCACCACCGCGATCAGCGCGGTCAGCGCGAACCACAGCAGGGTCTGCCAGACGAGCCGCGCCGCGTTCTCGAGTTCGCGCAGGTTGGCCAGGCTGGCGACGATCGCGGTGAAGACAAGCGGCGCGACCAGCACCTTGAGCAGCTGGACGAAGGTCGAGCCGACAAGGTCGAGCGTCACCGCCAGCGCATTGGCCTCGCCGTCTGCGCCCGGACCGATCGCGCGCGCGACGAAGCCGAGCGCGAGGCCGATCACCAGCGCCACCAGCACCTGGACGCCGAACGAAGGCCAGCGCGAACGCGTCGGAGAGGCAGGTTGATCGACCAAGGGCATGGGCTCCTGTTCAGGACGGTCCGGTAGGCAGAACGCTTCCGTAGCGCGAAAGTGCGTGACCGCCAGCCTCGCCCGCGCGTCCGGGCGCGACCTGGACGGTGCTCGCGGTCTCGCGCACGATCGGCAGCAAGGGAAACAGCAGCTCGGCGACGCGGTAGGCTTCCTCGAGATGCGGATAGCCCGAGAGGATGAAGCTCTCGATCCCGACCTCGGCATATTCTGCGATCCGCGCGGCGACGTTCTCGGCCGATCCGACCAGCGCGGTGCCCGCGCCGCCGCGGATCAGACCGACCCCGGCCCAGAGGTTGGGCGCCACCACCAGCCGCGACCGATCGCCGCCGTGGAGCGCCTGCATCCGCCGCTGGCCGTGGGACTCGCTGCCGCGCTGCGCCGCCTGGGCGCGGGCGATCGTGACGTCGTCGAGCCGGCTGATCAGGCGGTCGGCCTCGGCCCAGGCCGCTTCCTCGGTCTCGCGCACGATGACGTGGAGGCGGATGCCGAAGCGCACGTGCCGCCCCTGCCGCGCCGCCGCCTCGCGCACGCGCGCGACCTTTTCGGCCACGGCTGCGACGGGCTCGCCCCAGGTCAGGTACCAGTCGACATAGGAGCCCGCGACGGCGATCGCCGGATCGGAGGAGCCGCCGAGAGAGAGCGGCGGGCCGAACGGCTGGACCGGCGGGAACAGCAGCTCGGCCTCCTCGGCGAACAGGTGCTCGCCCTCGTGGCTGATCGCCTCGCCGGCCATCAGCCCGCGCCAGATCTCGAGGAATTCGGCGGTCAGCGCGTAGCGATCGGCATGGTCGAGCGCGACGCCGTCGGCACGCAGCTCGCGCTGGTCGCCGCCCGTGACGATGTTGATCAAGAGGCGCCCGCCGCTGATCCGGTCGAGCGTCGCCGCCTGGCGCGCGGCGAACAGCGGCGAGGTGACGCCGGGCCGCACCGCGACGAGGAACTTGAGATCGCGCGTCAGCGGCGCCAGCGCGCTCGCCAGCACCCAACTGTCCTCGCAGGTCCGCCCCGTGGGCAGCAGCACGCCCTCGAAGCCGAGCCGGTCGGCCGCCTGGGCGACCTGCGAGAGATAGGAAAACTCGGTCGGCCGCGCCCCCTCGCCCGAGCCGAGCCAGCGGCCGTCGCCGTGCGCGGGAATGAACCAGAAGGGCTTGATCACTCGGCCGCCACGGCCTCCTCGAAGGTCAGAGCATGGCGGTTCTCGGGGAACGGCAGGCCCAGGTGCTCGCGCAGGGTTTCGCCTGCGTATTCGGTGCGGAACAGGCCGCGTTCCTGGAGGATCGGCACGACGCGGTCGGTGAACAGCGCGAAAGCCGCGGGGTTGGTCACGCGGTAGTTGAAGCCGTCGCAGGCGCCGCCGAGGAACCAGCGCTCGATCTCGTCGGCCACCGTCTCGGGCGAGCCGACGAAGGGGTTCGGCCGCGCGGCGAAGCGCCAGGCGGTCTCGCGCAGGGTCAGGCCTTCGCGCTGCGCGGTGCGGATGATCCGCTCGGCGCCGCCCTTGTAGCTGTTGAGCGTCAGGTGACCCAGGTCGGGGAACGGCGCGTCGAGATCGTACTGGCCGAAGTCGTGGTAGTTGAACGGGCGGCCGAGCTGGACCAGCGCCTTGGCGAGATCGAGCTTGCCGTTCTGCGCCTCCTCGATCGCCTGGGCCTCCGCGTCGGTCTCGGCGATCACCGGGATCAGGCCGGGCAGGATGACCACGTGATCGGGATTGCGCCCGCGGGTGGCGGCGCGCGCCTTGACGTCGGCATAGTATTCGCGCGCCTGCTCGAAGCTCTCGGCATTGGCGTAGATGCCCTCGGCGATGGCGCCGCCGAAGGCGCGGCCTTCTTCGGATTCGCCGGCCTGGAAGATCACCGGCTGGCCCTGGCGCGAGCGCTGGATGTTGAGCGGGCCGGTGACCGAGAAGAACTCGCCCTTGTGGTCGAGCCGGTGCTGCTTGGACTTGTCCAGGAATGTGCCCGCCGCCTTGTCGCGCGGGAAGGCGTCGTCTTCGTAGGAATCCCAGAGGCCCTTGACCACGTCGAGGAACTCGGCCGCGCGGCGGTAGCGGTCCGCGTGGTCGAAATGCGCCTCGCGGCCATAGTTGCCCGCCGCGCCTTCGAGCCCGGTGGTGACGACGTTCCAGGCGGCGCGGCCCTTGCTGATCAGGTCGAGCGAGGCGAACTGGCGCGCGACGTTGTAGGGCTCCCAGAACGAGGTCGTCAGCGTGCCGGCGAGCCCGATCTTCGACGTGCTGACCGCGACCGCCGAAAGCAAGGTCAGCGGTTCGAGCCGGTTGAGGAAATGCGGCGCGGTGTCGGGCGTGATGAACGGCGAGTCGACGATGAAGACGAGGTCGAACTTGGCCGCCTCGGCCAGCCTCGCGTTCGCGATGTACCAGTCGATGTCGACGCTGGCATCGCCGGGCAGGTCCGGGTGGCGCCAGTCGTTCTGCGTCGTGCCGACGCCGCTGAGGATCGCGCCAAGATGGAGCTTGCGCTGGTGGGTGGTCATCGAACGGTCTCCTATTCCGCGGCCTGCGGCAGGGCGTCGCGCTCGGCCACGGCCGCGCGCACGAGGGGGATGAGGTCGCGGCCGTATTCGATCGCGTCCTCGAGCGGATCGAAGCCGCGGATCAGGAAGTTGGTGATGCCGAGGTCGTGGTAGTCGAGCAGGCTCTCGGCGACCTGCTCGGCCGTCCCGACGAGGCCGGTCGAATTGCCGCCGGCACCGGTCAGCGCGGCGATCTCGGTCCAGAGCCGCTTGTCGCGCACGGGTCCGCCCGCCGCCGCTTCGAGCAAGCGCTGCGAGCCGACGCTGGGGGCGCTGCCGTCGTGGCGACCGAACTGGCGGCCCGTGCCGCGCAGCGCCTTGGCCGCATCGAGAATGCGGTCGGCGCGGGCCCAGGCCTCCTCCTCGGTGCGACCAAGCACGGGGCGCAGCGACAGGCTGAACTGGATATGGTTCTCGCGGCCGTGCTTCGCCGCGGCCTCGCGCACGCGGTCGATCGTCTCGGCGGTCTGCGCCAAGGTCTCCCCCCAGAGCGCGAAGACGTCGGCATGCTTGCCCGCGACCGCGATCGCCGCGTCCGACGAACCGCCGAAGAACACCGGCAGATAGGGCTGCTGCACGGGCTTCACACCCGAGAAGCTGTCGACCACGTGGTAGTGCTCGCCTTCGTGATCGAAGGGCTCGGTCGCGGTCCAGGACTGGCGCACGACGTCGAGATATTCGTCGGTGCGGGCATAGCGCTCCTCCTTGGTCAGGAAGTCGCCGTCGCGCTGCTGCTCGGCGTTCGAGCCGCCGGTGATGATGTGGACCGCGAGGCGCCCGCTGGAGAAGTGGTCGAGCGTCGCGAGCTGGCGCGCGGCCAGCGTCGGCGCGACGAAGCCCGGACGATGCGCGAGCAGGAAGGCGAGCTTCTCGGTCTGCTGCGCGGCATAGGCGACGACCTGGAAGCCGTCGGGCGCGCCGCTGAAATAGCCGACGAGCACGCGGTCGAAACCCGCCGCCTCGTGCGCCCGCGCGATCGCGCCGAGATAGACCTTGTCGACGACGGCGCGCGACGAGACCCGGCTTTCCGAGCCGCCGTTCGAACCGATCGCACCGATGAACTGAACGGGCATTCGACCTCCAATGCGGACGCGATCGAAGCGCGCGCCGGCGGTCGGCTATCGGCCCGCAGCCCCGCTGCGAACAAACGAGTTCAACCCTGCAAAGCTTGAGGAGAAGTCATAGAAACGGCGGAAATCCGCGGAACGTGCGCCTGACGATCGATCTGACCGCGCGCCCAAGAAAATCTACGGCAGGGGCAAAAATCACTGAAGCGACAAACTCAACCAAATCAGTAGAAATGCCCCTGCCTTTATTGGCATCCTCTCCCAAACTTTCCGGCCGGCCCTTCGGGGTCGGCCTTTTTTTTGGGGACGAGCATCGAGTCGGACAGAGGCTCCGGGAGACCTTCGCGCTATTCGAACGGATCTCCGTGGGCGATCTCGACGCTGGGCTTGTGCTGACGCACCTGGCTGCCCGGCGGTACCGGACGCGTCAGCCATACGTTGCCACCGATCACCGAGCCCTTGCCGATGGTGATCCGGCCGAGGATCGTCGCCCCGGCATAGATCGTCACGTCGTCCTCGATGATCGGGTGGCGCGGATCGTCCTTGACGAGATTGCCCGCCTCGTCAGTGCGGAAGCTGCGCGCACCGAGCGTCACCGCCTGGTAGATCCGCACGCGATTGCCGATGATCGCGGTCTGGCCGATCACCACGCCGGTGCCGTGATCGATGAAGAAGCTCTCGCCGATGCGCGCGCCCGGGTGGATGTCGATACCCGTGCGCGAATGGGCGATCTCGGCGATGATGCGTGCGACCAGCGGCGCGCCGAGCAGGTAGAGCTCGTGCGCGATGCGGTGGTGGATGACCGCGGTGACGCAAGGGTAGCAGAGCAGGACCTCGTCGACGCTGCGCGCGGCAGGATCGCCCGAATAGGCGGCTTCGAGGTCGGTATCGAGCAGGCGCCGGATCTGCGGCAGCCGGCCGGCCAGGCCGGCGATGATCTTGCGCGCTTCGGCATCGCGCCCCGCGTCGGACAGGATGACGCTGCTGTAGGCGAGCTCCATCCGCACCTGCATGGTGAGCAGCGGCAATGCGCTTTCGAGCGAGGCGAGCACGAAGGCATCCTCATTGTCGGGGGTCAGTTCGGCCGGCCCCAACCGGATCGGGAACAGCGCCGCGCTCAGCGATTCCACGATCCGCGCGATCGCGTGGCGCGAGGGGAAGCCGTGCTCGCCGTATTCGACGTGCCGCGCCTGCGACAGGCGCCAGTCCTCGCGCGCGGCGCGCAAGGCCGCCGTGATAGGGCCGAGATCGCCGACGTCTTCGCCAGTGCCGAGGCTCTCATCGCTCGAGCAGGCAGACAAGAAGCAGGGATTAGAAACCATGCAGATTATCGCTTTTTTCCAAAGGGCGGCGGCTCCGGAACATCGGCCCTGGCGTGGACGCCTCGGAGCCGGAATTGCGACCAGCGGCACTTCGCGCGCTTCAGCCGAGCTCGCGCCCTATCAACTCGCCCCGCCTCGTCAAGCCCCCCCAGGGACAGGCCCCGCGCCGGTTAGAGACAACGCCGCTCGCAATCGAACTATAAGACTTGCTTATATCGTTATTATGATGAGCCCAATATTAGGAATTCGTTGCTCTCGTTGAGTAATATTGAAGAAATTTAATCTTTATTGGATCGGCCAAGAACATCCCGCACTCCCCGTTCGAATTCACGAATCAGGGGTTTTCATGTTCACCAAGTCCGCCGTTCGCAGCCACAGATTTGCCGTGCTCGTGGGAGCGCTCCTGGCCAGCACGCCGGGTCTGGCCTGGGCGAGTGCGCTGGACGGCGCCGCCGAAGCCGCAGCCGATGGCGCTCCGGGCGATACGATCATCGTCACCGGAGTCCGCGGCGGCAAGCCGCGCACGGTAGCCGAAAGCCCTGCGCCGATCGACGTCATCCAGGGCCAGGCGCTGAGCAACAACACCGGCCGTGCCGATCTGGCGGAATCGCTCTCGCGGCTGCTGCCCTCGATCAACTTCGGACAGACCACGGCGGGCATCAATTCGGTCGTCCGCCCGTTGAGCAACCGTGGCCTCGGTCCGGCCTACACCCTGGTCCTCGTCAACGGAAAGCGCCGCCACAACGGCGCGCTGCTGACCAACGGCGGCGGCGACACCAGCGGCGTCAACCCGGTCGACTTCGACATCATTCCGCTGAGCTCGGTCGGCTATGTCGAGGTGCTCAAGGACAGCGCCGCGGCGCAGTACGGCTCGGACGCGGTCGCCGGCGTGGTCAACGTCGTGCTCAAGTCGGGCAACAGCGGCTTCCACGCCGCGGCATCGGCGGGCAGCCTCTATGGCGGCAAGGGCGATCTGTGGGTCTACAAGGCCGAGGCCGACGTGGGCTTCAAGCTTGGCGACGGCGGCTTCCTCCACCTCAGCGGCGACGCGCGCAAGCGCGGCATTGCCTGGTGGAACTTCTATTCGGCCGACCTGCCCTATTCGCCCGCGAGCAATCCCAAGAACGCAACCTGGAACGGCGACGGCGCACACAACGGCGATCCCGAGGTCCGCGCCTTCAATCTGGCCTACAACGCCGAGCTGCCGCTGGGCGGCGACACCGTGCTCTACTCGTTCGGCACCTATGGCGAGCGCGACACCGTGATCGGCAACAACTACCGCCGGCCCAACGGCCTCGCCAGCTTCGACGCGCTGTTTCCCGACGGCTACTACCCGCTCAACAACACCGACGAGAAGGACTACCAGGTGCTGGTCGGCCTGCGTGGCGAGACCGGTAGCTTCAAGTGGGACCTGTCGAGCACCTACGGCCGCAACCACAACCGCCAGTACAGCGACTTCACGATCAACCCCTCGCTCGGTCCCACGGGCCCGACCCGGTTCGACAATCTGGCGACCTACCAGTTCGAGCAATGGGTCACCAACCTCGACCTGACGCGCGGCTTCGACGTGGGCCTCAGCGAGCCGCTGCAGGTCTCCGCCGGCGTCGAATACCGCGTCGACAAGTTCTCGACCTTCGCCGGTGACGCCGACGGTTATCGCAATGGCGGCTACGTGTTCAAGGCGGGCGACCAGGACGGCAACCCCAACGTCGGCAAGCCCGCCTCGGTCGGTGCCCAGGCCGGCGTGATCCTGTCCCCGGCCGACGAGGTCCGGCTCACGCGCAAGAGCGTCGCGGGCTATCTCGACCTCGGCATCTACCCGGCCAAGGGCTGGTATGTCGGCGCGGCGGCGCGCGTCGAGAACTATGACGACAGCTCGGGTACGACGGTCGGCGGCAAGCTCAACTCGCGCTACGACTTCTCCCCCGCCGTGGCGATCCGCGGGACCATCGGCACCGGCTTTCGCGCGCCGTCGCTGTCGCAGATCGGCTATGCCCAGACCGACAGCCGCACGGGCATCAATCCCGTCACCGGCGTATCGGGGCCCTCGCTGAGCAAGATCGTCACCCCCGATTCCGTGATCGGGCGAGCGCTGGGCGCCCAGGATCTCAAGCCCGAGAAGTCGTTCAACTTCGGCCTCGGCCTCGTGCTGCGTCCGCTCGACCGGCTCAACGTCACGATCGACGGCTATCAGGTCACCGTGCGCGACCGCATCAGCCGCACCGGCACCCTGCTCGGCCCGGCCGTCGGCCGCATCCTGATCGCCAACGGCCTGACCGGCGGCGAATACATCACCTATTTCGCCAATATCGCCGACACCCGCTCGCGCGGGGTCGACGTGGTGGTCGACACCACGCGCGACCTCGGCAGCGCGGGCAAGCTCGCACTCTCGGCGGCGTTCAACTACAACGAGACCAAGATCCTCAAGATCGCCGACACGCCCGCGGCGCTGACCGCGCTGGTGCCGACCAACACCGGCGGCAGCCTGATCTACCTGACGCGCGCGGTGCGCGGCGACCTGACCGTCACCCAGCCCAAGACCAAGCTGATCTTCAGCGGCAACTGGGACATCGGCGCCTTCAACCTCAACGCCCAGCTCACCCGGTTCGGCGGCTATCAGTACATCCGCAGCGAACTGGCGTCGCAGGACGCGCGCTATGGCGCCAAGTGGATCACCGATCTCAGCGTCAGCTATACCTTCGCCAGCAAGCTGCGGCTGACCGTGGGCGCGGCCAACCTGTTCGACGTGCGCCCCGACGAGAACGGCCAGGTGACGACATCGACCGGTTCGGCCTCCTCGGTCTATGGCCAGTCACCCTTCTCCGCGGCCGGCGGGTTCTACTACGGCAAGGTTTCGCTGGACTTCTGATGCCCACCTTCACCCGCAGGTCGCGCCCGGTCACCGCCCTTTTCCTCGGCCTCACGCTGCTCGGCGGATGCGGGAAGGAACAGCCTGCCGGCCGCGCCAAGCTGGTGCTCGGCGACCAGGTCGGACTGAGCAAGGCCAAGATCGAAGCCGCGAAGGCCCTCGACGGCGCGCCGTTCGACTACGAATGGGCGCTGTTCCCCGGCGCCGCACCTTTGTTCGAGGCGCTGATGGCGGGTGCGGTCGACACCGCCCCGGCCGGCGACACCCCGGTGATCGCCGCGGCCGCGGCGGGCACGCCGTTCAAGATCGTCGCCGCGACGCGCTCGTCGGGGCGCGGCGTCGCCATCCTCGTCCCGCCGGGCTCGCCGATCCGCAGCGTGGCCGATCTGCGCGGTAAGCAGGTGATCGTCTCGTCGGCGCGCGGCAGCGTCGCCCAGTATCTCCTGCTCGGCGCCTTGCGCGAGGCCAAGGTCGATCCGCGCGAGGTGAAGATCGGCTTCATGCTGCCCGGCGAGGCGACAGCCGCCTTCACCGCCGGGCGGATCGACGCCTGGGCGACCTTCGGCACCTATCAGGCGACCGCCGAGACGCGCGGCGCACGCGTGCTGCGCGACGGCTGCGGCATCAACGCCTCGCTCGCCTTCATAGCGGTGACAAACGCCGCGCTCGAGGATCCGGTCAAGCGTCGCGCGATCGTCGACTATATCCGCCGGCAGCGTGCCGCAAACGCCTGGTCGATCGCGCACCCCGCCGAATATGCCGAGGTCTTCCAGCGGGTCACCCGCGTCACGCCGGAAGTCGCGCGAGCCGTCGTCGCCCGTGAGAACCCTCAGCTCGTGGCGCCCTCCCCCGAGATCATGCGCGAGCTGCAGCACGTGGCCGACCGCTTTCACGCCGAGGGCGTGCTGCCGGCGCATGTCGATGTCTCGTCGATCGTCGACACCAGCATCTTCGAAGAAGCCGCAAAAGATCGCTCGGCGCCGCGCGCCGAATGAGAGCCGCTCATAGTCGGCACCTTCCCCGCTGGAATACGCAATAGCGCCCAGGACCGGACCTTGTCCTAGCGCATCTCCCTGCGTCGACCTCGAATCGCGAAGGCAGAAGGGCGATTTCGCGCTTGGCATCTGCGATTCGAGCTCACCTCGGACCGCCTGTTTCGACATCGAGACGACGTCCGCCTTTCCGGAACGTGATTCGGCCGGGCTGCCAAAATCGGTCAAGGATCATGGCATCGGCGCATTTTCGCTGACGGCCCTCATCGCACCGACGCCGCGAGACACTCCCACCTTCCCTGAAAAAATAAGGATTTGTGCGGTGCAGCACGAGCAGCGCTCATACTGAGCAGGTGCGGAAATATTACGCTTGACCACATTCGTAATATCCATACCTTATCCCTCGTCGCCCATGAAAGTAGGGCGGGGGCTCAACACAAAAGAATACCAGAACGACCACAAGGCGCCGGCATAGCCAGAGCGCCAAGGGAGGGATGTCACTTCACGATAGGCTAAACAGCTAGGGGTCGGAGTGACTTATGAGATTGATTCGAAACACTTTACTGTCTGCGACCATGCTGATGGGCGTGGGCGTCACGCAGGCCCATGCACAGGACGTAGACGTTACCGCCACCGACAAGGGCGATGAAATCGTCGTGACGGCAACCCGACGCGCCACCTCGCTGCAGGACGCGCCGATCAACATCAGCGCGCTCAGCGCGCAGGAGCTTTCGAAGCAGCGCATCGACGATGCCAAGGGTCTGGCCGCCTTTACGCCGGGTCTGACCGTGGCCGAAACCGGTCCGCGCACCGCGGGCACGATCATCATGCGCGGCATCTCGTCGTCGGATGCCGGCAACGGCGCCAATTCCAACAGCGCGGTCGGCGTCTATCTCGGCGAAGTGCCGCTTTACCTCGATTTCAAACTGCTCGACATCAACCGCGTCGAAGTTCTGCAGGGGCCGCAAGGCACGCTCTACGGTTTGGGCACCCTGTCGGGCGCGATCCGCTACATGCCCAATCGTCCGGACAGCAGCGATTGGTCGATCGACGCTCACATGCGCGCCTTCGGGCAGTCGCAGAGCAAGGATGCGGGCGTAAACGGCGACGTCACCGTGAACGTGCCGATCGTACAGGATCACATCGCCTTCCGCTCGGTCGTGGGCTATTACGACAACCCCGGCTTCATCGATTACAACTACCTGCTGAAGCAGCCGGGCGTCTCCAATCCGCAGCCGGTCCGCGGCACGACCGCGGCCCAGGCGGGCCTGGGCACGGCGGCGCAACAGGCAGCCAACTTCTATTCGAAGAAGGACCTCAACTACGAGCGGACCTTCACCACCCGCAACCAGTTGCTTCTGGAACTGAATCCCGGCGCGAAGCTGTATCTCACCTATGCGCACCAGCAGACCAAGACGGGCGGCGCGCAGACGGTCCAGGCCGGCGTTCTGGGCACCGGACGGTATGAGTCGGCCAAGCGCTACCAGGAGCCCTCGACCCGCACGTCCGACCTCTTTGCCGCCGAAGCGAACGTCAGCCTCGGCTTCGCCCAGGTGGTCGCCACCTCGGCATGGACCAAGCAGACCACCGACACCTTCGGCGACCAGACCGACCTTCTGCTCGATCTCAACTACGGCTACGAACAGTTCCCGAACTACTCGGCCTATACCCAGTCGAACAACCGCACGAAGCAGTTCAATGCCGAACTGCGCCTGGTCTCGAGCCATGGCGGTCCGTTCAGCTGGGTCGTCGGCGGCTTCTACAACAACCTGCGGACGGGCTCGAACGGCAAGGAAGTCCTGCCTGGCTACGTCGCGTGGTACAACGCGACCCGCGCCGGCACGATCGTTGCCAGCACCGGCCTGCCGCGCCCGCCGATCAACCGTCCCGACGACCTCGAATACATTTCCTTCGTGAATACGCAGACCAAGGAAAAGGCCGTCTACGGTGAAGGCACCTTCAGCATCACCGACAAGTGGCAGGTGACCGGCGGCGTCCGCTACTTCAAGTATGACGCCTTCGCCGAGGGCGGCACGGACACGCCGCTGACGGCGAGCGGCCAGATTCGGACACCCTACCCTCTCGCCCAGATCATTCCGAGCCGCGTAAGGTCGGGATCGACGGCCGCCGACGGCTTCGTGTGGAAGGCCAACACCTCGTACAAGTTCAGCGAGGACCTGATGACCTACTTCACCTACAGCAAGGGCTACCGCACGGGTAACGTCAACCGCGTTGCGCCGTGCATCATCCCGCTGCCGGCCGGCCAGAACGTCTGCGCGCTGCCGAGCGAACTGGCCTATCAGCCGGACAAGACCCGCAACATCGAACTCGGCGTCCGCGCCTCGCTGTTCGACAAGCGCCTGCAGATGACCGGCTCGGTCTTCCACGTCAAATGGACCGGCCTCCAGGTCCCGTCGCGCACGGTCAACGGCGCGGTCGGCATCACCGTCAACGGCAGCAGCGCGGTCTCGAAGGGTGTCGAATTCACCACCCGGATCAAGGTCACGCCGAACCTCTCGCTCCAGGGCAACTACAGCTACACCGACGCCTATCTGACCGCCGATGCTCCCGGCCTCGTCGTCAGCCAGGGCAAGTCCTATGGCGCCTTCGCCGGCGACCGCCTGCCGGGATCGTCCAAGCACGCGGGCTCCGCGCAGGTCACCTACACGCAGCCGCTCGCCAACGGCAACGAGATCGAGGCGAACTGGGCCGTCACCTACAAGGGCGACGTCTACTCGCGCATCGGTCTGCGCGGAAACGGCGAGGTCATCCCCGCCTACACCACGCACCGTGCGGCGATCACCTACCGGGCCGAGCATTTCGACCTGGGGATCTACGCCGACAACATCTTCAACAAATATGCCACGACCGGAATCAGCAACGACATCAGTTCGTTCAACCAAGTCCGCAATGGCATCGTCGAGCGTTACTATGGCCGGAACATCCTCGCGCCGCGGCGTGTCGGCGTGGACTTCCGTTTCCGCTACTAATACTCCGACCTTTCGGGGCCTGCCGGTCGAGCAGGCCCCGACTTCTTGAGGATCGCGCCCGGGGCCGAGGCGGAGTTCAGCCATCGGTCCCGGTAATGCCCCCAGCCTACAAAGCCCGGAGCCATGCCGAACCGCGTACCTGCGCGATCACAGCACCCGGGTCATAGGGACGATCTATGCCGATCATCGGCGACAAGTATCTGCCACTTTGCCTTGGTTTTTTACATTATTCCAAAATGTCTGATCGCCCCGGCGGCCCGCAATACCGCGAGGATGCCAGTAGGGCCTGATATCAACGCCTAGTGCCTCATCAAGGGTTCCGCCAATGAGTGAAGCGATCACAATCGACAGACCGTCCTACATGGTAAGCGCACCCGTCACCATGGGACTGGACAACCTCGGCAGGGTCGAAGGCGGCCCGGCCAAGCAGGCCTTTTTCACCCACTTCCAGCCCGCTTTCCTGCTCGCGGTCGTCGCGTTCTACTATTACGCACCGGCCGATTGGATCAAGCCGTCGGTCACCTTGTGGATCGGCCTCGGCGTCAAGTTCTTCATGCTGGCGATGGAATGGGTCAGCCCCCGCTACAAGAGCTGGCAGCACACCTGGAAGGAACTGGCCTGCGACACGTTCTACGTCGCCATGGGCATGATGGTCGTCCGGGTGGTCTTCGCGCCGATCAACAGCGATGCGATCATCACCTGGTTCCAGGACACCTTCGACCTGGCCAAGTTCGCCTGGTTCATGGGATTGCCCTTGCTGCTCCAGGCCTTCGCGATCTCGTTCATCGGCGACTACTTCCAGTACTGGATGCATCGCGGCATGCACAACTGGTACCCGCTGTGGGTCACCCACGCGCCGCACCACTTCGTGACGCAGCTCAACATCCAGAAGGGCAGCGTCGGCAATCCGATCGAGATCTTCCTGATCGGCCTGGGCGTCGGTGGCCTGTTCGACTTCCTGCCGCGTGCGGTCCTGCTCGCGGGCGCCTTCGGCCTCGCTGTCGGCACCTACCAGCACTGCAACATCCGCTTCAACACGCCCAAGTGGTGGTTCAAGATCTTCAACACGACCGAGCACCACAGCCTGCACCACGCGCAGGACTACGACAGCACCCGCAGCAACTATGCCGGCACCTGGATCTTCATCGATCGCATGCACGGCACCTGCCGCGACGGCGAAGCCGAACTGCTGGGCCAGGAAGGCGGGCGCCGCATGTCGATCTGGGAAACCATGCACTACACCCTTTCCGAGCCGTACAAGCTGCTCAAGGAGCGGTTCGGCCAGCGTCGCGGAATGGTCGCGATCCCCGCCGAGTGAGGCCAGCGACTTCGCGGCACGGGCCAGTCTCCCGATCTGGGGCAGCTAGCGCCGCGAAGTTCGCAATCCCGAGAAAACATCAACGCCTCGCTATCTCGAAGGAAGACCTGTGAACCTACGTTTCATCGACTGGATCTGGCGCGTGAGGGGCTCCATCGAGACGGGACCGAGCCGGTCGCCTGCGGCGGTCTTCGGCAAGCTCGACAGCCTGTTCCAAGAGGAAAACACAGCCCACTGGATCGAGGGCGACACGCTGACCTTCAGCAAGTCGCGCCAACGCCCCCAGGACAAGATGTCGGTCTTCGACAGCGGCACGCTCCGCGTCACCGAGGGCGTCCTGCGCTACGACATGATGAGCAAGGCGCTGCTGGCCTGCTTCCTGGCACCGCTGCTGTTCTTCGCCGTCGGCCATATCGGTGTCGCCATGGACAAGTGGCGCAATCCGCCCGAGGTCGCCGCCGCCAAGGCCGAAGCCGCGAAGAAGCGGTCGCGGGTCAAGCCCGAGGACGTGCCGATGAACGCCGTCGATCAGATGCTCGGCGCGCCCACGCCCGAAAAGAAGAAGGGCGGCGAAGAAATGGGCAAGAGAAACCGCAAGCCGTCGATGACCACGGCTTACGTTTTCATGGGCATATTCTTCGCCTTGTGGATGATCGGCCGAATTCTCGAGAACCACCTGTTCCGTTCGCGAGTGCGCAAGCACTTGTCGGACGAAGCCACGAGCACCCTGGACCTCGCGCCCAGCCGGGCCTGAGCCGATCCCGCGATCGTGAGCGGTGACAGGGCGGGCCGATCGCTCTGCTCCATCGAGGCCACGATGCCACGATGTCCCGCCTCCCCCAAGGCCCGGTCCCGTTCCGGCACCGACTAACCGCGCGCGGAGATCGCTCGCGCACGACGATTGACCGCACTCCGGCTCCCCGCTACCAATGTGACGAACAAACGGGGGAGTGCCATATGAGCGATGAGTCCAATCGCCTCCTGGGCAAGGTCGCGATCGTCACGGGCGCTGGTCAAGGGATTGGAGCCGCTATCGCGGTGGCCTATGCCGCCGAGGGCGCCAAGGTGATCATCACCGGCCGCACGCAGGACAAGCTCGACGCTGTCGTTGCCAGGATCGCGGCGGCCGGCGGCACCGCCATCGGCATCGACGCGTTGGCGGGCAACCGGGATCACGCGAAGCGCACGGTCGATCGCGCGATCGCCGAGTGGGGCCGGGTCGACGTCCTGGTGAACAACGCGCATACCTTCACCGACTATCTGCCGATCGAAGATCCGAAGATGGAAGAAAACTGCGGCACCGATCTCCAGTCCGCCTTCTTCGGCTCGCTACAACTGATGCAGCAATGCTTCCCGCACATGGTCGCGCAGGGCGGCGGCTCGATCATCAACATGGGCACCGGCTTTTCGATCCGCTGCGAACCCGGCTTCCTCGCCTATGCCGCGACCAAGGAAGCCATCCGGGTGCTGACCAAGACCGCGGCCAGGGAATGGGGCCAGCACAAGATCCGGGTGAACACGATCCTGCCTTCGGCGCTGACCCCCAAGTCGATCTGGTATCTCGAGGAAAGCGGCACCTACGATCTCGAACTGGCCAAGGTGGCGATGGGCCGCTTCGGCGAGCCCGAGGACATCGCGCCGACCGCGATCTTCCTGGCGAGCGACGAGTCCGGCTTCGTCACAGGCCAGACGATCGGCGTCGAAGGTGGAACCACGATGCTCTGACAACCACAGAGCGCGAGGATCTGCTTTGGAATAAACGCGATCGCACAGTATCTTGGGTGCACAAGCAGCCGATTTGGCGCATAGTGGTTCAGCGGGTCCGGGGGGACTCCGCGCGACGTAGTCATTCGTCTGTGCCGGGGGCTCCGATCATGACGACACGACCGGGGAAGCAGCCGTCGTCCTTCAGCCGTGCGCTGCTCGTGAACATCATCGCGTTCTACGGCGCCCTGGCGCTCGGCTCGCTCGCGATCATGGCCTGGCAGGCCACGGAAAGCACCAACGAAGCCGCGGAGCGCGGGATCACCGAGATGCTCGACGGGTCCGCGAGCCGGATCGGTCAACTCGTCCATGCCGCCGAGCTGGCGGCGGGTTCGCTGGAACGCGTCGCGCTCGACAATCCCATCGATGGCGGCTCGCTGCGTCCTTCGCTGGACAAGCTGCTCGCCGCCTTCGAGCAGCATCCCTACCTCAGCTACATGGGGATCATCGTTCCCACGACCGGCGAATACGGCCTCCTGGAGCGCAAGGCGAACGGCAGGATCGGACTCGTCCTCTACCCGGAAGCACGGCGACGCGATGCGCTCGTGCGGACCTTCACGCTCGTCGAGGAGGGCTTCGTTGCCGACCGGTCCTATCCCAGCAACGGTTACGATGCGCGCACGCGTCCGTTCTACCGAGGAGCGGTGAACGGTCCGGCCGCCGGGGGCTGGATGCCCATCTATCCGTGGCGAGACTATGCAAGGCCCGAGCAGCCGCTGTGGGGCTTCAGCTTCGTAAAGGCTCTGCGCGACGACCGTGGCAGCATTCGCGGCGTGATAGACACCGACTTCGACATGCCCGCGCTCAACCGCCTCGTGCGGGCGCTCTCGAACGAATATCACGGACAGATCCAGGTCCTGCAACTCGGCCCCAAGCCCCGACTGATCGCAGGCCCTGGCCTAACAACGACGCCGCGGGACACGCCCGCGGAGCTCCTCGCACTGACCCGGGAAACAGGCACGCCGTTCGTAGGAAAGATGGCGCTCGACGGCAGCCGGAAGTGGGTCGCCACCCGACAGATCCCGATCGCGGGTGGCGAAAGATGGCTGGTGGTCGTTTCCCGCCCGGCCCAGTTCTTCGACACGATACTGCACCGGCAATTGATCCAGTCGCTTCTGCTAGGCCTGGCCGCCGCAGTGGGGATAGGCCTGCTGTCGCTGCGCATCGGACGCCGCTTCGGCCGTCCGCTGGCCGATCTCGAAGGATACTTCGCCCGCGTCGGGCGAAGCGATCCGACCTTACGGGACAGGCAGATCCCGGCCTCCGCCCAAGACTTTCAGGAGACCAGCCGCCTTGGCCTGGCGATCGACCGGATGCTCGTGGAGCGTGCCGATCTCGAACAACGCCTTGCGCAGCGTCAGCGGCTCGAAGCGCTCGGCCAACTCACCGGCGGCATCGCGCACGACTTCAACAATCTTCTGGCCGTGATCATCGGCAGCAGCGAGGATCTGGTCGAGGATCTGCGAGATCGAGAGCACTTGGAACTGGCCGGCCTCATCCTCTCCACCAGCGAACGCGCGGCCGAACTCACCGGACGAATGCTTTCCTTCGCGCGCAAGCAGGCCCTGTCCCCTTGCCTCGTGGACGTCGATAGCCTGATCGACGGCCTCCTGCCCCTGCTCCGCCGCTCCGTTCCAAACGAGATAGCGATCCGACATCAGGCCGCATCGCTTCCGAACACCGTCTTCGTGGACCCGACCCAGCTCGAGATGGCCCTGCTCAACCTCGTGATCAACGCGCGCGACGCCATGCCCGACGGTGGGATCATCGCGATCGGCGCGGAGCATTTCGCGACGGGTGAAAGTCGCACGTTGCACGCCGAGCTTCGTCCCGGCCGCTATGTGAGGGTTTTCGTTGCCGACGACGGGGCGGGAATGGGCGAGGAAATCGCCAGGCAGGCCTTCGATCCCTTCTTTACCACCAAGGGCATCGGCAGCGGCACGGGCCTCGGCCTCAGCATGGTCTACGGCTTTGCCAGCCAATCGGGAGGCCACGCCGAGATCATTTCCCGATACGGAGAAGGCACGACCGTAAGGCTCTACCTGCCTGCCGCTCCGGCCAGGGCTTCGGATAAAGGCGAAGCGCCGATGCCGGGCCCGAGCTGAAGCGCATCCGAATAAAAATGCAACGGCGCCGTAGAAAAGCAATGATACACTATTGAATATTATCTCCGGATTGCCCAACCTCGCGCCACAACAATAAGAAAGCGCGCACCTGCGCGCGTGGAGGCAGAGGATGGAAGCTGTTCGGGCAGCGAGGCCGGGTTGCGTCTTCAAACAACGTCGTAACGAGCGGCATGATCGTTCCATTGCCGGCATGCTCGGCGCCGCGTCACTGCTGACCCTGGCTTGGAGTCTGCCCGCAGCGGCGCAGGAAACCGCCCCGCGATCGCCGCCACCGCAGACCGCCCAAAGCTATATCGAGAATGGCGACATCATCGTCACTGCGCGCAAGCGCCAGGAATCGATCCTCAAGGTCCCCGTTGTCGTCACCGCCATCTCGAACGACACGCTCGAGAGCGCGCAGGTGACCCAGGTGACCGACCTGCCGCGGCTGGTCCCGGGCCTCGTCATCGCCGGCAACTTGCTATCGATCGGACCGCAGGTGACGATCCGCGGCGTCGGCACGTCCTCGTTCGATCCCGGCGTGGACCAGTCGATCTCGCTCAACATCGACGGGCTCTCGCTCGGCCAAGGCCTCGCCTTCGGCAGCGGCATGTTCGACGTTGGCCAGGTCGAAGTGCTCAAGGGTCCGCAGGCGCTGTTCTATGGCAAGAGCAGTCCCGGCGGCGTGATCTCGCTGCGCACCGCCGATCCGACCGACGAAGTGGAAGTGATCGCCCGTGGCAGCTACGAGTTCTACGCCCGCGAATGGCGCGGCGAGCTCATCGCCTCGGGTCCGGTGACCGAAACGCTGAAGGCGCGCTTCGCGACGACCTATTCCGAGGGCGAAGGCTGGTTCCGCAATCGTGCCGTCGCGACGCCGCTGACGGGGGCGATCACCCCGCCCGACCGCGTTCCCCAACCGCGCAACTTCATCGTCCGCGGCACCCTGCTGTGGAATCCGACCGACACCTTCTCGGCACGGTTCAAGATCAACCATTCCTACGACAAGACGATCAATTCGGATCTCAAGCAGCTGGCAAGTTGTCCCGACGGCGCGGGGCAATCGTTCTCGCCGGTGCCCGGCCTGTTTCCCAACATTCCCTTCATCGGCGGTGACGACTGCAAGTACGATCGCAACGCCAACCAGGTGTTCCTAGATCCGGCGGCCTTCCCCGGGCTGCCCAACGGCGGCACGCCCTATCTCCAGAACAAGCAGAATTTCGGGACGCTCGAGCTCAACTACGATCTCTCGCCAGCGCTCTCGCTGACCTCGACCACGGCCTACTACAAGCTGGTGTCGAGCAGTTCGGTGAACCCGACGCTGACCACGGCCGCCGGCCCGACATTCGCCGTTACCAACAATTTCCGGCGCCGCGAGTTCACCGAGGAACTGCGTCTCGAAAGTGACTTTTCGGGCCCGCTCAACTTCACGCTCGGCGGCTTCTACGAAGACGGCATGCTCTATGACCGGGTGCGGTTCATTCAGAACCGCGCCTATACCATCGGCGCGCCGCTCGGCTTCCTGCCGCCGGGCTCGATCGAGCTCGATGCCGCGACGACAGTCGATATCAGGACCTACTCGCTGTTCGGCCAGCTGCGCTACAAGCTATCCGACCAGCTCGAACTCGCGGGCGGCGTGCGCTGGAACGACGAACGCGTACCGAACGCGTGACCTACGCCAATCCGGCGCTCGGCGACATCACCGGGCTGCTGCCCGAGCCACGCGTCCATTCGAGCAACTTCTCCCCCGAAGCGACGCTGACCTATACGCCGAGCGACGATCTCACCATCTTCGCCTCGTACAAGAAGGGGTACAAGTCGGGCTCGTTCAAGGTCGCAGTGCCAGCGGCGCCGGGTGAGGACAACGCCTTCGACGATGAAGAGGTCCAGGGCTACGAGGTCGGCCTCAAGTCGCGTTTCTTCGATCGCAGCCTGCTTTTCAATCTCGCCTTCTACGACTACACCTACAAGGGCCTGCAGGTCGGCGGTATCGCCGATTCGGTGGGCGGCGTCCCCGTGATCACGACGGTCAACGCGGGCAAGGCGCGCACCTATGGCGTCGACGTGGACCTGATGTATCGCCCGCCCGCGATCGAAGGGCTCTCGCTCAGCGCCTCGGTCAACTGGAACCATGCGCGCTACAAAGAGCTCAACAACATCCCCTGCTACGCGAACCAGACCTTCGCGCAGGGCTGCAACACCTTCTTCGCTCCGCCGAGCGGCGCGCAGCTTGGCCTGCCACCCGGCGTCGGCGTGACGCGCAACGGCGTCTACGGCTTCTACAATGCGCAGGACATCTCGGGCCAGCGCATGATCCGCGCACCCGAGTGGACGGCCAATTTCGGCTTCGACTACGAGTTGCCGGTCGGATCGGGCCTCAAGCTCGGCCTCACCAACAACAACCAGTATTCGTCGAGCTATCCGGCCTATCTCGCCAATGGGCGTCCCAATGCAGACAACGTCCAGGACAGCTATTTCCGGGTCGATGCCAGCATCGCGCTGAGGGATGCGGAGGATCGCTGGGAAATCGCGCTGATCGGCAAGAACCTCACGGACAAGCTGGTCTCGTCGAACTGTTCGGCCTCGAACAGCGCCGGCGGCATCGTCCTGCCATTCAGCGGCGCCTATACGGGCGGCTCGGTGGCCGGCCCGATGGGTTGGGCCGAGACGCTGTGCTTCGCAGACGGCCCCGGCCGATCGGTCTTCGTGCGCCTGACCTACCGCCCGTTCAACTGACGGGCGCCCCGAGAGAACGACGACAGCCGACCGGGCCTTACCAAGACCTTAGCGCCGATCGCGGCGAATACACGCGCGCGCTATACCGATCGGCAAAGGTGCCCGGGCTAGACGGCGCCCTATGCGGGCGCTCTTCACGTTACACGAACTCTACCGGGACGCGGTGCGGACCTCGGACTTCGAGATCGCCCAGGTCGCCAACCTGCAGCGCCAGATCGCGCCGCTCTATGCGCTGCTCTCGGTCAGCGCCGCCTCGCTCGCCTATACGCATCGCGACCTCGCACCCGCGAGCCTCACCGTCGTCATACCCGCGATCCTGATCGCCGCCTGCATGATCCGCTCGGTCCGATGGCTCTTCGCCGCGGGCGAGCCGGCACCGACCAAGCCAGATGCCCGCGCGAAGCTTCGCCGGACGACCTTCCTCGCCGCTCTCATTGCGGTCGCTTTCCTCGCCTGGGCACTCGCGCTCGACCAGTATGGCGGGCCCGACCAGCACGGCCACGTCTCGATGTTCATCGCCATGACCGTGGTCGCCTGCATATTCTGCCTCGGCTATCTGCCGACCGCAGCTTTCCTGGTCTGCGTGATCGTCATGGGGGCCTTCCTCGTCTACAGCTTCGCGCGCGGCAGCGAGGTCGGCATCGTCGTCGCCGTCAACATCTCGCTCGTCGCGCTCGTCATTCTCAAGGTCCTGCGCGATTCCTTCGCGGCTTTCCTTCGGCTCGAACTGTCGCAGCGCGACCTTGCGCACAAGCAATCCGAAGCCGAGGTCCTGATCGAGACCAACGTCGCGCTCGCGCGCACCGATACGCTGACGGGGCTGCCGAACCGGCGGTTCTTCCTCGACGAGCTCGACCGACGGCTTGGGGCGGGCGAGGACGGCTTCGCCGTCGCGCTGCTCGATCTCGACGGGTTCAAGCCGGTCAACGACACCTACGGGCACGCACAAGGCGACAGCCTGCTCAAGATCATCTCCGAGCGGCTGCGCGAATTCGCGAGCGACTGCATGGTCGCGCGCTTCGGCGGCGACGAGTTCGGCATCCTCTTCGCCGGCAACGCCGATCGGGCCGCGAAGACGGGCCAGCGCATCTGCGAAGCGATCAAGCGCCCCGTCCCCCTGACGGGTGCGAACGTCGTCGTCGGCTGCTCGATCGGCATCGCCGGCTATCCGCAGGCGGGGCGTTCGGCACAGGATCTCCTCGATCGCGCGGACTTCGCGCTTTACCACGCCAAGGCCCAGCGCCGCGGGGGCTGCGTGGTGTTCACCAGCCGGCTCGACGAGATGATCCGCTCCGAGCGGGCCGTGGAGAGCGCCTTCCAGGCGGCGGACATCGACCGCGAGATCTCGGTCGTCTTCCAGCCCGTCTTCTCGACCAGAACCCGCGGCGTGGTCGCGGTCGAGGCCCTGGCGCGGTGGACATCTCCCTCGATCGGCGTGGTCTCGCCCGAACGGCTGATCGCAACGGCCGAACGTGCGGGCATGGCGCGGCGCACGACGCTCAAGCTCTTCGAGAAAGCGCTCGCCGGCGCCTCGCGCCTGCCTGCGGCGGTCCATCTCAACTTCAACCTCTCGGCCGTCGACCTCGCCGACGAGACCACGATCGCGATGATCCTCGACGAGCTCACGCTCTCGCCCGTAGCCTCCACCCGCCTCGTCTTCGAAATCACCGAGAACTCGCTGATTTCGGACATGGAGACCGCGCGGCAATCGCTCCAGCGGTTGCGCAGCGTCGGCGCCAAGGTCGCTCTCGACGACTTCGGCACGGGCTTCTCGAGTCTTTCGTCGCTGCACAATCTGCCGCTCGACATCCTCAAGGTCGACCGCAGCTTCGCCGCACAGCTCGCCGATGCGACCGGCCGGCGGCTCGTCGGCGCCATCCGCGGCCTCGCCGAGACGCTCTCGCTGCGCTGCGTGCTCGAAGGCATCGAGACCGAACAGCAGCTCGTCGACGCCACCGCGGCGGGTTTCGACTATGCCCAGGGCTATCTGCTCGCCCGGCCGGGCAGCATCGAAGACGTGCTGGAAACGCTGAGCCAGCTGCCTAAGGCCGCCTGATCGCCCCGCGACGCAGTTTTGCCACGCAGCCCTTGAGGATCGCGTCGGGCGTTGCCGGATCCACGCTCGGCCGATAGCATGGCCGAAATTCGGAGCCGTCGCCCAGCCCTTCCCGCGGTCGTCGCTCCGACGCACATCGGAACAAGGCTGCACATGACCACGCCCGCGGATGGCCCTTCATCGTCTTCGAACGCATCGCAAGCAGAGTTGGACGCCCTCGTTCAGCTCTATTCGCAGTCGCGGCTCGATGACGCGGTCACGCTCGCCGCCGAGCTCCTGCAAAAGTACCCCGACTGCGAAATCACGCATAACATCGGCGGTGTCGTCGTGGCCGCGGCCGGCTATCGGGACGAGGCCGTCACGATCTACGATCGCGCCATCGCGCTGGCTCCGGACTACGTCGAAGCCTACAACAACCGCGGCAACGTGTTGCGGGACCTGAAGCGCACGAGCGAGGCCCTCGCGAGCTTCGACGCGGCGATCGCCCTCTGGCCCGAATATGTCGAGGCACGGATCAATCGCGCGATCACGCTGCGCGCCGAGAAGCGGTTCGCGGAAGCGCTGGTCGAGATAGACATGGCGATTGGGCTCAATCCCGATATTCCGCAGGCCTGCACGAGCAAGGGCAACATCCTTCAAGACCTGCATCGCTATGACGAGGCCGTGATCGCACATGGCCGGGCCATCGCGCTCGATCCGAATTACTTCGCCGCGCACAGCAATCTGGGCAGCACCTTGCTGCATCTCAAAAGATTGCCCGAGGCCATCGACAGTTACGTCAAGGCGCTGGGCCTGGCGCCGTCGCATGCCCTGACCCATCGGAACCTGGGAACCGCCCTGAAGGGCTCGCGCCGGTTCTCGGAAGCCCTGCCCTGTTTCGAGAAGGCTTTCGGCCTCGACCCGAGCGACGACATCGCCCTCGGAGAGGTCGTCTTCCTCCGCGCGCAGATGGGCCTGTGGGTCGAGGACGATCTCAAACAGGAGCTCCTGCGTCGTCTGCACGATCAAGGCAGCGTTTCGCCCTTTCACCTGGCAGCGATCACCGACGATGGAGCGCTCCAACTCAAGAATGCTCGGCGCTGGGCCGAGCAGAACTTCCCGGCGCGAGCCCCCGCCGCCTTCGCCGCGGCGGCAGACCGGACGACGCTGCGGATCGGCTATTTTTCGTCCGACTTCCACAACCACGCGACCATGGCGCTGATGATCAAGATGATCGAGCGGCACGACCGCGACCGCTTCGAGATCCATGCCTTCTCCTACGGTCCGCAGAAGCAGGATCCCATGCGCCAGCGTGTCATCCAGGCGGTCGACGCGTTCCACGACGTCAGCGGAATCAGCGACGAAGAGACGGCGCAGCTTTCCCGCAACCTGGGCATCCACGTCGCCATCGACCTGAAGGGCTACACCGAAGATGCGCGCACGGGCATTTTCGCCGCCCACGCCGCGCCGTGCCAGATCGATTATCTGGGTTATCCGGGCACGATGGGCGCACCTTATTTCGACTACATGATCGCCGACCTGATCATCGTCCCCGAAGACAGCAGGAAGCATTATTCCGAGCGGGTGCTGCGCATCCCGCACAGCTATCAGGTGACCGACGACGAGCGACCGATCTCCCCGCGGAGGTTCACCCGGAGCGAACTGGGCCTTCCCGAGGAGGGCTTCGTGTTCTGCTGCTTCAACGGGAGCTTCAAGATCTCCCGGGCGGAATTCGACATCTGGATGCGTCTGCTGACGCGCGTCGAAGGCAGCGTCCTCTGGCTGCTGGCCGACAATCCCTGGGCGATCGAGAACCTGCGTCGCGAGGCCGGGAACCGCGGTATCGCCCCCGAGCGCCTGGTCTTCGCCGAGCGCATGCCGGTCAGCGAGCACCTGGCCCGCCAGGCCTGCGCGGACCTGTTCCTCGACACGTTCAACTACAACGCCCACACGACGGCGAGCGATGCCCTGTGGATCGGTCTGCCGGTGGTCACCAAGCTTGGCGGAAGTTTCTCTTCGCGGGTTGCCGGCAGCCTGCTGAAAGCGATCGGCCTGCCCGATCTCGTGACGGAGTCCCTGCAAGCCTACGAAAGTCTGGCGCTCGAACTCGCCACGGATTCCGCGCGGCTGCAAGAGGTCAAGGAACGGCTCGCGGCAAACCGGACCACGCATCCGCTGTTCGACACCGAAGCCTTCACGCGCAACTTCGAGCAACTGCTGGTCGATGCCGATCGCGAGAGCGCCGGGCGACAATCGCCGATCGCTCCGGCCGCTTGACGATGCGATGCAGGCCGGCCTTACCTTTCGCCCCAGGCGCTGTGCCGCGCGCGTTCGCGCATGGCTTCGATGAAGGCTCTCACCGCCGGCATCGCCGCGCGCCCGCTTTCGTAGAGGAGGCTCACCGGCATCGGCGCCGGCGCATGGTCGGCGAGCACTTCGACCAGTCGGCCGGCGGCGATCGCATCCTGCGACTGATAGCTGAGCAGGTTGGCGAGCCCCAGTCCCGCCTCCGCTGCAGCTATCGTAGCATCGACGGTGTTGACGATCAGGCGCGGCACCACCTCGACCAACGTCTCGCCCCGAGCGCCGAAAGGCCAGGCGCTGCCGAGCCGCGGGCCGCTTCCGGCAATGCAGCGATGGTCGCCGAGATCGGCGGGACGGGCCGGCGCTCCGTGTCGCGACAGATAGTCGGGACTGGCGACGACGACCTGCCGGACCGCGCCGATCGTCACCACGCGTAGCGCGCTGTCGGTCAGCGCACCGATGCGGACCGCGACGTCGATGCCCTCCTCGATGATCCGGACATTGCGATCGAGCAGCATCATCCGCGCGCTCAGGCCCTCGTGCCGGGACAGAAGGGCGTTGATCGCCGGCAGCACGTGCAGTCGCCCGAACATCACGGGGGCCGTGACGTAAAGCTGTCCACGCGGGGTCGAGCGGCCGCCCATCACGATCTGCTCGGCCTCGCGCAGGTCGATCAGGATGCGCCGCGCGCGATCGAGAAAGGCCGCGCCGTCCTCGGTCAGCGATACCGCCCGTGTCGATCGCTGGAACAGCGTGACGCCCAGATGCCGCTCGAGCGCCGCGACGGCGCGAGTGATCGCCGGCGGCGAAACCCCGAGCGTGCGGGCAGCGGCTGCAAAGCCGCGCTGGTCAGCCACGGCGACGAAAGCCGCGAGCATTTCGAACCGGTCCATTATTCCCCAAACTGCAACAGTGAACGCCAATCAAGAGGAATTATCATAAAACCTTTATAGGAATAGGTCTCTGCGCATGGCACAGACCTTTCTTCACACGATGTTCGGCCCCGGCAGCCGCGCCTTGCAGGAAATCGCGGGTTCGCGCGGCTCCTATGCGCGCATGGAAGCCCAGGCCGGCGAGATCGACAGTCTCGGCGCGCGCGAGGACGAGTTCATCGCCGCCCGCGACAGCTTCTATATGGCGACCGTCAGCGAAGACGGCTGGCCCTATGTCCAGCATCGCGGCGGACCGATGGGCTTTCTCAAGCGACTGGGCGGCAATCGGATCGGTTTCGCCGATTACCGCGGCAATCGCCAGTACCTGTCGACCGCCCACCTCGCAGCCGACGATCGCGTGGCACTGTTCCTCATGGACTATCCCAACCAGCGCCGCCTCAAGCTGATCGGCCATGCGCAAATCAGCGAGTATCCGGCGGACATCGCCGTCGTCATGCCGGTCGACTACGCGGCCGAGCCCGAGCGGGCTTTCGTGATCGACGTCGTCGGCTTCGACTGGAACTGCCCGCAGCACATCACCCCACGCTTCACCGAAGCCGAGATCCGGCGCGGCACCCAACCCCTGCTCGACGAACTGGCCCGACTGCGCGCGCGCGTCGCGGAACTGGAAGGAGAAAAGCCATGACCGAGAAACTGACCCGAGGCGTCCACCACGTCGGTCTCACGGTCCCCGACCTGGACCAGGCTCGGGACTTCTTCTGCGGCCTGCTTGGCTTCGACGAAGTCGGCGGAGTCGCCGACTACCCGTCGATCTTCGTGTCCGACGGAGTGACACTCCTGACCCTGTGGCGCGCCGCCGATCCCTTAGCGGCGCGCGCCTTCGACCGGCGCGCGAATATCGGCCTCCATCATCTGTCGCTGGCGGTGACCGACGATGCCGCGCTCGAAGCGGTCTGGGACAAGGTGAGTGTCCATCCCGAAGTCGTGGTCGACGTGTCGCCATGCCCGATCCGGCCCGGGTCGACGACGCGTCATTTCCTGGTCTTCATCCCCGGCGGCATTCGCATCGAATTCGCCACCCCTTTCGCCTAGCCCTCAGTCGGCGTCCGACCAGGTCCAGGCTTGCGGGAACCCCTGCTCGGCGAGCCATTCCGGTACGTGCGCCGCTGGCGCGAAGTCCCGGTTCGGGCTGGCGAGCGACCGGATGCGCAGCAGTTTCTCAGGCCTTCCCTGAATGATCGCCGCCATGGCGACGGTCTGGTACTTGTCGCATTCAATCGCGCCGAAGCCGACCGCGAGCGACCGGCGGGCCCGGTCGATATCGTAATGCGGCCAGGAGACGCGCATCGTCAGCGGATTCTGAAACCAGCGCCTCTGGATGCCGATCAGGTCCGCCATGGCGTGGAGTTCTTCCAAGTCGGGCGAGAACATGTGACACATGAGCCTTTCTCGCAGGGGATGTATGGCGGCATCTACATATACGCTCATGGTGTTTCCAAGGGGCCAGGACTCGCGCGGTCGCACAAGCGGATTTTCGCCGCTCGTGCTCAGAACCGCCATGATCCGTCCCGGTTTCCGAGGCCAGGCTCGATGAATGCTCCCTCCCCGTCGCTCGGTGAGGCCTTCGACCGGCTGGGCGTGCCCGACCAGGTCCGCGGGATGATCGTCGAGCGCCATGGCGAGCCGCACCGGCACTATCATACGCTCCGTCACATCGACCTGATGCTGCGTCAGATTCCGAAGGACACGGCGTTTTCGCGGGAAATGATCGCCGCCACACTGTTCCATGACATCGTCTACGACCCGACCCGATCGGACAACGAAGACCTTTCGCTGGAAATCTTCCTGTCGGTTGCCGACCTGCTCGCGCCCGGGACTCCGCTCGATAGGGCGCTGGTCTCAGACATGATCCTCGCAACCAAGAGCCATCACTTCCGCGGGCAGGACATGCCGCGTGATGTGGCCATCGATATCCTGCTCAAGGCCGATCTCAGCATCCTCTGGCAACCGGATGCGCAGATCTATGCATGGTATGCGCAAGGCGTACGCCAGGAATATGCCTTCGTTCCCGAAGCACAGTTCCGCGTGGCGCGTACCAGGATACTGACCGCGCTTCGCGATGATCTTGTTGCCAGCGGTCAACTGACCCCGGACCAGACCGAAGCGTTGAGGCGCAATACAGAATGGGAACTCGGCTAGAGAAAGACTGCCCGACGAAGCCGGACAGCCTCCCCAAGAGCAAGTTCAAACAGGCTCGGAGCGCAAGCGTTCGGCAGACCTGTCGTTCAATTTGGTGACCGTCACACTGCCCCAGTCGTTCTCGCAAACGATTTCGGCACCCAAAACCATAGGCAGATAGAGTGACCCGTCTTCACAAACTTCGACCCCGGTGGTCTCGAAGCTCCGGGTTGCATCGGCATCTTTGGCAAGGTCGGTAACGGTAACACGGTAGGCGCGACTATTCATTTTTTCTCCGTGACCCACCTGTCTCATAGGAGATTTCGCCGGCATTGAAAGTCGGAATTCCCCGAGAATGCGACGGAGCGAGTTGCCCCACTCCGCGCATCTCTCCGCCCCACGGCGCTATCCGCTCGTTGCGGCCGAAGTGGCGCGGCGGTAAGCCGGGACACTGAGGCCGTTGCGGCCCCAATTCTCCAATTCGACCTCCTGAAAGACGACGAAGGTATCTGCGGGATCCTTCCCCAGCACCTCTCGGAGCAGGTCGGAGACGCCGCTATACAGCGCTTCCTTCTGCTCGGCAGTCGTGCGGTCCGCGCCGGGAACGGTTCCTTCGCGCGTAACCTGGATCGTCACGATCGGCATGATTTCTACTCCCGATGACGCATCAGTGACCGGCCGACTGACCGCCGTCGACGTGCAGGATCTCACCCGTGACGAATGGCGCGTCCTCGAGGTAGAGCACCGCGCGAACGATGTCGTCGACCTCTCCCAGACGGCCCATCGGATGCAGCGCGGCCAGCGCCTCGTGCGTTTCCGGGACGTGCATCGGCGTCTTGATGACTCCGGGCGAAACCGCGTTCACACGGATACCGCGCGTCGCATACTCGATCGCCAGGCTGCGCGTCGCGGCGTTGAGCCCGCCCTTGGTCAATGCGGCGATCACCGAAGGCACGCGCGCGTCCGCCTTTTCCGCCAGAGTCGTGGTGATCTGCAAGACATGGCCGCTTCCCTGCTTTTCCATCGCGGCGATCGCCTGCTGGGTGATGAAGAAGAAACCGTCGAGATTGGTCGACAGCTTGGTGCGATACTGCGCTTCGGTGTAGTCGGTGAACGGCGAAGCGACGAACACGCCGGCATTGTTGATCAGCGTATCGACGCGTCCGAAGGCCGCCAGGGCGGCTTCGACGACCTTGCGGCCGGTCGCCGGATCACCAATGTCTCCGGCCACGGTCAACAGATCGGGATCCTGCGATGGCGCGATGGAGCGCGAGGTGGCGACGACGCGATAGCCGCGCGCGCGGAAACCCTCGACGATACCGGCGCCGAGCCCCTGCGAGGCTCCGGTAACGATGGCGACTTTGCGGTCAGTGGTCATGATGAACTCCGTGTTGGCCTTGTCGAACAGAGCCTGGAGTTAGGGCGCTTACGCCTGAGCGAAAATTCGCTATGATTTCACAATGGCTGATCGAAAACGCACAGATCTCGACTGGCAGGACTTACGTGTGTTCCTGGCGCTCGGCCGGCATGGGAGCCTGTCCGCTGCGGCGAGAGCGCTCGGGGTCAACCACGCGACCATCGCCCGCCGCATCCGTTCGCTCGAACAGAGCGCTGGTGCGAAACTCGTCGAGCGCCGGCCTGAGGGCTATGCCCTCACATCGGCCGGGAACCAGGCGCTTGCCGCGGCCGGCGACATGGAAGCCGCTGCGCGCGCGATCGGGCGCAGCGGAACCGACGACGCGCCGAAAGGGCTGGTCCGGGTCAACGCCTCGCCGGCGCTGGCACACGGCTTTCTCGCGCGCCGTCTGGCGGGATTGACGGTCCGCCATGCGGCGCTCGACATAGACCTCGCTTCGGACATACGCAGCATCAGCCTCGAACGCCACGAGGCCGACATCGCCATCCGTCTGAGCCGACCCGAGGACGGCGACGTGATCGCGCGTCCGCTCGTTACCCTGGGCTATGGCTTCTACGGCACGCCCGCCGCCTGCCTCGCCGTCGAGCACGGGGCCGAGCCCGTGTTCATAGGCTTCGACGAAGCCGATGGCCATGTTCCCGAAGCCGGCTGGCTGGCGCGCCACTATCCGCGCAGGCGCGTGGCCTTTCGCGCGAGCAACCAGTTCGCCCAGGCCATGGCGGCGCTCTCGGGCGCTGGTCTCGCGCTCCTGCCGCACTACATCGGTCGGAGCGAACCGGGCCTGCGCGGCTGCGCTCTGGACGTCGCGCCGCCGCCGCGCGACGCCTGGATGCTGATCCGGCGACGCGACCGCAGCGATCTGGCGATCCGGACCGTCGCCGAAGGCCTCGCCGCGCTCTTCGACGCGGAGCGCGCGCTTTTCGCGGCCTAAGGCCGCGTCCGGTCAGTCGCCGGTCAGGATGCGGTCGACCAGTTCCTTCACCGTCGGGGTGAAGTTGTTCGAATAGAACGGGTCCTGTTTGAAGCGGTAGGCAGCATGCCCGGCAAAGGCCAGATTCTCGTCCACCGGTCCGCCATGGGCGATGTCCTGCAGCGTCTTCTGAATGCAGAAGCTGCGTGGATCCGCCAAACGCCCCGTGGTGTAGTCGTCGTGGTCCTTCCACGACGAGAAGCCGCAGTGCGACAGGCAACCCATGCAGTCTGCCTGGTCCTGGCGAATCCAGTCGCGCTCGGCCGGATCGACGAAGATGATCGTATCGTCGGGCGTGCGCAGGCCTTCGGTGAAGCCGGCATTGGCCCAGGTGCGCGCACGCTCGAGGTCCTTGGGCGCGACCCAGAAGTTCTTGCCCTTGACGCCGACGTCGAGCTTGACCGTGTGCTCGCCCGCCTCGACCTTCGAATAGGGCACCTGACGCTCGCTGCGCGCCTCGAGGCCGCGCAGGAACGGGTTGCGCACGGCCGAAGAATAGAACCCCGTCGGCGAGAAGCGGTGGAGCAGCACGTCGCCCGGTTCGAGGGTGCGCAGCATGTCCTTCCAACCCTGCGGGATGGGGCTCTCGTGCGTCAGCAGCGGGCGGGTGCCGAACTGGAAGGCGATCGAGCCGAGCTCGGGATTGTCGATCCAGTTGTCCCACTCGCGCAGGAACCAGACGCCGCCGGCCATGACGATCGGCACGTCGTCGGGAACGCCCTCGGCGCGCATGACGTCGCGCAGCGCCTTGACGCGCGGATAGGGATCTTCGGGCTTGGTCGGGTCCTCTGCGTTCGACAGGCCGTTGTGGCCGCCGGCGAGCCAGGGATCTTCGTAGACCACCGCGCCGAGCAGTTCGGGCACCTTGTGATAGGCGCGCTTCCACAGCGCGCGGAAGGCACGGCCCGAACTGACGATCGGCAGATAGTGCACGCCGAACCGTGCCGCGATTTCCGACAGCTTGTAAGGCATGCCCGCGCCGCAGGTGACGCCCGTTACGAGACCGCGGGTCTGCTCGAGAACGCCTTCGAGGATCGGCTGGGCGCCGCCCATTTCCCACAGGACGTTGATGTTGATCGCACCCTGCCCGCCCGAAATCTCGTGCGCGCGGCGAACCTGCGCAACCGCGCCGTCGATACCGAAGCGGATCAGCTGTTCATGCCGCTCCTTGCGCGTCAGCTGCTCATAGACCTGCGGAACGATCTTGCCCTCGGCGTCATAGCTGTCGGCATTCACCGCGCTGACCGTGCCGATGCCACCGGCCGCCGCCCAGGCACCCGAACTGGCATGGTTCGTTGCCGACACGCCCTTGCCGCCTTCCACCAGTGGCCATACTTCGCGGCCGCCGTACAGAATCGGCTTCAGACCCTTGAAACTCATGCGACTTTCTTTCCTATCGCGGTGCGGCTAGCGCGCGGCCGCTGGCTTGTCCGCCTGCCGGCAGGGCTTGATCGCTTCGGGCGCGGGCCGATCGCCCACGGCCTCGAACTGCGCGTAGTAACCCTGCATCTCCGGCTTACGAATAAATTGGGTCAAACGAAAGCCCACTGCGCTGAATTCACAGAACAGCAGCGACGGCGGGATGCCGTGCTGGTCGGTGGGCCGATCGGTATCGACGACGATCACGCGCGCGCCCGGGCGCAGTGCCGGACGCAACCGCCAGAGGAAGGCGTAAGGCTCGGTGACCTCGTGATACATGTGGACCATAAAAATGCGGTCGAAGCTTGCCTGCGGCAGCCGGGGATCGTCGATAGCGCCAGGCTTGATCGAGACGTTGTCGAAGCGCTCGCGCTCGACGCGTTCGCCCAGCCGGTGGAGCGCCGGGGCATCGATGTCCTGGGCGAGGACGCGGCCCTTCTTGCCCACGCGCATGGCCAGGCGGACGGTGTAGTAGCCCTCGCCCGCGCCGATGTCGGCCACGGTCATGCCTTCGCGGATGTCGGCGAGATCCATCACGGTCTGCGCCTCGTTGACGCTGTCGCGCTGGACTTCGGTCGAGAAAGCGGTTTGCCCCGCCTGCGACACCGGTCGATCGGGACGCGGAAAGGCGCGCGCGGTCGCCGGCCGACCGGACTGATCGTCCTGCTTCGCACCGCAGCCGGCCAACAGGCCCAGGCTCAGCAATGCAACGCCGACCGACCGTGCAGCGAGTCTCAATCGACGTCCTCCACGGCCACCTTCTCACCGGTCACGCGCTGCGACAGCGCCGCGGCCATGAAGGGATCGAGCGCACCGTCGAGCACGTCGTCGGGTGCGGTCGAGGTCACGCCCGTGCGCAGGTCCTTGACCAACTGATAGGGCTGCAGAACGTAGGAACGGATCTGGTGGCCCCAGCCGATCTCGGTCTTGGCCTGGTACTCGCCCAGCGTCTCGGCTTCGCGCTTGGCCAGTTCGGCCTCGTACATCCGCGCCTTGAGCATGCCCATCGCGGTCGCGCGGTTCTTGTGCTGCGAACGGTCGTTCTGGCTGGCGACGATGATGCCCGTGGGAATGTGCGTGATGCGCACCGCCGAGTCCGTGGTGTTGACGTGCTGCCCGCCCGCGCCCGAAGCGCGGTAGGTGTCGATCTTGAGATCGCTTTCCTTGATCTCGATCTCGATGTCGTCGTCGATCACCGGATAGACCCAGACCGAGCTGAAGCTCGTGTGGCGGCGCGCCGAGCTGTCGTAGGGACTGATGCGGACCAGGCGGTGGACGCCGCTCTCGGTCTTGGCATAGCCATAGGCGTTCTCGCCCTTGATCAGCAGAGTCGCGCTCTTGATGCCGGCCTGCTCGCCCGCGTGATAGTCGACCAGCTCGACCTTGTAGCCGTGGCGCTCGGCCCAGCGCGTGTACATGCGCTGGAGCATCTGCGCCCAGTCCTGGCTCTCGGTGCCGCCCGCACCGGCATGGACTTCGAGATAGGTATCGCTGGCATCGGCCTCGCCCGCGAGCAGGGCCTGGACCTTGTCGGCATCGGCGCGCTCGGCCAGCGCGGCCAGCGAAGCCAGGCCCTCGGCCACCGTGCCGTCATCGCCTTCGGACTCGCCGAGTTCGACGAACTCGATCGCGTCGGCCTTTTCCTGGGCGATCGTCTTGACCGTGCCGATCGACGCGTCGAGCCGGCGCCGTTCGCGCATGACCGCTTCGGCTTCCTTGGGATTGTCCCAGAGCTTGGGATCCTCGACGCGCGCGTTCAGCTCGTCGAGCCGCCGCAGCGCGCGATCCCAGTCGAGAGACTTGCGGACGAGCGCCAGCGCGGCGTCGATCCGGTCGATATGAGCCTGCCCTTCGGCACGCATGGCACGGCACTCCAAAAACGAGGGCTCCGCTTAGCGGAGCGCCACGTTTTGTAAAGCATGGGGACGGGGTTTAGTGCCGGTGATTGAGCGCCTGAACCGCCTGCAAGGTCAGGCGGACGTGCTCGCGGTAGTCGAGGTCCGAATGGACGAAGCTGACGCGGCCGTTGGGCGCGATCACGTAGGACGTACGCCCGGTCATGTTCGCCGGCATCGCGGCGCGGCGCTCGGGCGGCAGCCTGTCGGTCTTCATCGCCACGTCGTAGGAACGCACGATCGCGGGCGTCGCCGAAGCCACCGCGAACTTGCTGCGGCACTCCTCGGTCGAGAAACGCTGCAGGGTCGGGATATCGTCGGCCGAAAGCCCGACGATCGTAGCGTGGGCGGCGCCGAACTGGGCGCTCGCTTCGGCGAAAGCGCGGGTTTCCAGGGTGCAGCCCTGGGTGAAGGCCTTGGGGAAGAAATAGAGTACCACCGGCCCGCGGCGCAGCGCCGCGCGCAGGTTGAAGCTCTGCACCTTGCCCGCCATCGCGCTCTGCGCGGTGAAGTCGGGTGCCCGCGCGCCGACCGGCAATTCGGCCTGAGCGACCGCGGGAATGGCCAGGGTGAGCAGGGCGGCGGCGGTGCGAGCGAGTTTGATCATGGCGCGATCTTGCGCCTGCTTGCCGCCGCCTGTCCAGCCCTTCCCGTCGGTGTCAGAGGCCTTCGACGAGGAAGCCGCGATAGGGCGCTGCCTTCTGGCGAAGCTTGGCGCGCTCGTTGTACTCGCCGTAGTACCAGTCGCGCGCCTCCTGCATCGACGGAAACTCGAGGATGACCATGCCGTCGGCGGCCTCGCCCTCGACCGTTTCCATCGCGCCATAGACGACGCGCGGCGTCAGCCCGGGCACGGGCACGCCGGCGTTTCCGGCCTTGTAGGCGGCCATGGCCTCGGGATCGACGATCTCGCCCTCGCGGATGAAGATGGCATAGGCTGAGGGCATCGCAGGTCTCCCGAGGTTTGGTTTCGGCGGGTCTTACCGCCTATCGCCGGCGGAGCAAGCGGTCACGACAGGCCGCGCACATAGGCATCGACCGTACCCGCGCAGCCGATCTTGTCGTCGCCCTCGATGTCCGAATAGCGGTAGACGTTGTCGGCGATCGACGGCGAGCGGTTGCCGCAGGCGCAGGGGCTGTAGTCGACCTCGATGTGATCGCCCGAGATCACCCCGCCCCAACGGCCGTCCATCGAAAGGTCGAAGAAGGCGGCGCGGCCTTCGACCTTGCGCTCACCCACCCCGGGAACCAGCGCATCGCCCTCCTTGTTGAGCGGCAGGCAGACCAGCCACGGCGGCACGTGATAGCGCTGCCCCTGCTGGCAGCGCGGCATCGAGCTGCCGAGTTCCTGCATGCCGTACATCTGGTAGATGTATTCGGGCTGGAGATTGAAGGTCTCGTAGACGAATTCGCGGTAATCGTCGGGCAGCTTTGCGCGCTTGAGCCCGCCGCCGAGATAGACGCCGTTCTGCGGGTGGAAGTCCTTGGCCCCGTAGCCCTTGGCGCGCACCGCCTCGGCGAAGGGATAGAGCGCGCCCCACATGCCGGTGATGTAGAGCTTCTCGTTGCGCTTCGCGATGATGTCCTCGACCGCGCGGACCTGCGCATCGTCGAGCCCTTTCTGGCGGCTCTCGGTCTCGGCCTCGTATTCCTGGATCTCGCCGGGCTTGGCCGTGCCGTCGGCGATCGCCTTGCGCAAGGTGATCATCTTGGTCAGCGATCCGACCGTGACCGGCGGCAGACCCGACTGGAAGCGCGGCGCGTCGGGATCGACGAAAGCGCCCATCATCGCCATGCCCATCGCCGCGTTCTTGTGCGTATAGGCCACGGCCCCTGCCGCGCCGGCCGAGGTGCGCATGTCGCCCGCACGGATCGCCGAGCCCCATTGCACCGCGTTGATGCCGTCCTGGCTGGCGAAATCCAGGTCCTTGCGCGAGGCGACGAGCATCGCCGACTTGCCGGTGGTGCCGCTCGAACAGGCGACGAAGAGCCCGGCCTTGGCGCAGGCCTCGACCCAGTCGTCGATCTCCCTGACCTCGGAGAGGTCAACGCCGTCCGTCGGATAGGCCGAAACGGTACCCAGCCACTTGGTAAGCCGATCCCACTTCTTCTCGGTCAGGAAGCTTTCGGGATAGGACTTGTAGGCGGTGTGCGGCAGCAGCAGCGGGATCACGTCCTCGAGCTTCGCGATCTCGGTGACGTCGGCATCCTGCGCGCGCAGCTTGACCAGCTTGATGCGGCCGACCTGTTCCTGGAACCGCTCGTTCATCGCCGCGACCTGGCGGTCGCGCAGCTCGGCGAAGGGAATGTCGAAACCGGAAGCGTCCGGCATGTGCTTCAGCAGGCTTTCGGCAACTTCGCCCATCGCATTCTCTCCGACTCGATTAATGGATACTTATCCGTGTCATTATGGCCGGACCCGAGCACCAGGCAAGCCTGTTCTTCGGACCCGCGCCGACTTGCCTTGCCGCTCGCGCGCCCTATTGATCTTGCTTTCGCGCGGATCGCCCATAAAATGGCAACTTGATCGTCTCATTATTCGTGATTCGCCTCCGGGAACCAGGGACCAGTGACGAAGCATGAATGAAGCATCGGCGATTTCCCGGCCCGGCGCCGGACGACCCACCCGCGAGCAGGCCGAGGCGCGGCACGCGGAACTGCTCGACCACGCGCTTGACCATTTCCTCGACAAGGGTTTCGAACAGGCGACCATCGAGGCGATCGCCGCCGATGTCGGCATGACCAAGCGCACGGTCTATGCGCGCTATCCGGACAAAGCGTCGCTGTTCCGCGCCGCCGTGAGCCGTGCGATCGAACGCTATGCGATACCCGAGGATCGCATCCACGCGACCGAGATCCCCGGCGATCTCGCGCAAACGCTGACCAACATCGCGATGCTGCGCATCGATCTCGTCTCGTCGCCGCAGGGCCTGAAACTGCAGCGGATCATCCAGACCGAGAGCTATCGCTTTCCCGAGATCTTCACCGACACCTACGAGATCGGCGCGCTGCCGACGATCAAGTTCCTGGCCAAGCTGCTGCGGCGCGAGACCGAGGCGGGGAATCTCGCGGTCGAGGACACCTTCACCGCAGCCAACGCCTTCATCTCGATGGTCGTCACGGGCCCGGTAAAGCTGATCCTCGCTGCGATACCATTGCCTACCGAAGAGCTCGACCGGCGCATTGCCTTTGGCGTCGACCTGTTCCTGAACGGCGCGCGGCCGCGCTGACCCATTCCGCATAGAGAGGATAACAATGAGCCAGTCTCCTGCCACGCGCGTCGTCGTCATAACCGGAGCCAGTTCGGGCATCGGCCTGGCGACCGCCAAGGCCTTCGCTGCGTTGGGCTGGCACGTCATTGGCCAGGGCCGTGATGCCGAGCGCAGCGCCCAGGCAGCAGCGGCCATCGGCGAGACTGCCGCGCAGGGCGGCAAGGTCGACTTCCTGCGTGCCAACCTGTCGCTTATGGCCGAGACCAGGCAACTCGCCGAGCAGATCAAGGGCCTGACGGGCCGCGTCGACGTGCTCATCAACAATGCCGGCGGCGTGCGTGACCAGCGCTACGTGACGAGCGAGGGCACCGAAGAGACCTTCTCGGCCAACCACCTCGCCCCCTTCCTGCTGACCCGCGAACTGATGCCCCTGCTCGAAACCGCCGCGGCCGCGAACGGCCCGGGCAGCGCGCGGGTCCTGGCGGTCTCTTCGATGGCCTATCTGCAGCCGCAACAAGGGCTAAACTGGGACGACCTGCAACGGCTCCAAGGCGAGTTCCAGGCCGGCGCCGCCTATTGCGAAGTCAAGCTGGCGAACCAGTTGTTCAACGTCGAGCTCGCGCGCCGCGTTGCCGACAGGGGCATCGTGTCGCAGGCCCTGGTCCCCGGTCCGGTGGCGACGAACTTCTTCAAGCACGGCGACGAGAATATGCAGGCCTACGAGAAGACCGTGCAGGCGCTCACGCCCGAGGAAGTGGCTGAAACCCTGGTCTGGATGGCGACGGCGCCCGAAACCGGCAAGGACGGCGGACGGATGTTCTATCAGATGGCCGAACACGCCGTGCAACCCCATGGCAAGGACCCGGCCGCCGCCCGGAGGCTCTGGGACGAGAGCGAGATTCTGCTGGCGAGCATGGGCTACTGACAGGCAATCGGAGAGCCGCTATCCGGCCTTCCATGAGCAAGATCGAACGCCCGCGCCGAAGCGCGCTGTACCTGCCCGCCACGAACGCCAAGGCGCTCGCCAAAGCGCGCACCCTGCCCGCCGACGTGGTCATCCTCGACCTCGAGGACGCGGTTGCGCCGGAGCACAAGGAAGCGGCGCGCGCCGCCGCGCTCGCCGCCGTCGCCGAGGGCGGCTTCGGCCGTCGCGAGCTGGCGATCCGCGCCAACGGGCTCGACACGCCCTGGGGCGCCGACGATCTCGCCGCGATCGCGCTGTCGGGTGCCGATGCCGTGCTCGTGCCCAAAGTCTCCTCGCCCGCCGACATCGACGCCTGCCAGGCCGCGCTCTCGGCGGCCCCCGATAGTCTCCAGCTCTGGGCGATGATCGAGACCTGCGCCTGCCTGCCGCAGCTCGACGCGATCGCCGCCAAGGCGCGTTCGACGCGGCTCTCCCTGTTCGTCATGGGCACCAACGATCTTGCCAAGGAAATGCGCGCCCGGCTGACGCCAGAGCGCACGCCGTTCCTGCCCTTCCTGTCGCTGGCGGTCGCCGCGGCGCGCGCGCACGGCGTCGCCATCCTCGACGGCGTCTGCAACGAATTCCGCGACATCGACCTGTTCCGCGCCGAGGCCGAGCAGGGCCTGCTCTACGGCTTCGACGGCAAGAGCCTGATCCATCCCAACCAGATCGATCCGTGCAACGCCGTGTTCTCGCCGAGCGAGGACGAACTCGCCTGGGCCCGCGCGGTGATCGCCGGCTTCGCCCTGCCCGAGAACCAGGGCAAGGGTGCGATCCAGGTCGAAGGCAAGATGGTCGAACTGCTTCATCTCGAGCAGGCGCAGCGTTTGGTGGCAGTCGCCGAGCAGATCGCAGCAGGCTGACCCCGCGTTCCGAACCGGCAACAAAAAACCTCCCCGGAGACCGCTCCGGGGAGGTTTTTGTTTGGCCAGCGCGTCAGCTCAGAA